>JAAYMK010000032.1 GCA_012521405.1 Bacillota bacterium
ACCGCCGTGAAAGGGCGGTGTCTTAACCGCTTGACCAAGGGGCCGAAATGGTGAGCCATCCGCGACTCGAACGCGGGACTCCCTGATTAAAAGTCAGGTGCTCTACCAACTGAGCTAATGGCTCAAAGCGTCTTACGGATCAAAATGATACTATAAATTACGCCGCCTGTCAATAGTAAATTTTAACAAATACTCCTTCTTTACCGCAAAAATACTACTAGAGCATAGCTTCTTGATAATCGTGACTGATACTGACAAATTTATTCAGGTTTTCTTTGAAGTATAAATGTACACTCCCCACCGGACCGTTGCGTTGTTTGGCAATAATAATCTCCGTGTCGTGTTTATTTTCAGCATTTGGATTATAATAGGCCTCGCGATAAATAAAAGCCACCAAGTCGGCATTGGCTTCAATTCCTCCCGACTCCAACAAATCGCTCAGCACTGGCCGTTTCTTTTCTCGCTGTTCTACAGCCCGCGAAAGCTGGGATAACGCCACCACCGGCACATTCAATTCCTTGGCCAAGGCCTTTAAAGAACGGGAAATAGCGGATATTTCCTGCTGCCGATTTTCTGCCCGCCCGTCTCCCCGCATTAATTGCAGGTAATCAATAAAAATAGCCGCAAGGCCGTGTTCTGCCTTTAAACGACGTGCCTTTGCCCGCATTTCCCGCACGGAAATTGCGGCCGTATCATCAATATAAATAGGTGCTTCCGACAGCGGACCTGCTGCTTTAGTCAATTTGGGATAATCTTCTTCCGTTAAAAAGCCGCGGCGCAGGCGCTGGGCATCAATATTGGCCTGGGCACAAAGCATGCGCTGGACCAATTGTTCTTTGGACATTTCCAGGGAAAAGATGGCTACAGGCAGCCCTTCATTGACGGCAATATGCTGGGCAATATTTAAGGCAAGGGTAGTTTTCCCCATACTTGGTCTGGCTGCAATAATAATCAGGTCTGAATTTTGCAAACCACAGGTTAAGTTGTCTAAATCGGGAAAACCGGTAGGCACCCCGGTTACGCCGCCTTTATTTTCCCACAATTGATCAATGCGCTCAAAAGTATTTTTCAGAATTTCTCTCATACTGCTGAAGCTATTAGAGGTAGAACGCTGTGAAATCTCCAGGATAGCTTTTTCTGCATCATCTAAAATTTCTTCCACATCATCTTTTGCTTCAAAGCAGCGGGAAACAATCTGGGTAGCTGTATTGATCATGGTACGTAAAATTGCCTTTTCCTGCACAATCCGTGCATAGTAAGACACATTGGCGGCGGTAGGTACAATATTGGCTAAAGTGGTCAAATAACCAATACCACCCACGCTTTCCAACAGGTTCTGCTGTTCCAGTTCTGCAGACAAAGTAATTAAATCAACCGGTTCGCCCCGCTCCGAAAGCGCCAGCATGGCTTCAAAAATTTTTTGATGGCTCTCCCGGTAGAAATCAGTGGGGCGAATGATTTCCGAGGCAATGATGATTGCCTCCCGATCAATAAGCATTGAACCTAAAACAGATTGTTCCGCTTCAAGATTCTGTGGTGGAATACGTTCCATCGTTGCACTCATAGTCAACACCAAACTCCTTACCCAATACTTATCCCCCTGACTTTATCCCCAAACAACCAAGGTAAAGCTTCTTCAACAGTTTTTACCGGGATTACACGCATTCCCGCCAGTTCAGGGACTTCATCTTTATTTTCAAAGGGAACAAGCACAGTCTGAATACCGGCCAGACGAGCACCAAAAAGCTTTTCGGCAATACCGCCTACGGGACGAACCTGTCCCTGTAGGGACACTTCTCCCGTCACCGCCACCTGCTGGGAAACAGGCCACCCTTTAATGGCACTTAGAAGCACAACTACCATGGCTAACCCGGCGGAAGGCCCATCAATACGCCCGCCACCAATCACATTGATATGCAAATCATAATTATGCAGTTTTTCACCGGTCAGGCGCCGGATAACCGCCGCCGCATTAAAAACGGAATCCCTGGCCATGCTGCCGGCCGTTTCATTAAAACGGATCATACCTTTCCCGGCTTCGGCGGCAGCAAAGGCAACCGCCTCAATCTCCAGCACACTGCCCAAAAAACCGCTTACTCCCAAACCGTATACTTTACCCACCGTTTCGCCCGCAAGATTCTTCTTTACTGCATGGGCCACATAGCGGCCGGCACGCAAAGTTTCCAGGACCAAATCCTGAGTAATAACAACCGGATCCTTTTCCTGGCGGCGCCGGTAGAGCGCCAAGCCGAAGGCGTCTGCCAACAAATTAACCGCCTGCCGGCCCTCTGTAGTATAATCGGCAATTAAAGCGGCAGCTCCCTCGGCCAATTCGACATTCAACTTGGCTGCCGCCGCCTCCACGATGGCTTCCACATGTTTAGGTGTCAGCGGTTCAAAAAACACAGCGCTGCAACGGGAACGCAGTGCAGGGTTAATGGCATGGGGCGGTCGCGTTGTGGCTCCGATTAAAACAAAATCAGCCGGCGCCCCTTCCGTAAACAGCTGGTGGATATATTTAGGCACTTGCGGATCAGTAGGGTCGTAGTACGCCGATTCAAAATAGACTTTTTTATCTTCCAGTACTTTCAACAATTTACTTTGCAGCTGCAAATCCATTTCGCCAATTTCATCAATAAAAAGAATGCCGCCATGTGCTTCCGTCACTAAACCGGGTTTAGGTTCCGGCACGCCGCCGTCAACTAAATCCCGGCGGGCACCCTGATAAATGGGATCATGTACCGAACCCAACAGCGGATTTGCTATTTCCCGGGGATCCCAGCGCAGCGTCGTCCCGTCCACTTCAATAAAGGGGGCATCTTCGGCAAAGGGGCTTGCTTTGATTTTTTTTGCTGCCTCCAAAGCCAAGCGTGCCGCCGTTGTTTTGCCCACACCGGGCGGACCATAAATAATAATATGCTGCGGGTAAGGGGAAGCCAGTTTGGCTAAAAGCGCCGTAACCGCCTTTTCCTGGCCCACAATCTCCTCCAGTTTTTGCGGGCGCAAAAGCTCCAAAACAAAGCGGTTTAACTTTTTCTTTTTTAATTTTTCCAGCTGTGCATATTTTTTCAGAGTTTGGGGATTCTCCGGTCCCTTTTCCTCTTTGAGCAACTGCTTTTTGATTTCCAGCAGGTATTCATCATGTTTTTCCTGCATTTTCGCCGCTACTTTTTGCTCAATAGTCTCTTCCACTGTCCGCAGTGCAATCTGCTCTGCCAGTTCATCATATAAATCCTGCAAAATTTCCGGGATCGCTTCCGGGGCAGGCACTTCCTTTAAAGCCGGATTATTATAAATAACAATCTGCAGTCCCAATACACGTTCCTGCAGATTTTGTGAGCGCAAAAGATTTAAAGCTTCCAATTTACCGGCTTTTAAAACAAGCTTTTCTGCCCCTAACATCCCAGCCAGCAAACTATACAGGGCGTTTACTTCCCGCTCCAGCTGTTTTGCTTCGGAAAGTAAGTTTCTCTGTGCTGTCAATCTGGATGTTGATGTTTGTTCCATTGCTTACTCCTTCTCCTGGGGAGTTACCACCAATTCAATCGTTACCTCCACTTCCGGATGCAGTTTAATGCGCACCGGATAAGTCCCTGTACTTTTAATATTCTCAGGTAGCTCTATTTTCCGTTTATTAATAGTAAAACCTTGCTTTTGCAATTTTTCTGCCAAATCCCCGCTGGTGACGGAGCCAAAAAGACGTCCGCCCTCGCCGACCTTCATGGCAATTTCAAACTTTTTGCCGGCAAGTTGAGCGGCTTGTGCTTTTGCCTCCGCCAAAATTTTTGCTTCTTTATTTTCTTGCTGTTGCTGCAATAATTCATATTCTTTCATTTTGCTGGGGGTGGCTTCCACTGCCAGCTTCCGCGGCAGCAAAAAGTTGCGTGCGTAGCCGTCTGCCACTTCTTTAACTTCGCCTTTTTTCCCCAGTTTCTTCACATCCTGCAGTAAAATTACCTTCATAGCATTACCTCCAAAATATTCCTCCTATAAACGGTTCCGTGACATACTCATTTCTGCACAGTCTTATCTAACTCCTGCTCTTAACAGGCTTTATCACCTTGCTAATTTTTGTACGTAAATAAAAAGCGCCCAATTTTGCGGGCGCTTACATGGCTTAAACTCTAATCTGCCGTATACGGGAGCAGGGCAATATTGCGGGCACGCTTAATGGCCCTGGTCAGCTGACGCTGGTGTTTGGCACAATTACCGGAAATACGGCGGGGCAGAATTTTACCCCTTTCGGTAATATATCTGGCCAGTTTATTTGTTGCTTTATAATCTATATGCTCTATTTTTTCAACGCAGAAGCTACAGACTTTACGTCTGCCCTTACGACCGCGCTCTTTCCGCATCTTCTAACCTCCTTTACAGGACACCTCTTTTGCCACAGGCTTCGCTGAGATTAAAATGGCACATCATCGTCGCCAATTAAAGTATCATCGAAAACAGGTGGTTCATCTTCAGAACGCTTACCACGCCGGTCAAGGAACTGGACGCTCTCGGCAACCACTTCAGCAACAGTTCGACGTTGGCCCTCCAGCTCATAACTGCGGATTTGCAGGCGGCCTTCCACCGCCACCAGGCTTCCCTTCACTAAATATTTTGCACAGTTTTCCGCCTGAGCGCGCCAAACCACAATGGGGATAAAATCTGCCTCCTGTTGTTGGGAAAAACGCCGGTTTACGGCCAGCGTAAAAGTAGTTACAGCTACACCATTGGCAGGTGTATAACGAAGTTCAGGATCGCGCGTTAAGCGCCCAATTAAAATTACGCGGTTAAGCATTCCGTTTCTCCACCCCTTATTCTTCCTCTTTAACAATGAGGTAACGGATTACATCATCAACAATCCGGAAATTCCGCTCCAGTTCCGCCGTTACATTCGGCTCACCTTTGAAGTTAATGAGCACATAATAACCTTCGCGGTATTTTTTCTTTACCTCATAGGCCAATTTACGTTTTCCCATGCGCTCAAGATTAGTTACTTCGCCGCCTTCAGCTTCAATGAGCCCTGTAAATCTTTCAATCAAGGCTGTATAAGCATCTTCTTCCAGGTCCGGTTTTAAAATGAACATGGTTTCGTATTTAATCATGGCCTATTCACCTCCTCCCTCTGGACTTTGGCCCCCGAACTTGCGGGAGCAGGGAAGCACAAACAATATAATACCACAACCGGTAAGCCGTGGCAAGAAAATTGTCACACAGGCCGCAATGTAATTTTGGCCGTTACCAAACCCGATAAAAGCGTGCTGATCCTTGAAAGCACGCTTTTTTCGCCACAACAATTAGGGCAGGCGCTGGCGGACGCTTTTTTCAAATTTTGCCCGCGGAAGCATAACACTGCGCCCACAAGTTGTACACTTAATACGAAAGTCCATCCCCACACGAATAATGGTCCAAATATCTCCACCACAGGGATGAGGTTTTTTCATGCGGACTTTTTCTCCAATTGAGAAATCAGCCATCAGCGCCCCTCCCTTTTGCTTTTGTTCAACTCTGCACAAATTTATCTAAAAATTTGACAATCTCTTGAAAAACAGCGTCAATTTCCTGAGCACCGTTCACGGTATAAAGTATTCCCTTTTTCTCATAGTAATCAATTAAAGGTTTAGTCTGCTGCTGGTATACTTCCAGACGCTGTTTTACCGTTTCAAAAGTATCATCGTCACGCTGATATAATTCACCGCCGCATTTATCACATACACTTCTCACGGTGGAAGGATTGAACTTAATATGATACGTAGCCCCGCAACTGCGGCAGACACGCCGCCCGGTGAGCCGCTCCAGCAGTTCCTCCTGCGCCACTTCAATATTGATTACACCGTTAAGGGGCGTCTTTACTTCCTGCAGCGTCGCGTCTAAAGCTTCCGCCTGCGCCACGGTGCGCGGGAAACCGTCCAGTAAATAACCTTTAGCAGTATCAGGCTCCGTTAAGCGCTCCTTGACGATACTTACCACCAACTCATCAGGCACAAGTTCGCCACGATCCATATATTCCTTTGCTTGTTTACCTAATTCCGTTCCCGCTTTAATGGCTTCCCGGAAAATATCACCTGTTGATATATGAGGAATTTGATATTTTTTTACCAATCTTTCCGCTTGTGTACCTTTCCCGGCACCGGGAGGTCCAAGTAAAATTATACGCATTTTAAACCACCTTTTCTCTATATATACCTTTCATTTGTTGTGCAATATATTCTTCCCTGCCACGGGAAAATCCTGCAGTAATCCTTTAAATCTAAAAATATTGCAGCACAAAATCGGCGGCCCTGACCAGGTATGAATGGGTTAAATCAGCCTGCCAAAATCCTGCCGTAAAAAATAAAGACAAACTATCCAGCACGAAACACAAAAGCAAAGCAAGGATAAAACCATAGAGGGCACCGCAAAAAAAGCCTAAATAATGCTGACTTTTTATTTCACTTTGCCCGTTAAGTTTTAAGGTGTATAAATCCAGGCAATAACGAGACAAAATCACCAGAAAGAAAAACACCGCCACCAAGACAAGAAAGCGCAAAAAAATTGCCGCCGTCACCTGTATGGCTGTGCCGCTGCTTGTTACCGGCAGTGCATACTGCGGGGGTAAAAGCCGGAGGAGAAATTTGCCTGCCAGCGGTGGCAAAGATAATGCGGAAAATGAGCCGCCTGCTGTTTCTATGCTTTGCCCTCGCCCCAGCCAACCGACTAAAATCGACTCAAGGGGCCACTGATCGTTAATAAATTGCGCTACAGGTTGGGAAAATCTATAAGCAACCGGCAGGGCCAGAACCAGTAATACTAATTGTAAGACCGTTAGCCAAGCGCCTTTAAGATATCCCCTGGCAGCTCCCCATAAAATCAGCGCCAGGCCGGCCAAATCCACCCATGACATCAAACTCCCCCCAAAAAACATAGTTATTCCCTGGGAAATATTAAAAGATACAATTTCCTGTACTTGGCTTCGTATAAAACTTACTTTAATTCCATATACTATCATATACTATGTATTATGGGGGCTTGCTATGTATAGTAACCTGCCCAAAAATAATCCGGTTTCCTTTCGGATAGACGGCTCAGATCTCTTTGCCGTCATGAAAACAAAACAGGCGCTGGAAACTTTATTGCAAGCACACTATCAGCCGGAAACACAGCAGCTGGTAATTTTATGTATCGGCACTGACCGTTCCACCGGTGATGCCCTCGGCCCCCTGGTGGGCACAAAACTGCAAAAACTCCTGCCTTTAAATACAGATATTTACGGCACTTTAGATACTCCGGTTCATGCCGTTAATCTTAGTGAAACCATTGAAAAGATCGAAAAAAAATACGCTTTTCCCTTTATCATCGCGGTCGATGCTTGCTTGGGAAGACAAGAAAGTGTTGGTTGTGTCGACTTAGGACTAGGACCTACTCGTCCCGGGGCCGGTGTTAACAAAGATTTGCCGCCTGTAGGCCAGATCCATATTAACGGCATTGTTAATGTGGGCGGGTTTTTAGAATATTTTGTCCTGCAAAATACCCGTTTAAGTCTGGTCATGCGCATGGCAGACACTATTGCCTACGGACTATATTTAACACTGCAAAAACTACATAAATCCGCCACAAAGACTGAAGCCATCCGCCTTTAACGGATGGCTCTTTTTCCGACGTTTTTTCCGCCAGTAAGCTTATTCGCTTACCTTTACAGCTTCCTTATATGCCTTTGGCACCAATAGGGACAATGCTTTCGCCGCCACTTCAATGGTGAAGGGGGTTGTCCCCGCCATTTCCCCATCGGCCTGCACATCAAGGGGAACATTACTGCGGATACTGATGCGGCGACCGCGCCAAACCTGCACCACATCAAGGTCAATATGTTTGCCGCTATATACAAGGGGAAAAAGATAAAGAAAACGAAAAACAGACATTTCATTAACTATAATTACATCAAAGAAACCATCTCCAGGATCTGCTTGCGGAGCAATTTTCATACCGCCTCCCAAATATTTGCCATTGGCTATACTTACAAGCCAGCCTTTAACCTGGTGAGTCTGCCCGTCTATCTCCAATTCCAGCAAAGCTGGCCGGTAAAGAATCAATTGACGGATTAACGCCAGCACATAGCCAAACTTACCGGAAAATTTTTTAAAAATCCGGTTTGCATCAGCCGCCACCTTTGCATCCAGGCCGGCACCTAAAATATTGCAAAAACCTCTTCCGTTAAATATACCTAAATCAACTTCCACAAACTCACCCTGCAAAATCACCCGGCAGGCTTCAACGGGGTCTTTTGGCAAACCAAAACTACGGGCAAAATCATTACCCGAACCTGCCGGGATAATACCGAAGTGAGTTTTCGATCCTTTTAAAGCCGTAGCGATGCGGGAAATAGTGCCGTCTCCCCCTACACCTACCACAGTATATCCTCCATGGGAAGCCTCCCCTGCCAATAAAGAGACATGCTCCGCATCCCTACTAAAAACAGCTTCATATTGTGCCTGCTGCGCTTTTAAAAAGATCTCTACTTGTTGCCAAGTTTTCAGTACACGTCCACTGTTTGCTTGAGGATTAATAATAAAAAAATACTTTTTACTCGCTTTCACTGTCTACCTCTACTTTTTCGCCTAAAGCTTTTCTTCTCATGGCCAAGGCTTTTTTAATGGCTTCTTTTTCTTCTTCACTTAAAGGATAAATTGATTTCCCTTCCTGCAACGGTTTAGCGTAGGTGCGTGCTTCTTCCCGGCCATAAATACTGGTAATAACTACACCATTTTTCTGGGCATCAACAAAAGCCACAGAAAAACTTAAATCACCGCCGGTATCCTGAAAAGCATTAAAGCGAACCACGCCTATACCTTGAAAGGTATAATCCAATAATAAAGCCAATTTACGCAATAAACGCTCCTGAACACCAATCTCATTTTGCACTTTCTCCAGTTCTCTTTGGAGGGCAAATAATTTTGCTTCTAAATTTAAACCGTTGCTACCGGTCATAAACTGCCGATAGCGCCTTTGCAGGCGCAAAAAATTGATTAGCAAAATTACACAAAAGAGAAACAACAAAAATACACTTAAGGGCAGCAAATATTGTACTAAATCCCAATCCATATAGACAACCTCCGGCAGCAAAACTGGTTAAACAAAAAGTCACTCCACATTTATTTTACAAGATTACGTCTTTCTAGCCCTGTAGGGATGGCCGCCCATAGGCTGCATGCGCTCTCACTACACTACAAACTTAAGAAAGCATCCCCGGAAAAACTCCAATAATAAAAGAAAGAATCTTTAGATTAATAATTCCCCGGAAAATAGTTAGAAAAACGGCAAGAAAATTCCTGCCACAAACAAGCAAATAAACGCCGGCAAGAAATTGGCAACTTTTATTTTCGTTAACTCTAACATATTTAGGCCAATAGCTATAATTAAAAGACCCCCCACACCGGTAATCTCACCAATTATTGCCTCTCCTAAATAAGGTTGCACCCAGCCGGCTGCCAGTGCTATTCCCCCTTGAAAGAGAAAAACCGGCACTGCCGACAAACAAACACCCGGTCCCATAGTGGCGGCGAAGGCTATAGCCGTAACACCATCCAACAAAGATTTCACATAAAGAGTTTGGTGCTGGCCCAAAAGACCGCTTTCCAAGGCTCCTGTAATGGACATGGCCCCCACCATGTAGACAAGTGAGGCAAAAACAAAAGCGTGAGCTACGCCTGAACCGGCAGCAGCTGCCCGCTTTTCTATCCAAAGTCCTAATTTTTGGAGCCGACCGTCAAGGTTGACTACTTCCCCCACCACCCCACCTAAAATCAAACTAAAAATCGCCACTACTAAATTTTGCAAACGCAAACCCATCTGTATACCAATAACCAATACCGCCAGGGCAATACCTTGCATCATAATTATTTTAATTCGTTCCGGTAATTTGCCACCAATAGTAATTCCTAAAAAGCCGCCAACAATAATTGTTGCTGCATTAACTATTGAACCTTGCAGTACGCTCATTACTTCTAAAACCATTCCTACCTCCGTGTGTTTCACGTGAAACATTAAAAAAAGCCGGAAATGTTTCACGTGAAACATTTTATAATAAAATTTCACACAGGCGTTCAAGTTCCGTTAAATCACGAAAATGTATTTCCAATTTCCCTTTCCCGCTACGGGAAATACGCACATTTACGGCGGTGCCGCAAGAAAGGCGCAATCTCTCTTCTAAATCAAGAATATAGCGATCCTTCTCTATACGTTTTTTTCTTTGTGATTTTTCCGTTTTTTTCTGCATTTCACTAATTAAACGTTCCGTTTCACGCACCGACAGGTTTAACTCAATGACTTTTAGCGCCGCCGCCGGCTGTTTTTCTAAAGGTAAAGCCAAAATTGCCCGGGCATGTCCCTCTGTAAGCAAGCCGTCCAGGAGCATTTTGCGTACGTCACTATGTAAACTTAATAAGCGCAGCGTATTGGCGATGGCTGAACGGCTTTTTCCCACCCTTTGTGCCATTTGTTCTTGGGTATAATTATATTCTTCCATTAAACGTTTATAAGCTTCCGCTTCCTCCAGCGGATTTAAATCTTCTCTTTGCAAGTTTTCAATTAAGGCAATCTCCATCATTTCCCGATCGCTTAAAGTACGGATTAACACCGGCACATGGGTTAAGCCGGCCATTTTTGCGGCACGCAAGCGTCTTTCCCCCGCCACCACTTCATAACCGTCCCCATGGGGGCGCACAATTAATGGCTGTAATATTCCGTGCTGTTCCACAGAACGGGCAAGTTCGGCCAAACTTTCCTCATCAAAATTTTTCCGCGGCTGGTTGGGGTTTATTTGAATCTTTTCCGTTTCCACATCAATGGCATCTGAGGTAGTGTCGGAAAGAGGAGTATCGTCCAGCGCCGGGATGAGTGCATGAATTCCCTTACCCAACCCTCTTTTGCTCATTGGCGATCACTTCCTTTGCCAATTCTAAGTAAGTCTGTGCCCCTTTCGAGCGTTCATCATAGAGAATAATAGGTTGTCCATGGCTGGGTGCTTCACTGAGCCGCACATTACGGGGAATAATAACTTTAAATACTTGGCTGCCAAAATACTTGCGGACTTCTTCTGCCACTTGAATAGAGAGATTGGTGCGCGCATCATACATAGTTAAAAGTACACCTTCAACCTCTAGGTCTTTATTTAAATGTTTTTGCACCAATTTTATCGTATTGGTAAGCTGGCTTAAACCCTCTAAAGCATAATATTCACACTGGATTGGTACTAACACGGTATTGGCAGCAGCTAGAGCATTAATGGTTAAAAGCCCCAGAGAAGGAGGGCAGTCAATAATCACATAATCATAATCCAGATAAACATCCTGTAAAACATGCTTTAAACGTACTTCCCTGGAAATAATGGAGACAAGTTCTATCTCGGCACCCGCCAACTGGATGCTAGCCGGAACCACATCCAGGTTTGCAATTTGCGTTTCCCGGATAATATTGCGTAAAGGTAATTCATTAATTAGTGCATCATAAATACAAGTTTTTATTTCTCTTTTCTCCAAACCTACTCCACTGGTGGCGTTTCCCTGCGGATCCACATCCATTAATAAGACTTTTTTCCCTAAAGTAGCCAAGCAGGCACTCAAATTTACTGCTGTCGTCGTTTTTCCTACGCCACCTTTTTGATTCGCCACAGCAATGACACGAGTCATGCTTACACCTCGCTCTCTGCAGTAACTTACATATTCGCGTCTAAAAAGATTATTCCCTGCAGAAAAAGCGGAGTTTTTGTTGAAAGCTGGTTTTTGCCTTTTCCGAGAAAAAAGTTTCTGCCACATGGTTTACCTGCCCATTGCCTGGGAAATAGTCTTGCCCTGGTCTTGTGTAAGTTTTTCTTTTACGTCTTTTTTATTTTTTGGAACAGTAATGGTAATTTCCAAATAGTCCCCCAAATCTTTTTCCTTAAGCTTTGGGCCTAAGCCGCCTGACTCTAAAAGTGTCACCGCTTGGCGAATAGTATTTAAAAAAATACGAATATCCCGTATGATAACTTTTTTTCTTTCTTTCTGCGGACCTGCCAACTGTTGCAAGTAGTCGGCAACTCTTTGTTCCGTCTGTTTCACCGTATACCCTAAATTGCAGATTTCACGCAGGATTTTTTCTTGGGCTTCCTCAGTGGGCAATTTCAAAAGCGCCCGGGCATGTCTTTCCGTTAAATCATGGGCAATTAACTTTTCTTTAATTTTCGGAGGCAGTTTTAAGAGACGCAATTTATTGGCAATGGTGGATTGACTCTTACCTATCCTTTGTGCCAGCACCTCCTGCGTTAAATTAAATTCGCGGAGCAATCTTTCATAACCGGCTGCCTCTTCAAAATAAGAAAGATTCTCCCGCTGCAAATTTTCTATCAAAGCCACTGTGGCCATGGCACTTTCAGAAAATTCTTTAATTACAGCCGGTATTTCCGTCCACCCCAACTGCTCACAGGCACGCAAACGCCTTTCTCCTGCCACCAACTCAAAACCTGCCTTTGCTTTACGCACAATAATAGGCTGTAAAAGCCCATATGTTTTAATTGACTGCATTAATTCGTCGATTTTTTCCGGTTCAAAATCCTGGCGCGGCTGGTAGGGATTAGGTCGAATATTTTTTATGGGTATATTATGTATCTGTTCCTGGGAATAATGACTTTCCTCAAGATCCATCAATATTCTCCAATCTTCTCCCATAAATTTAACCTCCTTAAGACCGTCCTGTTACGCTGAATTATTCGACAGATAATAGGGATATCCTTCCATTAATTTAAGTTTATTCCCAATAAAGAAAAAAACCGTCACCGTCTGAAAATGCTTTTTTCAGACGGCGACGGTACCAACGAGTCTACTTTATAGGCCTTTTGGCAGGAATCCCGGCCCTTCGCGGATATTTTGCCGGTGTGGGCTTTACTTTTTTGACAAAAATTAATGCACGCTCTCCCATCCCCCCCGGCAACTGGTAACTCCAGGTTTCCGCAATTTCGCCACCCAATTCCTGCAGCGCAAGCTTGGCTTCTTCCACTTCCTGCTCGCTCTCAGGTCCTTTATAAGCCACAAAGCAACCGCCCACCTGCACAAAGGGAAGGCACAATTCCAAAAGTACATTTAAACGGGCCACTGCCCGGGAGACCACCAAAGGGAATTGCTCCCGAATATTTACTTCCTTGGCTAAATCTTCCGCCCGGGCATGGATTACATTAACATCTTTTAACGCCAGTAAGGTAACTACTTCCTGTAAAAAAGAAACTCGCTTTTGCAGTGAATCCACCAAGGTGAGTTTAATTTCCGGCACGGCAATTTTTAAAGGAATGCCCGGCAAGCCCGCGCCGCTGCCCACATCCAAAACCGCCCCGGCCAGGGTAGGCATTTTCTTTAAAAGCGCCAGGGAATCCCAAAAATGTTTTACGGCAATTTCCTCTAAATCCGTGATGCGCGTTAAATTCATTTCTTGATTCCTTTGTAGCAGCAGTTGAGCATACCGGCTAAAAAGCTGATGTGATTTTGCCTCCAGATTCACCGGTAAACCTACTTCCGGGAAAAAGAAAGCTTTAGTCATCACTTTGCCTCCGCTTGTTTTGCTCTAAATAAACCAGCAAAACAGCAATATCTGCAGGCGAAACGCCGGAAATACGACTTGCTTGACCCACTGAACGCGGTTTAATTTTTGCCAGTTTTTCCGCCGCTTCACGGGAGATTCCTTCTAACTCTTGATAAGGAAAATCTTCCGGTAAAAGTTTGTTCTCCATCTTCTTAAATTTATCAATTTGCTGCTGCTGTTTCACAATATAGCCTTCATACTTGATTTGGATTTCCACCTGTTCGGCCACTTCAGGGGAAAGGCTAGTTTTTTCCTCTAAAAGCTCCAAAATGTCTTGATAACTTATTTCATGCCGCTTCAAAAGTTGTGCCGCCGTCACCGGGCTCTCCAGGGGCCTTGTGCCTAAACTTACCAATTTATCATTTACCCGGTCACTGGCCGGGATGCGAGTTTTTTCCAAACGCATGCGTTCCGCGGCAATCTGTGCTTTTTTTGCTGTAAATTTGGCAAACCTTTCCGCAGAGATCAGGCCCACCTCCGCACCGATTGGTGTTAGCCTTAAATCTGCATTATCTTGTCGTAAAAGTAAGCGGTATTCAGCCCGGCTTGTCATCATCCGGTAAGGCTCCGGTGTGCCTTTGGTAACTAAATCATCAATGAGCACGCCTATATAAGCCATGGAGCGATCAAGAATTAACGGTTTTTGCCCGCGAATTTTACGGACGGCATTAATCCCGGCCACAAGTCCCTGGGCTGCCGCTTCTTCATAACCGGAAGAACCGTTAATTTGCCCGGCGCTAAATAAACCATCCACCGCCTTCAACTCTAAAGTGGGCTTTAACTGGCGCGGATCCAAACAGTCATATTCAATGGCATATCCGGGGCGTAAAATCTTTACCTTTTCCAGTCCCGGAATTGTCCTGAGCATGGCCAACTGCACATCTTCCGGTAAACTGGTGGACATACCCTGCACATAATATTCGGCAGTATGACGACCTTCCGGTTCCAAAAAAACCTGATGGGAAGGACGGTCGCGGAAACGCACCACTTTATCTTCAATGGAGGGACAGTACCGCGGCCCTACCCCTTCTATCATGCCGGAATAAAGCGGAGAGCGGTGCAAATTATCTAAAATAATTTGGTGAGTTTCTTCCGTGGTGTGGGTTAACCAGCAGGGGATTTGTTCTTCCTGCGGCAAAGAAAGTTCATCGGCCACAAAGGAGAAAGTATAATTTTTTTCATCCCCGGGCTGCATAATTGTTTTACTAAAATCAATGGAATCACGATGTATTCTAGCGGGAGTACCCGTCTTAAAACGCATCAATTCCAGCCCCAGTTGCTTTAAAGAACCAGAAAGTTGCGTACTGGCCAATTGCCCGTTGGGACCGCCACGGTAATGCAATTGACCAATAATAATCCGTCCGCACAAATATGTTCCCGACGTTAAAACTACTGCTTCCGCTGCAAATTCTGCCCCCGTTTGCGTCACTACTCCCGTCACACGTCCCCCGCGGACCAAGATCCGCTCCACCATGGCTTGCTGCAAGTGCAAGTTAGGCGTATTTTCCAGGGTACGACGCATTTCCCACTGGTATAATTGTTTATCCGCCTGTGCCCGCAAAGCACGCACAGCCGGTCCCTTTGCCGTATTTAACATGCGAATTTGAATTCTTGTTTTATCAATATTTTTGGCCATTTCTCCGCCTAAAGCATCTATTTCCCGGACCAAATGACCTTTAGCCGGACCGCCCACCGCCGGGTTGCACGGCATCAGCGCCACGGCATCAAGGTTAATCGTTAAAAGTAATGTGCGGCAGCCTAAACGGGCCGCTGCTAAAGCTGCTTCGCAGCCGGCATGTCCGGCGCCAATTACAATTACATCATATTCACCTGCAAAATATGTCACTGGAGCACACCTCGTTCTCTACTTACCTATACAGAAGTTACTAAAAATTTCTCTGGTTAAATCGGCACTGACCGATTCGCCGGTAACCTGACCCAAACTTTCCACGGCGGTATGGAGATCTATGGCCAAAAGGTCCACTGCCATACCGGCTTCCACGGCTCCAGACAAATCTAAAAGCGCTTCCCTTGCCTTGTGTAAAGCATCTTTATGGCGTGTTGAAGTAACCATGGCCGACTCCACAGCCGGCACTTTGCCCTGAAATATTTCCGCCTTAATGGCTTCTTCCAGCTCGGCAATGCCTTGAGCATAAAGAAGTGACATGGCCACGATTTTTTTGGGCTGAAATTTTTGGGCCAAAAACGCAAGCTTTGTTTGAGGATCGGGCAGTAAATCTATTTTATTGGCAATCACAATACACGGCCTGCCCGCGATTGCTTGCCAGATTTCTTCTTCCTCGCGGCTCACTGCTTGTGAAATATCAATGACAAAAAGAATCAAATCGGCATTTTGGATAGCTTGTTTGGAGCGCTCCACCCCGATTTTTTCCACTTCATCTTCCGTATTACGGATTCCGGCCGTATCGGCAATCGTTAAAGCAATACCGCCAAGATTTATACTTTCCTCCAGTACATCGCGCGTCGTTCCCGGAATATTGGTCACAATGGCCCGCTGCTCGCGTAAGAGTGCATTTAAAAGCGAGCTTTTTCCCACATTAGGCTTGCCCACAATCACGGTACGTACACCTTCACGCAGGATTCTCCCGTGGTGGGCGGTGGCCAGCAATGCTTCGATTTTGGCCAAACATTCTTTTGTTTTGCTGGCGATTTCTTCCCGGGCCACCTCTTCCACGTCTTGATGTTCAGGAAAATCAATGGAAGCTTCCACATGTGCCAAAAGCGACAGTAAAGTTTGACGAATTTCTTTTACTTTTTGCGAAAGTCCTCCTGACAGCTGGTTCACACCAAGTCGCATGGCTGCCTCAGTCTTCGCTCGAATGATTTGAATGACAGCTTCAGCTTGTGCCAAATCGAGGCGGCCGTTAAGAAAAGCGCGCTTTGTAAATTCACCCGGTTCCGCCAAACGGGCGCCACAGGCCAAAATTATTTCCAAAGTTTTTGCCAGCGGCATGATGCCGCCGTGGCAGTTAACTTCCACCACATCTTCTTTTGTATACGTATGCGGTGCCCGCATAAAGCTAATTAAAGCTTCATCAATAATAGTCTTATCTTTAGGATCAACAACATGTCCGTAATAAAGCCGGTGGCTTTCTATTTCTTCTCTTTTACGTTTAAATAAAAAAATTTGCTTACCAATGGCAAAAGCTTCCGGCCCGCTAATGCGGACAATACCGATGCCGCCTTCACCGGGCGGTGTGGAAATGGCGGCAATTGTATCATCAATCATGGCATGCACCTCGCAAATAAGCAAAAAGAGTAGCTCAAGCAAGCTTTTACCGGATAAAAAAACCGCCACTTGGGCGGTGGTATGCTAGCTTACTTGGGCGCAATAACTACTTTTCTGTAAGGTTCAGTCCCTTCACTAAAAGTAGTAACGGCACGATTTTCTTGCAAAGCAGTATGAATAATTCTTCTTTCCTGCGGTGTCATTGGCTCCAAAACTATTTCCCGGCGTGTCCGTATAGCTTTTTTCGCCAAATTTTCTGCCAGTGTGCGCAATGTTTCTTCCCTTTTGGCGCGGTAATTTTCCACATCTAAGATCAGGCGCCCTTCCTGATCGGGAAATTTTTTATGGTAAATCACATTTAGTAGGTATTGTAAAGCATTTAAAGTCTGTCCCCGCTTACCGATTAATATACCCATTTTTTGGCCGGTTACATGCAATCTAATGGTGTCATTTTCTGCTTCTACCGCAATCTTTCCTTCCAGCTTCATAAATTTCATAATTTGGTGCAAGAAATCATGCATATATTCCTTTGGTGTGACAATTTCCGTGACACGCACTTTAGCTTGTTTTGCACCAAAAAGACCAAACAATCCGCTGCTTGGTTCCACAAGAACTTCTACTTCCACGCGGTCTCTGGGCAAGTCTAATTCGGCCAAAGCTTTATTTACCGCTTCTTCTACAGTTTTCCCACTGGTTTCCAGTACTCTCATTCTTCACTAACCGCTCCCTTCATTGGCCGCCGGTTAACGATTAAATGTTGTGCTAAACTCAGCAAATTACTTACAACCCAATAAAGGACAAGGCCGGACTGAACTTTAATACTAAAGTACAGCAAAAGTAAAGGCATCATAAAAGTCATTGCCCTTTGCGAATTGTCGGTCATGGCTATCTTTTGGTATAAAAAAGTTGTCGCTGCAGACAAAAACACCAAAATCCAATAGCCAGGATAAGTCTGCCAACCATATGCAGTCTGGAGCGCTTGCAGCATATCTATACCTAAAAAAAGTGTGCTTCCCGTCAATCCTTCCGGCGATCTTAACACCTGAAACATGGCCCAAAGAATTGGCAATTGAATTAATAGCGGAAGGCAACCTGCCAAAGGATTAACATTATATTTCTGCCACAATTCCATGGTGGCTTGATTTAATTTTGCCTGATCATTTTTATATTTTTCCTGAATTTTTTTTAGCTCCGGCTGCATTTCCTGCATGGCTCTGGCAGAAGCCAATTGTTTACTCATTAAGGGCCAGGTAATTATTTTGATGATGAACGTTAAAACAATAATGGTAAGGCCGTAGTTGTGGGTAAAACTGTTAATGGCCAGTAAAATACTGTTCATCAAATTGATGATTGCACTCATGAACGGGCCTCCTTCGTATTTTTCTCCACAGGGTCATACCCCCCGGGATGGAATGGATGGCAACGGCTGAGGCGACATAGTGACATCCACATGCCCTTCATCACACCATATTTCTCCACAGCTTCGATGGCATATTGAGAACAGGAGGGAATAAAGCGACAAGTAGGCAGCTTTAAAGGTGAAATAAACTGGCGATAAAAACGCAGACAAAAAATTATTAGCCGTTTCATTCCTTTTCACCTGCTTCCTGAGGTGCAGGTTTTGCAGATTTGTGAGAAACCGGAATCAGGCCGGCCTTTTTTAATAGCCGGTTCATCTCTTCTACGGCCTGACTAAATTGGATGTTTGCCGCCGTCGGCCTTGCAACAAATACCAAGTCGTACCCGTTCATAATGTTACCGGCCAACCGCCGATAACTTTCCTTCAGCAATCTTTTCACCCGATTCCTCTTCACGGCATTTCCCACTTTTTTACTCACAACAAATCCGGCACGTGTCACATTTTCCTGATTGGCAAACATGTACAGTACTAGTCGGCGCGTTGCCATGGAGGTGCCGTATTTAAATACAGTTTGATATTGGTAATTTTTTCTTAGACGCAGATCTTCTTTGCTTTTCATTTAAGCAGAAAGTCTCTTTCTTCCTTTTGCCCGCCTTCTTTTAATAATGATCCGTCCGGCCGTAGTCGACATACGTTTACGAAAACCGTGCATTTTCTTTCTTCTTCTTACTTTGGGTTGAAAAGTTCTTTTCATCGTCTGTTACACCTCCCCATTTCTTCCAAGCCTATATCACACAGATTATAACTTTTTCACTTTTTAATGTCAAGGTGAACTAAGGGCAAAACCCTTGATCACTCCTGCATTCCTGAAGTTTATCCACAATCACTATTGCGGCTGCGGACAGATTTTGTTAAGATAATGTTAACAATCATTAACAACATACTTTTACCAGAACTTATCCACAATATACACAATTTTTTTGTACTAAATGTGAATAACTATCCCACTTAGATGTACAAAAAGCCTTATTTTGAGGCTGTTTTATATTTTATCCACAAGTTATGTGGACAAAATCCCTCTTTTGTGGATAAGTATGCTAAGAATTGATTTTTTCACTTATCTTCTTGTGGATAACTACTATTAACGGGGGAGGTACATAATGGAACAGCAACTGCTGGAAGTCTGGCAGGCCACTTTAGATGAAATTGAAAAAAAAGTTAGTAAACCCAGTTTTGAAACCTGGTTAAAAACAACCAAACCTGTTTCCATGCAGGATAATACTTTTATTATTAGTGTACCCAATGATTTTACAAAGGATTGGCTGCAAGGCCGTTATGTGGACTTGATTACAGATAATCTCAAAGAAGTAACCAACAACGATAAAATGCAGGTTAAATTTGTTACACCGGCCATTGTGGAAAAAAAAGAGGAGAATTTTCCGGAAGAAGAAGTTCCCTTGCCACAGAGACTCCCCGAACATCCTCCCGTACCATCATCTTCCTGGCTTAATCCCAAATATACCTTTGATACTTTTGTTATTGGCAACAGTAACCGCTTTGCCCATGCTGCCGCCTTGGCTGTGGCCGAAGCACCGGCCCGTGCTTATAACCCCCTGTTTATCTACGGCGGTGTCGGTTTAGGGAAAACCCATCTTATGCACGCCATTGGCCATTATGTGATTAATAACATACCTTCCTACCGCGTGCTTTATATTTCCTCGGAAAAATTCACCAATGAATTCATTAGTGCCATTCGCGACAACAAAACTGTGGAGTTTCGCAATAAATACCGTACCATAGACGTCCTCCTCATTGACGATATTCAGTTTTTAGCCGGTAAAGAACAAACCCAGGAAGAATTTTTCCATACCTTTAACGCTCTCCATGAAAGCAACAAACAGATTATTATCTCCAGTGACAGGCCGCCCAAAGAAATTCCCACCCTGGAAGATCGCCTGCGTTCACGTTTCGAATGGGGTCTTATTACTGATATTCAACCGCCCGATTTGGAAACAAGAATTGCCATCTTGCAAAAGAAAGCCAGCTCGGAAAGATTAAACATTGACAATGATGTGATCTTATACCTGGCCAATAATATCGATACCAATATTCGCGAACTGGAAGGCGCCTTTATTCGTGTCATTGCCTATGCTTCATTAAAATCAAGAGATATTGATGTAGAGTTGGCCCAGGAGGCTTTAAAGGGAATTCTCCCCAATAAGGATAAACCTAAAGTCATCACCATTCCCACCATTCAAAAAGTTGTGGCCGAACATTTTGCTTTGAAAGTGGAAGAATTAAAAGCAAAAAAACGCACGCGAAATGTTGCTTTTCCGCGTCAAATTGCCATGTATTTATCTCGCGAACTAACAGACGCTTCTTTACCGAAAATAGGTGAGGAATTCGGCGGACGCGACCATACAACAGTGATGCATGCCCATAAAAAAATTACGGATGATCAGAAAAAAGACGCCCAATTGCGCAGCATCATCGAACAGTTGATTGAAAAAATTAACAAATGTTAGCAACCTGTGGATAACTTTGTGTAGATACTTTTGGTAATTTGGGTATAAAAAATCTAACTTTGTGGATTTGTGTAAATTGTGGATGAAAAAAAAACATATCCACAGGTAAATCCACATGTCTAACACCCGGCATGATACTTATCCAACTTAAGTTTCCACATTGTCCACAAGCATTAATACTAAAAAGACTGAGTTTATATATATACGTAATGTTAGTATAAAAGATGACAAAAATAAGGGGTGAAATGAGTGCAATTAACCCTTCCACAAAAAACTTTAGCCCAACAATTACAAATCGTCACAAGAGCCTTGCCCCTCAGAAGTACTGTCAGTGCCGTTGAAGGTGTATTATTTTCCAGTGACGGGCAAACTCTTTCCCTGACGGCCACCAACCTGGAAATGGGGATCCGCACACAAATAAACGTCAATTCCCAGAAAAAAGGACAAGTTGTACTTCCGGGAAAAATCATGGAAATTGTCCGACGTCTACCGGGTGATTCCGTTAGTATCTCTGTTAATCCGGAAAATTTTTTAACCACCATCCTCAGCGGACAAGCTGAATTTCAAGTTTACGGTTTGAATGCTGCAGACTACCCGGAATTGCCCGCCTTTTTACCTGAGCAAGCAAAACTTTCTTTTTCCGTGAAAACAGCAGATCTGCGCCGGGCTTTGCGGCAAACTCTATTTGCTGTTTCCACCGATGAATCTAAACCGGCCTTTACCGGTGTGCTCTTTACTCTCCAGGATAATTCCCTGCGGCTGGTGGCTTCAGATACTTTCCGTTTAGCGGCCACTTACTGCCAGTTGGAAGAAATGAGTACTGCAGGAGAATTTTTAGTGCCGGCAAAAAGCCTGCAGGAAGTTTTGCGTATTCTTACTGACGATGAAACTATAGTTCAAGCTGCCGTCATTGGCAACCAGCTTTTCCTGCAGTATGAAGCAATTAACTTTTCCACCCGCCTGCTGGATGAAAATTTCCCCAATGTGGAAAGAGTCATCCCCCAGGAATTTTGCGGTGAAGCAACCCTGGAGACAGAAAATTTTTTGCATACCATTGAGAGGGCGGCACTTTTATCGGCAGAAGATAACAATATTGTCCATTTATCAATTGGGTCCGGCAGTATGGTTGTCCGTGCTTCCTCCAAATTAGGGAAAATTCAGGAAAGCATTCCCCTGGAACTGGAGGGTGAAGGTGTGGAAATCGCACTGAATGCACGCTTTCTGTTGGACATGTTAAGAATTACTGAAGGTCATCAATGTTTTTTGCAAATCACCGGTCCCAACAAACCTTGTATTTTAAAAGATTCCTTAGACACCGACTATCTGTACTTGGTCTTACCCATTAAGCTGTAGGACAGGGAAGTGGTATTTGTCTTGCATATGGAAAAATTAGCCCTGCATCATTTTCGCAATTACAAAATATTAACACTTACTTTAGATCGCAATCTAAATGTTTTTTTTGGAGCTAATGCCCAGGGTAAAACAAATCTCTTGGAAGCCATAGTTTTTGTCGCCTCGGGGCGCTCCTTTCGGACAAAAAGAGAAACGGAATTAATTCGCTGGGAGGCAAAGGCTTGTCAAGTTAGTGCTTTAATTGCGCGCGGGGAAAGTACAGAAAAATTGCAACTTTTGCTCTCACGGGAGCCTGCAAAAAAAACATATTTTTCCGCCGGCAAACCCGTCAAAAGAGCACATTATCTGGGACGATTGCTCACTGTACTTTTTACGCCGGAAGATTTAGCCATTATCAAAGGAGCTCCCCAGCAAAGAAGAAATTTTCTCGACGAATTGATCAGTAAAGTTTCGCCTGTTTTTGAAGCTGAACTGCAGCGTTATTCACAGATTTTACGGCAAAAAAATCAACTTTTACGTACTTACGGCGAGAAAATTTTTGCCTCCCCTGAACTGGCAAGCTGGAATGAACAATTGGCCCGCCAGGGCGCAAAAATTATCACCAGACGGTTATTTGTTTTACGGCGCCTTAACCTGTTAGCAAGACTTGCACACCGCCGCCTAACCCAAGGGGAAGAAACTTTGGAACTAACTTATCACAGCGCCGTTTTTTTGCCGGAAAAAAATGAGGAAAAAGAGATTGAGGCGGCATTATTGGCCGGGATGCAGGAAAAAAGCAAACAAGAAACAAAAACAAAACAAACCCTGGTAGGTCCGCATCGTGACGAAATTTTGCCGTGTATAAATGGGGTTAATGCCCGTTTATATGCCTCTCAAGGTCAACAACGAACGGCGGTTTTGGCACTTAAACTGGCGGAAATGGAGTTTCTGAAAGGGGAAAGCGGAGAATATCCGCTACTTTTACTTGATGATGTCTTTTCCGAACTGGATAGCCTGCGCCGTAAAAGTCTGGTGGAAGCCATTGACGGGCGGGTACAGACTTTTCTCACCGGTACGGCGGCAGAAAATTTAACCGCATTTTTGCCGGCAGGAAAATTTTTTTCCATTCACCGTGGTGAGGTGAAGCTTTATGCTCCCCATTAGTGAAATTTTGCCAAAAACTTTAAAGGAATTACCTGCTGCGCATAAAATTACGGCGCAATTTATCATCGACAGCTGGCCGGAAGTGGTGGGAGAATATATTGCCCAGAAAACTAAAGCAGTTTCGGTAAAGCAGGGCGTTTTATTGGTACGCGTTTCCGATTCAATCTGGGCGCAACATCTAGTGCTGCAAAAAAGACAAATTCTCCAGAAGTTAAACCGCAGGCAGAAAACAAAAATCCTCAAAGATATTCGCTTTCAAGTTGGCAGTTTAGAAACTGCCACGGGGGAAAAACCGCAACGGGAAAAACAGGATTCCTGGCGCAAGGAAACTTTGACGGAGGAAGAAGTGGCACAAATTGAGGAAGGTCTCAAAGAGACAGCTCTTCCCCCTGAATTGGCCCACAGCATAAAAAAATTTTTTATGTCTCAGAAAAAACTGCAAAAATGGTTTTTTAAACAAGGCAGTCCCGCTTGTAAAAAATGCGGTTTACCCATGGTTAAAACTGCGGAACAAATTTATTGTTTACGCTGTAAAACGGAATAACTTGGATAAAATATTAATATTGGGGGGAATTTCATGTTTTTGCATATTGGCGGCTCTGAATTAATTGCAGCAGCCGATATTATCGGCATTTTTGATTTTAAACTAAAAGAAAAACAATGTAATAAAGAGTTTTTACAAACAGTAGGTTCGCCGGTGGACAATCCCGAGGAAATTAAGTCTTTTATTGTCACCGACAATGGGGTGTTTTACTCACCCATTGCTCCGGCCACACTGAAAAAACGTTTTGCAAAAGATTTTTGGTGCAAATAGATTAGCACCCTTAAAGTTTGGTGGAACGGGAGGTCTAGTTTTGGCAGAGGATCTGAAAAATCAGTCTTATGATGAAAGCCAGATTCAGGTGCTTGAAGGACTGGAAGCCGTCCGCAAGCGTCCGGGAATGTATATTGGCTCAACCGGGCCGCGCGGCTTGCACCATCTGGTCTATGAAGTAGTTGACAATAGTATAGATGAGGCTCTGGCCGGTTTCTGTGAAAATATTCATGTCATCCTGCATGAAGGCAATATTGTCACCGTCATTGACGACGGCCGCGGTATTCCTGTAGGTGAGCATCCACAAGTAAAAAAACCTACAGTGGAAGTGGTTTTAACCATGCTCCATGCCGGCGGCAAGTTTGGCGGCAAAGGTTACAAGGTTTCCGGCGGCTTACACGGTGTTGGCGTTTCCGTGGTCAATGCCCTTTCGGAATGGCTGGAAGTGGAAATAAGCCGCGACGGCAAAATATATTTTATGCGTTTTGAGCGGGGCGTAGCCGTCACTGACCTGAAAGTAGTAGGTAAAAGACGTAAAAGCGGAACTAAAGTTACCTTTAAACCCGACAGTACAATTTTTGAAACCCTTGATTTTCAGTTTGAAATCTTATCCCAACGTCTGCGGGAATTGGCTTTCCTCAATCGTGGTATTCGTATTACTTTTGAGGACCGGCGCCAAAAAGAACCTGTGAAGGAAGTCTATAAATACGACGGTGGCATTAAATCTTTTGTGGAATATCTCAATAAAAATAAAGAACCTTTACACAAAAAAGTAATCTTTCTGGAACAAGCTGAGCAGGACGGCAGCCAGATTGAAATCGCTTTACAGTACAATACCGGCTATAATGAGCTTATTCTTTCTTTTGCCAATAATATACGTACCCATGAAGGCGGAACGCATGAAGCAGGTTTTAAAATGGCATTAACGCGCGTTTTTAACGATTATGCCCGCAAAAAAAATCTATTAAAAGAAAACGATGAAAATATTAGCGGGGAAGATGTGCGTGAAGGTCTGGCGGCGGTTATCAGTGTGAAAATGTTAGAACCTCAATTTGAGGGTCAGACAAAAACAAAATTGGGCAATACGGAGATTAGAGGCCTGGTGGACTCTTTTGTCTTTGAAAAATTAGGTATTTATTTTGAAGAAAACCCTTCTGTGGCGAAAAGATTGGTGGAAAAAGCCATCAGTGCCGCCCGCGCCCGGGAGGCCGCCCGTAAAGCCCGGGAACTGGCCCGCCGCAAAAATTCTCTGGATTCCGCCTCCTTGCCGGGAAAACTGGCCGATTGTACCAGCCGCGATCCGGCCTTATGTGAACTATACCTGGTGGAAGGAGATTCGGCCGGCGGTTCAGCCAAACAGGGCAGGGACAGGCGTTTCCAGGCCATTTTGCCTTTGCGCGGAAAAATTTTGAACGTGGAAAAAGCCCGTTTGGACAAGATTTTAGCCAATGAAGAAATTCGTACCATTGTTACCGCCATCGGGACGGGTGTTGCCGGTGATTTGGACGTAGAAAAAGCTCGTTACCATAAAATAATTATTATGACTGACGCTGATGTGGACGGTGCCCATATTCGGACACTGCTTTTAACTTTCTTTTTCCGGTATATGCGGCCGCTCATAGATGCCGGCTATATTTATATTGCCCAGCCGCCACTATACAAAGTGGTGAAAAATAAGCGGGAACACTATCTTTACAGCGATGAACAACTGGAAAGTTTCTTCCAGGAGCATGGCAGGGACGGTGTCACTGTGCAGCGCTATAAAGGTTTGGGGGAAATGAACCCGGAACAGTTATGGGAAACTACCATGGATCCGGAAAAAAGAACTATCCTGCAAGTTACCCTGGAAGATGCTCTGGTTGCCGATGAAATGTTTACGGTTTTAATGGGCGATAAAGTGGAGCCGCGGCGTCGTTTTATTGAACGTTATGCGCGTCAAGTCCGGAACTTGGACATCTAGGGAGGTGAAAAGAGATGATGGATTTTTCTCAAGGCAAAATTTTACCGCAACCCATTGAAGAAGAAGTAAAAAGTTCATTTCTGGATTATGCCATGAGTGTGATTGTCAGTCGGGCTCTTCCTGATGTCCGTGACGGTTTAAAGCCTGTACATCGTCGCATTCTTTATTCCATGTATGAATTGGGCATGTGGCCCGATCGACCTTATAAAAAATCTGCCCGGATTGTAGGGGAAGTTTTAGGTAAATATCATCCTCACGGCGATGCCGCCGTTTATGATGCCATGGTACGCCTGGCACAAGATTTTTCCATCCGCTACAAACTTGTTGACGGCCACGGTAATTTTGGTTCCATTGACGGAGATCCGGCGGCAGCCATGCGTTATACGGAAGTACGTTTGGCCAAAATTGCAGTGGAAATGCTGGCCGATATCCAAAAAAACACGATTGATTTCCGGCCTAATTTTGATGAAACACTGCAGGAACCGGTAGTACTGCCGGCACGTTTTCCCAACTTGCTGGTGAACGGTTCTGCCGGCATTGCTGTGGGCATGGCAACCAATATACCTCCCCATAATTTACGTGAAGTCATTGACGCGCTTATTTATCTCATTGATCATCCTGACTGCGAGGATACAGAACTTTTTAAACGCATCCCCGGTCCCGATTTTCCCACCGGCGGCATCATTTTAGGCCGGGAAGGAATTCGTACTGCTTACCGGACGGGGCGGGGCATTATTAAGATCAGGGCGCAGGCACAGATAGAACATCTAAAAAACGATAAAACACAAATTGTCATCACAGAACTTCCCTACCAGGTGAATAAAGCCAAAACCCTGGAAAGAATTGCTGAACTAGTCAGAGATAAAAGAATTGAAGGCATTGCCGATTTGCGTGATGAGTCGGACCGCAATGGCATGCGCATGATTATTGAATTAAAGAAAAACACCAACCCGCAAATTGTGCTTAACCAGTTATATAAATTCAGCCAGCTACAGCAAACCTTTGGCATTATTATGCTGGCGCTGGTGGATGATCAACCGAAAATTTTAAATCTGCGTCAGCTTTTAACGCATTATCTTGCTCACCAAAAGGAAGTTATTACTAGGCGTACCCGTTATGATCTGGAAAAAGCGGAAAACAGGGCCCATATCCTGGAAGGCCTGCGCATTGCGCTGAAGAATTTAGATGCCATTATTAAACTGATCCGTTCTTCACGTACCACCGAGGAAGCCCGGACAGGCTTGATGGAAAAGTTTTCCCTCACGGAAGTACAAGCACAAGCCATTTTAGATATGCGTTTGCAAAAATTAACCGGTTTGGAAAGAGAAAAACTGGAAGAAGAATATTTAGAACTCATTAAAAAAATTGCTTATTTGCGTGAAGTGCTGGCAAACGAGAGATTAATTTATCAAATTATTAAAGAAGAAATTAGCGTAGTCCGGGATAAATACGGCGATGAACGGAGAACGAAAATAGTTGCCCAGGAAGATGACCTTTTGGTGGAAGATTTAATTGCCGAAGAAGACGTAGTAATTACTTTGACCCATAAAGGCTATATCAAACGGCAACCTGTTGATACCTACCGTACACAGCGGCGGGGAGGACGCGGCGTCACCGCCATGCAGCCCAAAGATGATGATTTTGTGGAGCATGTCTTTGTGGCCTCTACACATGCTTATTTATGCTGTTTTACTAATCGCGGGAAAATGTACCGGAAAAAAGTTTATGAAATCCCCGAGGCCGGCCGCCAGGCAAGGGGAACGGCCATTGTGAATTTACTGGATGTGGAACCGGGTGAAACTGTGACCACGGTGATCCCTGTACGCGAGTTTACTTCGGGACAGTACATGGTTTTTGCCACTAAAGAAGGTCTCATTAAAAAAACGCCCCTGGATGATTTTGTTAATGCCCGTAAAAGCGGCATTATTGCCATTTCTCTGCGTGAAAATGATGAACTTATTTCTGTCCGCCTCACAGACGGGAATTATCAGGTAGCAATGGTTACCGCCGGTGGATTCTCCATTCGTTTTGCAGAAGAAGACGTACGTCCCATGGGCAGAACGGCACAAGGGGTACGCGGCATTGATTTAAATGCAAAGGATGAAGTCATTGCCATGGAAGTAATACCGGCAGATAAAGAAGATGAAGGGGAACTTTTGGTGGTAACGGAAAACGGGTACGGTAAACGTACGCCCTTCTCGGAATACCGCTTACAGAAACGGGGCGGCAAAGGTATTTATACCATAAAAGTCATGGCAAAAAACGGACCCCTAGTGGCGGCAAAGATGGTGCAACCGGAAGATGAATTGATGATTATTACTGCCGGAGGAATTATGATTCGCCAGGATGTTAACGATATTTCCCTTCAAGGGCGCCATACACAAGGGGTAACACTTATTCGTTTAGATGAGGGTGACCGGGTAGTCAGTGTGGCACGTGTAATTGCGGAAGAAGAGGAAAAGTAGGCGAAGATCATGGGGAAAAGGAGAAAGAAAAGACAAGTGGCACGCCTTGCTGTACAAACTTTTTTCTTTGGCATCATTGTCATGGTGCTGCTCATGCACTATGCTTTTGTTGAGCACACGCCCACTTTTCCGCCTCAACCGAAAAGTTATGATGTTATTGTGGTAGGTCAAGGTTTGGCCGCTGATTTGGCGGCCATTACCGCTGCCGACAAAGGAGCGCTTGTGCTTTATCTGCAAATGAGTGAACCGGAAGCAGACACTTCCAGTGTCTATCTTCCGGTTTTCTGGGCTGCAGATTCCAGTTATCAGCGCATTGCCGGTATTGAATATCTTCCTGAAACCATGGCCAATGAAATTTATCGCCAGGGAGAATTTTTTGGTTCTTACCCGCAAATTTTAGCCCTGAGCCTGGCTTCGGCAGAAAGTTTGCGCTCCTTAACTACCCTAACCGGTCAGCAGTTTATACAGCTCGATCCCGATAATCCCGGGCTACACTGGGGAGAGGAAGATGCTGTCAAAGAAATTGCCTTACGCTTGGCTGAAAAGCTGGAAACCCGGGATTTAATTGAAAAAGCTAACATGCAGCCCCAAAGTTTACTGACAGAAAAGGGCCAGGTTGTCGGTTTGGTGGCAATAGGGCCCGACGGGCATGAAGAAAAAATTTATTCCCGGGCGGTAATTTTGGCAGACGGAGGTTTTGGTTCCAATCTGGAACTTTTACGGAAATATTCCGGCATTGAAGGCGTCATGAAACGGCCGGAGGCGGGACATCTGGGAAGAGGGCTGCAGTTGGCCCAAGAAATTGGCGCCAGGACGGTTGCTTTAGATCTGGTACATCTGGAAGTCCTGGCGGTGGGTACAGGTAAACTTTTTACCCTTCCCCAGTCTTTAGTGGCTGAAGCATATATTTTTGCCGCAGACGGCCGTCGTTTGGAGCTGCAGGAAGGTGAAAGTTTCACTGATCTTTTACAGCAAAACGGAGGTAAAGCATTTTTGGTCTTTACCGGAGAGCAACCTGCTTTAGTTCCCTTCAAACCCACAGTGGTGAAAGATCAGGAATTTTTAGCTTTTGCTTTAAAGACAAGTCCTTCCGTATTGAAGGAGCAACTGGCAGAACTGCCGCCTCCCTACCAATTACTTTCCGTGGGGCTCGTGGCTCTTACACCAGGGGGGCTTGCCGTAAATGAAAATTATCAGGTTATGGCTGCAGTGGAACCCATTACAGGCTTGTATGCCTGCGGTGAACTAACAGGGGGACTGCACGGCAGAGCCGCCATCTGCCAGCTTTTTTTCACGGAAACCATCGTCAGCTCGCTTTTAGCAGGGGAGAATGCTGCCCATTATGCTTTGCGCTAAATATCATAGTATGGGAGAGGGAAAAATGAAGTATATCGTTGTCTTAGGAGACGGAATGGCAGATTATCCGGTGACGGAGTTGGAGGGGAAAACACCTCTACAGGTGGCAAAAAAACCTCACCTGGATGCACTGACGCGTCAAGGTGTTTTAGGTTTAGTGCGGACTGTACCTGAGGGTATGCAACCCGGAAGCGATACAGCCAATTTATCAGTTTTAGGATATGATCCAAAGACATGCTATACCGGCCGTTCTCCCTTGGAAGCTGCCAGTATGGGAATAGAGCTGCAGTCTGACGATATGACTTTTCGCTGTAATTTGGTTACCCTTTCTGGCGACGGCGCTTATGAGGAACGCATTATGCTTGATAACAGTGCCGATGAAATTTCCACGGAAGAAGCACGTCCCCTCATTGCCGAGCTTGACCGCCGGTTTGGTCATGATGGCCTGCGTTTTTATCCCGGCGTTGCTTACAGGCACCTTTTAGTATGGCAAAATGGACCGCAAACATGGCAAACTACACCGCCCCACGATATTTTAGACCGGCCCATTGCCTCCTATTTACCCCAGGGGCCGGCGGCGGAAAAACTGGTGAAGCTCATGAAAGAAAGTGCCGCCCTTTTAGAGCACCACCCTGTCAATCAAAAGCGGGTGGCAAAGGGGCGGAAGCCGGCCAATTCCATTTGGATTTGGGGTGAAGGCAAAAAACCCAGTTTGCCTTCCTTTACAGCCAAGTACGGGCTGCGCGGCGGCGTTATCTCCGCCGTAGATTTAATTAAAGGCATTGGTGTCTGTACCGGTTTGGAAGTAATCAACGTGGAAGGTGCCACCGGCTACCTGGAGACAAATTATCGCGGAAAAGCCGATGCCGCCATCAACGCGTTGCAAAAGGGTTTGGATTTTGTCTACATCCATATAGAAGCACCCGATGAATGCGGTCACCGCCAGGAAAGAGAAAATAAAATTAAAGCCATTGAATATATAGATGAAAGCATTATCGGCCCCATAAAAAAAGCCATGGATGCTGCAGGCCAGGCATATAAAATGCTGGTGTTGCCAGATCATGCCACCCCGCTGGCTTTACGCACGCATACAGATGATCCGGTGCCCTTTGTGATTTATGACAGCACCAATCCCCTTGCCGGGGGCCCACAAAGTTTTGATGAGCAAACTGCTGCCCAAACGGGCTTTGTAGTGGAAAAAGGTCATACCTTAATGGAGATTTTTTTAGCGCCAGGGAGGCAAGAAGATGTCAGCAATTAATTATAAAAGTACACGACAGGAAGGTCATTATGTGACGGCGGCAGAAGCAATTTTAACGGGCATTGCTCCGGACGGAGGTTTATATGTGCCTACGCGCTTCCCGCAGATGGAAAAAACTTTAGAGGAGCTGGCCGCCTTGGATTACCGGCAGCTGGCGGTTTATCTTTTAAGTCTTTATCTTACAGATTTTACAGAGGCTGAAATCAAAGAAGCGGTGGCAAGGGCCTATGATGCCAAATTTACCACCCCGCAAGTGGCACGTTTGGAGACAAAAAATGAAACTCATTTTTTAGAACTATTTCACGGTCCCACCTTGGCCTTTAAAGATATGGCCCTTGCCCTTTTGCCGTATCTTTTAAAGCTGGCGGCCCAAAAAACCGGGCAAAAAAAAGAAATTGTCATTTTAACGGCCACTTCCGGCGACACAGGCAAAGCGGCTTTAGAGGGTTTTGCCGATGTGGAAGGGACCAAAATCATTGTTTTCTTCCCGGAACATGGTGTTAGCCGTGTACAAAAAAGACAAATGGTGACGCAAAAAGGAAAAAATACATATGTTATCGGCATTGAAGGAAATTTTGACGATGCGCAAAACGGTGTGAAAGCCATATTTACCGATCCTGTCATGCGGCAAAAGCTGGACAATAAGGGCTACATGTTTTCTTCCGCCAATTCCATTAATATCGGGAGACTCCTTCCCCAGGTTGTATATTATGTCTGGGCTTATCTGGAACTTTTACGGCGGGGAGAAATTGTAGCAGGGCAAAAGCTTAATTTTTGTGTACCCACAGGCAATTTCGGCAATATTTTGGCTGCTTATTATGCGCAGCAAATGGGCTTGCCGGTAGGGAAGCTGATTTGTGCTTCCAATAAAAATAAAGTGCTTTATGACTTTTTTACCACCCAAATCTATGATCGCAAGCGTGAATTTTTTGTGACGATTTCGCCCTCTATGGATATTTTAATCTCCAGCAATTTGGAGCGCCTCCTTTACCATGCTTCCCAAAATAATGCTGCACAAGTCAGAGCATGGATGGAGGAGTTAAAAAATAAGGGCAGCTATGAAATTCCCGCGGAAATGGCGGCGGCGTTAAAAATTTTTGCGGCCGGCTTTGCCACGGAGGCAGAAACAAAAGCAGCCATCCGTGAAGTTTTCGAGACTTCCGGGTACCTGATTGATACCCATACCGCTGTGGCTTACTCGGTGCTGCAAAAATATCAAAAACAAACCGGCGACAAGACGCCGGCTGTGGTGGTGGCCACAGCCAGCCCCTATAAATTTTCTAAAGATGTTTTATGTGCCCTTGAGGAAAAATTTGTTCACGTGGATGATTTTGCCCTCTTTAGTGAGATGGAAAAGATTTCGCAGATTAAAATCCCCGCCCCCATCCGCGACTTGGAAAAACGTCCTGTTTTACACCAAAAAGTTTGCCGCCCGGAAGAAATGCCGCAGGTTGTCAGCGAGATTTTAGGTTTATAAAGGGAAGGAGCAAAAAATGACCACGCGTTTTTCCGAGTTTACTTACCGGCGTCCCGATTTTTCCGCCTTTAGCCAGGAGTTTAAAACTTTAGTGGCAGATTTTAAAGGAGCCAAAACGGCACAAATGCAGCTTGAAATCGTGCAACAAATAAATAAGCTGCGCAGTGTTTTTCTTACGCAGGCAAAACTTGCCCGGATCCGTTATACGCAAAATACGGCCGCTGCATTTTACAGTCAGGAACAGGAATTTTTTGATGAAACTGAACCTCTTTACGAGCATTTAATTCATGAATATTATCAAGCTTTAGTTGCTTCACCTTTCACAAAAGAACTGGCCCAAAATTTAGGAGAACAGCTCTTTACTTGGGCACGGCAGATTTTACAAACTTTTTCTTCCCAAGTTATTGACAGTTTACAAGCGGAAAATAAACTTATCAGCCGTTATAAAAAACTTTTGGGCAGTGCGGAAATCAGTTTTGCCGGAAAAAAATGCAATCTTAATGAGCTTGCTTTTTACCAGCAGCTACCGGATCGGGCGGTACGGCAGGAAGCTTATGTAGCCCGGGCGCAATTTTTTCAGCAACATGAGGAAGAATTTGCGGAAATTTTTTACCAGCTGGTGCATTTGCGTACAGAAATTGCCCGCCGGTTAGGCTTTGCCAATTTTATTCCTTTAGGTTATCTGCGTCGCTGTCGCAGTGATTATAACGCCCAGGATGTGGCTTCCTTTCGCCAAAAAATTAAAGCTTACTGCGTGCCGTTGACGGAAAAAATCCGCCACCGGCAACAACGCCGTTTGGGACTGGAGACTTTTAAATTTTATGACGAAAGTCTTTTCTCGCCGGAAGGCAATCCTGTTCCGGAAGGTTCGCCCACGGAAATCTTACAGCAGGGCATGCGCATGTATGCAGAGCTTTCCCCGGAAACAGGTGAGTTTTTTGCCCACATGGTGGAACGCCAATTATTGGACGTTTTCAGCCGCAAAGGAAAAGCCCCCGGCGGTTACTGTGACTATATACCTGCCTATGAAGTACCTTTTATTTTTGCTAATTTTAACGGTACAGCCCAGGATGTGGACGTTCTAACTCATGAGGCAGGTCATGCTTTTCAATTATGGCTCTCCCGCCCCCAAATTCCTGAATATGAATTTCCCACCATGGAAGCGGCAGAAATTCCCTCCATGGGCATGGAGTTTTTCACCTGGCCCTGGATGGAACTCTTTTTTGGCGCACAGGCGGATCTTTACCGCCGGCAGCATTTAAGTGAAGCCTTCTTATTTTTACCGTATGGAGCCCTGGTGGATCATTTTCAACATGAAGTCTATGCTCAAAGTCACTTCACCCCAAAAGAGCACCGCAAGCTTTGGCGCCAACTGGAAAAAGAGTACCTGCCTTACCGCGATTATGATGGTATAGCTTTTTATGAAGAAGGTGGTTACTGGTATCAACAGGGCCATATTTTTGAAGTACCCTTTTACTACATTGATTATGTTTTGGCACAAATCTGTGTCTTTGCACTTTGGCAGCGGATGCATAAAGACCGGCAGCAAGCCTGGCAAGATTACTTGGCTTTCTGCCGGGCAGGCGGCAGTCTTTCCTTTTTCGCCTTACTACCTTTGGCCAATTTATCTACTCCCTTTGCAGAAACGGCCGTGAAAAACAGCACTGCATATGTGCAAAAATGGCTTAACCTCTAAGACAGTGAAACAAGGTTTTTTGCTCTAAAACTACCGGTAAACATCTCGCCGGTAGTTTTTTACCCCCTTGCCCTACCGGCAATTTCCGCAGCAGTGCAGGAAAATGGCGGCAGTTGTCGAATATGCCTGGAAACAGGGTAAAAGGGGTATTTCTATGAAGCGATACATAGCAGTGCTGTTGACTCTGTCTTTATGTTTTTTGGTAATTTTTCTTTTCTCAGCATCTTTTCTCAGGGTGGAAGCAGAGGAGGAAGCATGGGACAAGCTTTGGAATGAAGCCGGAGTTTTCGGTCCTTCAGAAGGTTTAAGCACCGTGACCGGTAAAGCAGCCGTGGCCACCGGCCACATTGAACTGCGCAATTTGGTAATTGACGGTGACTTGTATCTTCTGCCCTCTGCCGGCAATGCACCTGTAACGTTAAACAATGTTACCGTTACCGGTGAACTTCATATCCTTGGGGGAAGCACCGTTACCATCAGGGACGGGCAAATCAATTATGTAGAAGTAAATAATCCGGCCAATGCCGTTTCTGTCCTGGCGGAAGGCAATGCCGCCCTTTGGAGCGTCCGGGTACGGACAGAATGCCTTTTAGAAGAAAAAACAGGCAGTGAGGCTTATGGCTTTGGCCATATTTATAGTACAACCCATGATACCTTGACCTTATCCGGTAATTTCCCCACCCTGACGGTGGAAAACTTGCAAGGTGCCGTTAACTTCCGTTCCGGTCAGATCGGCAAAGTTTATATGGAATCGCAAGCTGACGGTTCCGTTTTGACCTTGGGTGAACAGACAGAAATAGAGGTACTGGATCTGGTCAGTGCCGTGCATGTAAAAGGCAGCGGTACCATTGGGCGTGTGGTGGTATTGGCCAATGGTTCCGTTTTAGAGATGGAAGCAAAAGAGTATGAATTTGGCGAAAATATGTCCATTATCGTTAAGGGCGGTGTGGTGGACGCTACCGGTAAACATGAAATCACCCTGGCGGAATTGGGGAATGTGGTTCTGGAACCGGGTAAATCTACAGAGAAAACCATTACGGTGGACCCGGTCGATGCCCATATTACTGCTACCTCCGCCAATCCTGACGTGGCTACAGTGAACCTGACAAATAAAAAACTAACCATTCGTGCCTTGGCGGCCGGCAGGGCCACCATTACGGTGACGGCGGCCAAAGAGGGATACAGTACGGCACAACAAAGTTTTACCGTTACTGTCAATACGCCGCAGAAGCCGCAGGTTACCCTGCAGGGAATTAAGGATTTAACGCTTGAGGAGGGTAAAGCCGGCACGCGTAATGTAGTTACCAATCCTGCTGACGCTAAGGTTAGTGCCACTTCCAGTAACACCAAAGTGGCCACCGTCAATGTTTCCGGCTCCACCATTACCGTCACTGCCAAAGAAGCGGGGACAGCCACCATTAATGTGACGGCGGAAAAAGCAGGTTATCTCAAAGGCGGCGTTACTTTTAAAGTAACCGTCAAAGGCAAAGCTGCCGATAACGGTACCCCCGGAACCCCTGCCACTCCTACTTATACAGTCATTGCCCGGGAACCGACCTTGGTGGGCAGGGAACTGGTAGTGGTGAAACTAAATACCTCGGAACCGCAAAATTACGACGTCATCATGGCTGACGGCACAAAACTTAACTATCTGCCCGCAGAAAAAGTTTTCAGCGGTGAAGTCAAAGAAGGCACAGCCGTCAGCGCGGTAAAGAAAAAAGAGTAGTGCGGCGAGGGGGGAAGAAAATGCAAAAACCTGCCAGTCTTCGCATCATTGTTTTTACACTGCTTGTTTTCCTGTGCTTATCCGGTACTGCCTTTGCCGCCATTGAAAGTGTCATTGCTAAAAATGCCAAGGGAGAATATTTTGTCTACGACTATGCAGAGGTCCTGCGCTCCTATACGCAAAAAATTTTACAGCAAAAAGCTCCCCTCTATGAAGATTTTGCGCAAAAAAGCGTGGTGGCCGTCAGTTCCGCAAAAAGCGGCTACATTGATTATGCTGATGTTTTGGCAAGCTACACCAGCTCCATTGTCAAAGGCCAAGCATTCGACCTTTTACAGTATATAGAAACAAAAGAAGCCAAGCGCTATACGCCTGTTGCCGGCACGAAAAAAGTCAGTGAAAAAAACGGCAGCCTGGTGTTTACGGACTGGGATTTACCTGCAGACAATACTTTGCTGCAAAAAATTAATGCCGTCAAAGACGCTGAGGCGATGGTTGCTACCCTGGTCCAACATGCAGCAGAGCTGGAATTGAATTTGACTGCTTTTCAAAATTTAACACTTTCCCAGCAAAAACAAGTGGGGGAAAAAGTTTTGCAAAAACGTCCCCAAGGAGGTTATACAAGCCTTAATGCCCTCAAACAAGAGCTGAAAAGCGCTTTTAATCATGCAGTTTCCGCACAAAATGAAGCATTAAAAGCCGTTAACGAGGCAAAAACTACGGCACAAATGCGGCAAGCACTGCAAAAAAATGCCAGTGTCTTGGATTTAAAATTGACTGCTTTTTTAGAATTACAGCCGCAAGAACAGGAACTTGTGTTGGCTGATTTGGTAAAGGGTCGTCCCTATGCCACCGCTTTTGCCCTGCAGGAGGCTTTTACTGCCGCTATGGAAAGGGACCGGTCCGTTTTAAGTTTAATTAATGAAATCACTGAGAATAAAGCAATGCAGGATGCCCTGGTGGCACACGCAGAAGCTTTGCGTTTGCAGCTTGATGATTATCACCGGCTCAATACATTTGGCAAGGTACAAGTGGCCGATCAGGTGCTCAGAAAGCGCCCTGCCGGAGGCTATCCCGACATTGCACAAGTAAAAACTGTTTTTGAAACGGCGGTAACAAACGCCCTTAATGCACAAAATAAAGCATTGCAGGCCGTCAACCAGGCGGTCACCCCGGAATCTTTGCGGACAATTTTTTCTGCCCATGCTTTAGTGTTGGAGCTGGATTTGACGCGTTTTAACCGGCTGCAACCTGCTGTCCAGGATACTGTGTTAGAAATCTTATTTGCCGGTCGCCCCTACAGTACGGTCCATGTTTTCCAGAACGCTTTTCATAATGCTTTAAACAGCCTGGAATCAACGAGAATTATCCAGTATGTGGATTATCCTATAACCTTTAATGAAGTGGTGACGAGGCAAATGAACTGCAATCCGCAGACAGACCTTTTAGGCGGCGGCTGGCAGACGGCGGACAGGAATTTGGTGGCGTATTATCTCAATGCAGATAATTTTATGGAGGAAATGCGACCCGCAGCCATCATTAAAGCCGGACCGGCCAGGATGCGCTCCGGCCCGGGACTTACCTATGATCTTGTGACGCTTTTGGAAACAGGAAGCGGCCCTTACTTCATTATTGATCAGGCAGAAGACAGTTCCGGTTACACTTGGTACCGCCTGTTAACGGATTATCGCGCCGGTTGGGTGCGGGAGGATTTACTAACTTTAACTGCGCGCAAGGGTGAAGGCATTTTCCAATTTCTTGTCTTGTCTGAATCCACCAATGTTAACCCGGCGGAAATTAATGAAAAAATTCTGCAGGGTAAAGGTATCCTGGAAGGGATGGCCGATGTCTTTGTGGCTGCAGCCAGGCGCTACAATCTCAATGAAGTCTTTTTAGTGGCTTTAGCTTTACATGAAAGCGGAGAGGGAAGGAGCCTTTTAGCCAATGGGGTGGAATATAACGGTACAGTAGTTTATAATATGTTCGGTATAGGAGCCATAGATGCCGATCCCATTTTAAAAGGTGCAGAACGTGCTTATCAGGAAGGCTGGTTTACGCCTGAGGAAGCCATTTTCGGCGGCGCCAAGTTTATTTCCGAGCAATATATCAACCATCCCCTTTATCACCAAAACACATTGTATAAAATGCGCTGGAACCCGGCGTATCCCGGTGAACACCAGTATGCCACCGATATTGGCTGGGCTTATAAACAAGTGGTAAAGATTAAAACCCTTTACGATCAACTTACCACCTATGTGCTGCGCTTTGAAATTCCCAGGTACAAATAAATTTTGGCCTTTACCGGGGACTCCCTGGGGGAGTCCCTGTTTTCTTAAAATGGCAAAAATAAAATCCTTAAGTGTGACCGGAATAATTTTGGTGCATACTATAGGGGCTTAAAGAAAGGATGATGCTGATGAAAAACCCAAAGATAACCATTGAAATGGAAAATGGCGAGAAAATTACGGCAGAATTATATCCGCAAATTGCTCCCAATACAGTGCGCAATTTTATCTCTTTAGTGCAGAAAGGTTTTTATGATGGCCTGATTTTTCATCGTGTCATTGCCCAGTTTATGATTCAAGGGGGCTGCCCCGAGGGCACAGGCATGGGCGGGCCCGGCTATACCATTAAAGGGGAATTTACCGCCAATGGCTTTCCCAATCCCTTGCAACATGAACGCGGCGTTCTCTCCATGGCACGAGCCCAACATCCCGATTCGGCCGGATCACAGTTTTTTATTATGCATGCCGACGCCCCGCATTTAGACGGGAGCTACGCCGCCTTTGGCAAAGTCTTAGACGGCATGGATGTGGTGGATAAAATTGCTGAAACGGAAACAGATGCATTTGATCGCCCCTTAAAGGAGCAGCGGATAAAAAAGATCACTGTGGAAACTTTCGGTCAACATTTTGCGGAGCCGGAAAAAATTTAAAAGGAGAACAGGCCCAAGGAAGATAGTATCCAACCGGCCTGTTCTTCGCTTGTGCAGGAAAAAAGCAAAAATCCCTCAATATTGGGGAGAATTTTATGATAAAATACTAAAAGAATTTAAGGATATACTGGAGGGCTTCCATGCAAGTCTATTTAGATCATAGTGCCACAACTCCTGTACTGCCCGAAGTAGCCCAGGTGATGCAGGAAATCATGGTGCATGAGTTTGGCAACCCTTCCTCGTTGCATGCCATGGGGGTTCGCGCCGAGCGCCACTTGGACAAGACGCGCCAGATTTTGGCGCAAGCATGCGCCGTCAGGGCAGAAGAAATTATTTTCACTTCCGGTGGTACGGAAGCAAATAATCTGGCCATCAAAGGCGTTGCCCGCCGCTTAAAACGCCGTGGCAACCACCTGATGACCACCCAAGTGGAACACCCCTCGGTCCTGTATGCCTATAAAGCCCTGGAGGAGGAAGGTTTTGCCGTTACTTATTTGCCGGTGGACAGGAACGGTCAGGTGGACGTGGCTGATGTGGTGGCCAACTTGCGTCCCGACACCCTTTTGGTCAGTATCATGCATGTTAATAATGAAGTGGGCACCATTATGCCGGTGGCGGAAATTGGCCGCGCCCTGAAAGCAAAAAATGCGCACACGCTTTTTCATGTGGATGCGGTGCAATCTTTCGGGAAGCTTGCCGTAGAGCCGCAAAGATGGCAGGCGGATTTAGTAACTTTTTCCGCTCATAAAATCCACGGCCCCAAAGGCTGCGGCGCCCTTTACTGCCGTAAAGGAGTTTTACTGGCCCCCCTTCTGCATGGGGGCGACCAGGAAAGGGGATTGCGTCCCGGCACAGAAAATGTGGCCGCCATTGCCGGTTTCGGTCGTGCCGCCCTCCTTGCCTTGGCGGAAAGGGAAAGCAAAATGGAGAAAATTGCCGGCTTGAAAAAACTTTTGTGTGAAGGCATTTGCCGGCAGATTCCGGAAGTAACCATTAACAGCCCCCCCAACGGAGCCCCCCATATTTTAAATGTCACCTTTGCCGGCGTGAAAGGTGAAGTTTTAGTCCATGCTTTGGCGGAAGCAGGGATCTATGTTTCCACCGGCTCGGCTTGCCACTCACACAGAGCCGATCCGAGCCATGTGCTGCTGGCTATGCAGCGCAAACCTGAGGAAATAGAAGCCACTTTGCGTTTTAGTTTTTCCGCCTACAACACGGAAGCGGAAATAGAATATACACTAGAAAAACTGCGCCATGCGGTGGAAACGCTGCGCATGCTGACACGGAGGAAAAAATGACCACACTTTTTCTCATACGTTACGGCGAAATCGCGCTTAAAGGGAAAAACCGTGCTTTTTTTGAAAAAACTTTGCTTCAAAATATAAAAAAAGCATTGCGGGATCTGGCCCCATGCCGCATTTACCGTACACACGGTCGTCATTTTGTGGAAGTGACGGAAGGTGATGCCACGGCAGTGGCAAAGCGCCTGCAGGAGATTTTCGGCATAGTTTCCATTAGCCCGGTGGCGGTGGCAGACTTATCTCTGGAAGCAATTAAAGCGGCGGCACTGGAGGAGTTTGCCAAGGTAGCCCGTCCCGGTATACGTTTTAAAGTAAATACCAAAAGGGCCAATAAGCAATTCCCCCTGAACTCCATGGAGGTCAGCGCCAAGGTGGGAGCACATCTTTTAAAAAATCTTTCCGGCCTGGTGGTGGATGTGCATGAGCCGGAAGCAGTTTTAGATATGGAGATCAGGGAAGAAAAAGCTTTTATTTACACTGAGCGCCTACCTGGTCTGGGAGGTTTGCCTGTGGGCGTGGCCGGAAAAGGAATGCTTTTGCTTTCCGGCGGCATTGACAGTCCGGTAGCCGGGTATTTGGCGCTGAAGCGCGGTGTCACTTTGGAGGCGCTGCATTTTCACAGCCCGCCCTTTACCAGCGAGCGAGCCAAAGAAAAAGTTATTGATCTTTGCCGCCGTCTCGCTTATTATGGAGGTAAAATCAATCTGCACTTGGTCCACTTTACGGAAGTCCAAAAAGAACTCCGCCTGAAAACACCGGAACGTCTTATGGTGACTTTAATGCGGCGCCTGATGTTCCGCATTGCCCAGCGTTTGGCTGAAAAAAGAGGTGCTTTAGCTCTCATCACCGGGGAAAGCCTGGGGCAGGTTGCCAGTCAGACCATGGAAAGCATGAATGTGATAGAACGGGTGACTTATCTTCCGGTTTTACGTCCTTTAATTGGGATGGATAAACATGAAATTATAGCTCTTGCCCAAAAAATTGAAACCTACCCCATTTCCATCCGACCCTATGAAGATTGTTGTACGCTTTTCCTGCCTGATTTTCCCGCCACCCGTCCCCGCCTGCAGCAGGTGGAGGAAGCGGAAAAAGCGCTAGACATTGAAGCTTTAGTGGCGGGCTGTTTGGAAAAAACAGAAGTTTTAACCATAGAATTGTAAATTTCAGCCATAGAGTGACGCTGTCACTCTTTTTTTACGTTTTCTAAGGCAAAACTTCGTAATTCTTACCAAAGATCAGGTGTTTACACGATTTGTGTATACATGTTATACTTGCATTGTGTCAATAATTTTTCTTTATACTCGCACAAGCCTATGGAAATAGTTGTATATGTAAAATTAAGGGAAAGGAGTATGTAGTATGGGGTTACGCGCCTATCTTTTAGTGGCAGTTACTGATGACTGCAAAGATGAGTTTTTTCAGGATTTAATGGCAGAAATTAAAAATTTCGCTGAAGTTGATTTTGCCGACCCGGTTGTGGGGGCAGCCGATCTCGTGATTATGGTTGAGGCAAACAACTTGGAAGCTGTGGCGGAAAAAATCGCCGCTTTAAAAGGAGTGGACAAGGTAGAAATTTTACGCGTAACCAGCGTCCTGGAAAGACATCGTACGTCCAAAACGGCGCTGCTGCAAAAACTTCAAGCCTAATGAATCTACAATCTGGATTAAAGGGGTTTTTAGGATGAGAAAAGAAACAAATTTGGCCGTCAAGGATCCTCTGGCTGCCATTGATGCCATTGTCCGGCGGCATAATATCACTGCCGGAGCCACCATTCCCATCCTTCAGGAAATTCAAAATACTTTTGGTTTTGTTGCTCCGGAAGCATTAACTCGCATCTCTGATCTTACCGGAATTCCGGAAAGTGAATTGTACAGTATTGTGACTTTTTATGCCCAATTTCGCTTACAGCCCATGGGCAAAAACATAATTAGTGTCTGCCACGGCACTGCCTGCCACCTGGCCGGTGCAGAAAAAGTAACGGAAACAATTCAGTTTGCCGCCGGCGCCAAGCCGGGAGAAACCAGTGCAGACGGATTGTTTAGCCTGGAAAAAGTGGCCTGTTTAGGTTGTTGCAGTTTGGCTCCCGTGGTCAACGTTAACGATGAAACACACGGGCGTGTGACACCGGACAAAGCCCAGGCACTGATTCAGTCCCTGCGTGAAGCGGACCAGAAAGAAAACAGTGGTAGCAAGGGGGAGAGCCGGAATGGGAAACCAGCCGTATAAAGTAAGAGTAGGCATGGGTACCTGCGGCATTGCCGCCGGTGCCAATAAAACGTATGAAGCCATTCTGCCCTTATTACAGGAGCAGGGAATAACGCCCGTTAAAACCGGCTGTATGGGTATGTGTTACAAGGAACCGCTGGTGGAGGTAATTACCGCCGACGGAAAAAGTTATCTCTACGGCAATGTGGGTCCCAAAGAAGCAGAAACCATCGTACAAGAGCATATTGTCAACAACAAGCCCGTCAAAGAGCTTTTAGTCCTGGCGGATGAAGAGAAAACTGAGCATGCTCCCTTTATGGAAAAACAGCACCGCATGCTGTTGGCACATTTAGGTCGCATAAATCCAGAAAGCATTGAAAGCTACCTGGAAGTGGGCGGTTATGAGGCTACCAAAAAAGCCATCGGTACCATGACACCGGAAGAAGTTATTGCCGAAATTGAAGCTTCCGGCCTGCGCGGCCGCGGCGGTGCCGGTTTCCCCACCTATATGAAGTGGAAGCTGACACGGGAAGCCGAAGGTGAGCAAAAATATGTGGTCTGCAACGCCGACGAAGGAGATCCCGGCGCTTTTATGGACCGCAGTATTCTGGAAAGTAACCCCCATGGGGTTTTAGAGGGCATGATTATTGCCGGATACGCCATCGGAGCAACGGAAGGTTATATTTATTGCCGGGCCGAATATCCGCTGGCTATCCGCAACTTAAAAAAGGCCATTGCCGATGCCACCGCCCATGGATTTTTAGGGGAAAATATTTTAGGTTCCGGCTTCAATTTTAGCATTCAAATTCGTGAAGGTGCCGGTGCCTTTGTGTGCGGTGAGGAAACTGCCCTTTTAATGTCCATTGAAGGTAAAAGAGGGATGCCGCGTTTCCGGCCGCCCTACCCGGCCCAAAAAGGTCTTTTTGGCCATCCCACCTGTATTAATAACGTGGAAACACTGGCCAATATTCCCTGTATTATTGCCCGCGGTGCGGAAGCTTACAGTGCTTTAGGTACGGAAAAAAGTAAAGGCACTAAAGTTTTTGCCCTGGCGGGAAAAGTTAAACGGGGCGGTTTGGTGGAAGTGCCCATGGGGTTGACCATTAATGAAATCGTCTTTGATATCGGCGGCGGTATTTCCACCGGCAAAGCCTTTAAGGCGGTACAAACCGGCGGTCCTTCCGGCGGATGTATCCCGGCTGCTTTAGGGGATACCCCCGTTGATTATGATTCCCTGCAAGCCATAGGCGCCATTATGGGTTCGGGCGGTATGCTCATTATGGATGAAGAAACCTGTATGGTTGATGTGGCACGCTTTTTCTTAAGCTTTACCTGTGAAGAATCCTGCGGTAAATGTACCTTCTGCCGTGCCGGTACAAAGAAAATGCTGGAGATTTTAGAGGCCATCACCGAAGGCAGAGGTACGGAAAGCGATATTGATTTATTAGAACAGTTGGCGCACCAGGTAAAGGCCGGTTCTATGTGCGGTTTAGGGCAAACGGCACCTAATCCGGTTTTAACAACAATCAAGTATTTCCGTGACGAATATCTAGCCCATGTCCGGGAAAAACGCTGCCCGGCTAAACAATGTAAAGCATTGATCTACTACGAAATCGATCCGGAAAAATGTGTGGCCTGCGGTCTTTGCCGCCGCAACTGTCCTGTTAATGCCATTAGCGGAGCCAAGAAAACGCCGCATGTCATAGATCAGGAAAAATGCATTCGCTGTGGTCTGTGTGTCAACAGTTGCAAGTTTGACAGCATTGAAGTAAAATCAGGCAAACCGGAAACTGCAGTACAGTAAAGCAGCGAGATTGTAAGTAAAGAGGTGTTAAAATGCCAAAAGTGCAAATTTGGATCGATGAAAAAGAAGTTTGGGCAGAAGAAGGCAGTAATCTCCTGGAAGCTGCATTGGCTGCCGGTATTCATATACCCCATCTTTGCCACGATCCACGGCTGAAACCGTTCGGTTCCTGCCGCCTCTGCTTTGTGGAAATTGAAGGCAGACGCGGCCCGGTACCGGCTTGTGGCAATATTGTGCAAGCAGGCATGAAAGTAACCACCAATAATGAAACTATCCGTGCCTTGCGTAAAAAGGCATTGGAATTGTTAATGACAGAACACTGTGGCGATTGTGTTGCCCCTTGTCAGTTGGCTTGCCCGGCGCATATTGATATTCAAGGCTTTATTGCCCATATCGCCAATGGCCGGCGCGATGCCGCCGCCGCGCTTATTAAGGAACAGCTGCCTTTTCCTTCCGTGTGCGGCCGCGTTTGCCCGCGCTTTTGTGAGGCAGAGTGCCGTCGCAATATTGTAGATGAACCGGTAAATATTTGCGCCTTGAAGCGGTACGCCGGTGACTATGATTTGGTGAATTATAACAAGTATGCGCCTACACCTTTGCCTCCCACCGGTAAAACAGTGGCCGTGGTGGGCGGGGGTCCCGCCGGTTTGACGGCAGCCTACTACCTGGCGCTGATGGGCCATGCTGTTACCATTTATGATAGAGGCCCGGAACTAGGCGGGATGCTGCGTTACGGCATTCCCGAATACCGCCTGCCCAAAGCAACCTTGGATCAGGAAATAAAACTGATTACCGATTTATGTGCCGAGGTGCGTTTAGGCCAGGTTTTTGGCCGGGACTTTACCCTGGAATCTTTACAAGAAGCATATGATGCCGTCTTTTTAGGTTTGGGCAGTCAAGCGGCGCAGATGCTGGGTCTGGAAAATGAAGATACCCCAGGTATCTTAAACGGTATTGGTTTTCTGCGTGCTGTGGCAGAAGGCAACCCGCCGGATATTGGCCGGAATGTGGTTGTGGTGGGCGGCGGTAACACCGCCATGGATGCTGCCCGCACCGCCATCCGCCTGGGCGCAGAAAACGTCACTGTTGTTTATCGCCGTGGCCGTGAAGAAATGCCGGCCAATATTGTGGAAATTGAAGAAGCGGAAGAAGAAGGAGTTAAATTCCAGCTTTTAGCCAATCCCACCGGTTATATTTGCAGTCCCGACCATGTGGAAGGTGTGGAATGTGTGCGCATGGAACTGGGTGAACCTGACGCTTCTGGTCGTCGTCGTCCCATTGCCGTGCAAGGTTCAGAGTTTACCCTGCCTGCCGATACGGTGATTTTAGCCATTGGGCAAAAACTGCAAGCGGAAGAAGTGACAAGCTGTGGCCTTTTAATTTGCGACCGCGGCAATGTGAAAGCGGATGAAAATACAGGTGTCACCAGTATCCCCGGCGTTTTTGCTGCCGGCGACTGCGTCACCGGACCGAAAACGGTGGTGGAAGCGGTGGGAGCGGCCAAGCGGGTGGCCCTGGCCATGGATCAATACCTGCGGGGTGTGGAAATTACGCCCGAGAAGCAGGAATTTAACTGCACCATGGGCGAACACTGGCAAGAGATTAACCCGGCATATTTTGCTGACCGGGAGAAAATTGCCCGCAGAAATGAAGTCCTCCTAAAAGCGGCGGAGCGCAAAACTAACTTTAAAGAATTTAATTTAGGTCTGACGCCGGAAATGGCCAAGAAAGAAACAGAACGTTGCCTGTCTTGCGGTTGTCAGGATGCCTTTGACTGCAAACTGCGGCTCTATGCCGGTGAATACGAAGTAGATATTAAGCGTTTAGGAACCCAGGAAAAACGCTACGAAATCATTACCGGCGATTATATCGTGCAAGACGAAAATAAATGTATTCTCTGCGGTAATTGTGTGCGCATTTGCCAGGAAGTGCAAGATAACGGTGTGATGGGTTTTGTTAACCGTGGTTTCGACACCACCGTCAAACCCAATATGGGTGTACCCCTTGCGCAAACACAATGTGAATCCTGCGGTCAATGTCTTTCCGCCTGCCCAACCGGTGCATTAACGGCGGCAAGTATTTTGGCCAAACCTGGTCCCTTCAAAGACGACCGCGTTGTGACTACCACTTGCACCATGTGCAATACCGGCTGCACCCTGGAGCTGCATATTGCAGCAGACACCATTACCAAAGTTACTTCACCCTTACGCACCGGCCATAATGACGGCAACCTCTGCAACTTGGGGCGTTTTGCCGATAGAATCGTGCACGATGAAAATCGTCTGACTAAACCGCTTGTGCGTGATGGTGCTACCCATAAGGAAGTTAGCTGGGAAAAAGCTGTGCAAATTACCGCCGGTATTTTGGCGGAAGCACAAAAATATCAAGGTGCCGACGGTATAGCCGTGCTGGTTTCTCCGGCTTTAACCAACGAGGAAAACTACTTGGCACAAAAATTTGCCCGTACTGTTCTTGGTACTAATAATATTGAAAGCACAAATCCTGTGCCTGAACTGCTGCCGGTCAAAACTGCCACCTTTGCCGAGGTAGAAGCAAGTGATTATATTTTACTGGTAGGGGAAGATATTACTCTGGACTTCCCCATTGTGGCGCAAAAAATCCGCAAGGCTGTGGAAAATGGTGCTCAACTGGTGGTGCTGGCCGAAGAACCTACACGTCTGGATAAGTTTGCGCACCACACCCTTTTAGTTAATTTCCACCGCCTGCCGGAAGTTCTCCTGGTCCTGTACGCCTGGGGGAAACAAAAAGGTCTGTTGACGCCGACGGCGCAACTTCCTTACGCCGGGGAAGATTTGCAGCGTTTAATTAACGCACTGCCCAACATGGTGCGCGTCAAAGCGGACAAAGTTACAGGAATGCTTGCTGATTTTGCCGCGGCTAAACGTCCTGTCATTATTGCCAACGGCGACAGCCTCGGAGATGAAGAACATTATCTTTTAAATGAAATCCTTGCCGGCACCGGCAAGACCGGTCAAGGCAGTGGCCTTGTCTGCCTCTATCGTGGCGGCAACGCCTACGGGCAGACGGAAATGGGAGTTCACCCCGATCTGCTACCGGGCCGCCTGCCCGTAAACAGTAAAGAGGCACAACAAAAAGTAGGCTACCTGCTGCCGCAACTTTTAGAGAAAGCAAGCCGTAATGAAATTTTAGCCCTGGTGATTCTGGGTGATGATTTCATCCTCTCACCCGAAATCATTGGTAAAGATACCATGGTTGTGGTGGCCGCCAGCACCTGGCGCGATGATTTGGCTTTAGCCGATGTAGTACTGCCCTTGGCTACCTTTGCCGAAAGCGACGGTACCGTTATTAACTGTGAAGGCAGGCTGCTTCCGGTTAATGCCGCCCTGGAACCTTTTGGCGGTAAAAACAACTTGGAAATCATCTATGATTTGGCGAAGGCTCTAGGCAAACCTTTGTCCCAGCAGTCCGCAGCAGAGATCCTTGCTGAAGCAAAGGCAGCGGGAGCTTTGCAGATAGTTGCTGATGACCTCGCCAGCGACGAAGCAGACGCCATTGCTTAAAAAAAAAAGCCGGCTAGTACCGGTAGAAAAAAGCTTCCAAGCAAAAATTGCTTGGAAGCTTTTTCTCTTAAGCAAAGCCACCTTGGCGTGTGCTCATGACATAACCCTCTGCCGGAGGTGGGAAGAAATATTCCGGTAAAAAAACGTGGCGTTTTTAAACACCACGTTATTTAGAGAATAGATGCTAATTTTCCAGTTTGCCGATAAACTCCTCGATGCGCTCCAGGCCTTCCTTGGCCTGTTCCAAAGCCAGCGCATAGGAGAGGCGAATGTAGTCGGGGGCACCGAAGCCGGTACCGGGCACCACCGCTACCTGTGCATGTTCCAGTAAAAGCGAGGCAAAATCATCACTGGAATTAATGGCCTGGCCGTTAAACTTACGGCCGAAAAGTTTGCTCACATCCACAAAAATATAAAAGGCACCTTTAGGTTCAATGCAGGACAGGCCGTCAATGGTGGCAATTTTTTTCACCATGTAATCCCGCCGTTTGGCAAAGGCGGCCTTCATTTTCACGACGCAGTCCTGGGGACCAAGCAGCGCCGCAATACTTGCTTTTTGCGCAATGGAGTTGGCGTTGCTGGCGGTATGGCTCTGTACACTGCTCATAATCTTCGCCAGTTCCGCCGTGGAGGCGGTAAAACCTATGCGCCAACCGGTCATGGCATAAGTTTTGGAAACACCGTTGACCACAATGGTCCGGGCTTTAATCTCAGGATTTAACGCGGCAATACTGACATGCTGATATTGGTCATAAACTAATTGTTCGTAGATTTCATCGGACACTATGTATAAATTATGCTGCAGGGCAAAATCGGCAATGGCCTGCAGTTCCTGGCGTGTGTAAATTTGTCCGGTGGGATTATTGGGGCTATTGAGCAAAATAACTTTTGTCCGCTCCGTGAAAGCATTTTGTAAATCCTCTACCGTTATTTTAAAATCGTTTGCGGCCGCTGTCGGGACAATGACAGGGACACCGTCATTTAACTTGACTATTTCCGGGTAACTGACCCAAAAGGGAGCAGGGATAATTACTTCATCGCCCGGGTTTAAAAGGGCGGCAAAAGCATTGGTTAATGCATGTTTTGCACCGTTGCTGACAACAATCTCCGTTTCTTGATACGCTAAATTATTGTCCCTTTTTAACTTCTCACAGATGGCGGCGCGCACATCCAGCATGCCGGCCACCGGTGTGTAACGGGTAAAACCTGCTTCAATGGCGGCTATGGCTGCTGCTTTGATATGCTCCGGTGTTTCAAAATCCGGTTCCCCGGCGCCAAAGCCGATAATATCAATGCCTTCACTTTTCATTTGTTTGGCTTTGGCATCAATGGCCAGTGTCGGGGAGGGGGAAATGGCCTGCGCTTTTTTTGCAAACATTTTTTTCTCCTCCATGCAAACTAACTAAAAATCCTTTCCCGTCTTGCAAACTTTTTAGCTGCCGTTAATTCCTCTTAGATTATTGTATTAAAAAGCCTGCTTTTAAGGAACCCCTTAAGCAAGCTTTTCCAAGAAGTACTGGCCTCATTTAACTGTGCTTTTTCGCAAAATCCTCCATGAAGGATGCTAAAGTTTCACAGCCTTTCCGGCTCATGGCATTGTAAATGGAGGCGCGAATGCCGCCCACTGTGCGGTAACCTTTTAAGCCCACAAGCCCAATCTCAGCTGCTTCTTGGACAAATTTTTGCTCCAATTCTTCCGCAGGCAGGCGGAAAGTAACATTCATCAAACTACGGCTTTTTTTCTCCGCATAACCTTTGTAAAAATCATACCGGTCGATTACTTCATAAATCAGTGCGGCCTTTTCTTGATTATGTTTGGCCATGGCTTCCAAGCCGCCTTGAGCTTTAAGCCATTGCAGTACCAGCTGCAACATATAAATGCCAAAGGTCGGGGGTGTGTTGTACAAGGAATTCTTTTTTGCCAAGGTGTTGTAATTAAAAATTGCAGGTAAAGTGTCAGGCACTTTCTCCAGCATTTTTTTGCTGATACCTACCACCACCACGCCGGCGGGACCCAAATTCTTTTGCGCACCGGCATAGAACAAGGCAAACTTTTTATAATCCAAGGGGCGGCTTAAAATGTCGCTGGACATATCGGCCACCAGGGGAACACCGTTGGTTTCAGGAATGTAGTGCCACTGGGTACCGTAGACGGTATTATTGGTGGTTATATGTAAATAAGCGGCATCGGCGGGAATGTCCAATTCTTCCTGTCTGGGGATTTTCGTATATTTATTATCCGCCGTATTGACGGCGACATGAGTTTCGCCGATTTTTTGGGCTTCTTCATAAGCTTTTTTGGCGAAATTTCCTGTAATGGCATAGGCGCCTCTTTTACCCGGGGAAAGGAAATTTAATGGTATAAGGGCAAACTGCTGGCTAGCGCCGCCTTGCAGGAATAAAATGCGGTAATCATCCCCGACACCACTAATTTCTTTAAAAAGAGCTTCTGTGTTAAACACAATCTCTTCAAAATCTTTAGATCGATGGGACATTTCCATCACGGACATGCCGGTGTTTTGATAGTTTAAAAGTTCCGCTTGAGCATGCTCTAAAACCGGAAGCGGCAAAGTGGCGGGACCGGGATTAAAATTGAAAACTCGCTTCTCCATAAGACTACCTCCAGAGGATATTTCCTTAGATTATATCGATCTCATGTCAAAAGCTCAAGGTTTTTGGAAAAAAATCTTGTGAAAAAAATAACTTTTTTTAAAAACGTCCCGGGATAGAAAAAAATTTTTTATTTTTAAGTAAAAAAGGTTTGACAGCGGCACCGGGGGCTGATATCATAGTATCCAAATCGGTATGCTGGAAAATAAAATATTTTTGCATTCTTATCAAGAGAGGTGGAGGGACTGGCCCAATGAAACCCGGCAACCCCAGGAAACTGGAAGGTGCCAATTCCTGCAGGATTATCCTGACAGATAAGAAGGTAGGCAAGACAATTAACCTCTTCTGTTCAGGAAGGGGTTTTTTGTATCTTTAAACGAAAAGGAGGAGAAAAAATGTCAAAAAAATATCGTTTTGACACCCAGGCAATTCATGCCGGTCAAGTACCTGACCCTACCACAGGGTCCAGAGCCGTTCCCATTTATCAAACTACTTCCTATGTTTTTCAAAATACGGAACATGCCGCCAACCTTTTTGCCCTCAAGGAAACAGGCAATATTTATACACGCATCATGAATCCTACCACGGATGTTTTGGAAAACAGGCTGGCTGCTTTGGAGGGAGGCGTAGGAGCTGTGGCCGTTTCCAGCGGTCAAGCGGCCATTACGCTGGCGCTTTTAAACCTGGCGGGACATGGTGATGAAATTGTTTCCGCCGCCAGCCTCTACGGCGGCACCTATACTCTTTTTGCTTACACCTTTGCCAAATTAGGTATCACCGTCCGTTTTGTAGATCCTGCCGATCCGGAAAATTTCCGCCGCGCCCTTACCGAGAAAACAAAAGCTATATATTTAGAATCTATTGGCAATCCTAAACTGGACGTACCCGATTTTGCTGCCATTGCCGCCATTGCCCATGAAGCCGGCGTACCTTTAGTGGTGGACAATACGGTGCCGACGCCCTACCTCTTGCGCCCCATTGAACACGGAGCCGACATCGTTATTCATTCCCTCACCAAATTTATTGGCGGCCACGGGACCTCCATCGGCGGTATCATTGTAGATTCCGGTAAATTCCCTTGGGATAACGGCCGTTTCCCGGCCTTCACCGAACCGGATCCCAGTTACCACGGGCTTCGCTATGTGGAAACTTTCGGACCGCTGGCCTATATTGTCAAAGTGCGCGTACAGCTTTTGCGGGATGTGGGCACCAGTCTTTCCCCCTTCAATGCCTTTCTCTTCCTGCAAGGCTTGGAAACCCTGCACCTGCGGATGCAGCGCCACAGCGAAAGTGCACAGAAAATTGCCGAATTTTTAGCCGGCCATCCGGCCGTAAGCTGGGTCAATTATCCGGGACTGCCCAGTCACAGTTCCTATGCCCAGGCGCAAAAATATTTGCCCAAAGGCTGCAGCGCTATTATTGGCTTTGGGATTAAAGGCGGCCGCGATGCCGGTGCGCGCTTTATTGAAGCACTGGAGCTTTTCTCCCATCTGGCCAATATCGGCGACGCCAAATCTTTGGCCATTCATCCGGCCACTACCACTCACTCCCAATTAACACCCGCGGAACAAGTACAAACCGGTGTTACAGACGATTTTGTCCGCCTTTCCATCGGCCTGGAAGATCCGCAAGATTTAATAGCAGATTTAGAGCAAGCGCTGCAGGCAGCCGTGGGGAGGTAAAAAGATGCTGGTGAAGCCGGAGATGCAATATTTTAAAGGGGAGTGGCCGGCACCAAAAACTTTTACCTTTGCACGACCACCGCATTATTTCCGGCTGGAATCGGGAAAATATTTAGGACCCATTACGGTGGCTTATGAAACATATGGGAAGCTTGCCCCCGACGGCGAAAACGGTGTTTACATTGCCCATGCCTTAACGGGCACCGCCCAAGCCGGCGGTGGCAGCGGCCCGGAAAAAGGGTGGTGGGAGCCCCTCATCGGGCCCGGGAAAGTCTTTGATACCAATAAATACTTTATTGTTTGTGCCAATGTCCTGGGAGGGTGCTACGGCACCACCGGGCCCGCTTCCCTCAATGAAAAAACAGGTATGCCCTATGCCATGGATTTTCCCGTGGTCACCATCCGGGATATGGTGCGGGTGCAAAAGCGCCTTTTAGATTATCTGGGCGTTAAACGCTTAAAAATTGTCAGCGGCGGTTCCCTAGGCGGCATGCAGGCCTTGGAATGGGCCGTCACTTATCCGGAACTGGTGGATGTGGTGATTCCCGTGGCGGCTTCGGAAAGATTAACGCCTTTAGCCATTGCTTACAATCAGGCCGGCCGCAAAGCCATTATGAACGATCCCAACTGGTTAGGCGGCAGGTATTACGGTCGGACTTTCCCCGTAAACGGCCTGGCTTTAGCCCGCATGATCGGCACCCTTACTTACAAAACAAACGAAACCTTTGAGGAACGTTTTGGGCGTAAGCTGGCCGGCAAAAGCCGTGATCTGTATAATTTTTTCCAGGACTTTGAGGTGGAAAGCTATTTTAATTACCAGGGGCAGAAACTGGTAAAGCGTTTTGATGCCAATAGCTACCTTTACCTGACAAAGGCCATGGATCTGCATGATTTAGGCCGCGGTTACCCTTCCATTTTAACGGCTTTGCGCCGTATCAAAAGTAAAGTCTTGCTCATTGGCATCAGTAGCGACCTGCTTTTTCCGCCTGCGGAAATTCGCGGCCTGGCGGTGGAGCTGCGCCGTGTAGGCGTTGATGCCACTTACAGGCAGTTGCAGTCCACCTTTGGGCATGATGCTTTCCTGCTGGAGTTTGCGCAATTAAGTCAGATCATTGGGGAGTATTTGGCGGCAATTGGCCTGGATTAACCTTTTCCTGCCCGGTAAAGGATTTTTGCTCCGCAAGGAAGAAAGTTATTTGTCAAGGCAAACTGCCCGGTTAATGCTTTGACATAAAGGAGGTTATGGCTTTGCGCATAAAAAGCATCGAAGTAGGTTCCTTTGCTGCCAATTGCTATCTGGTGAGCTGTGAAGACACAAAAGAAGCCGTCCTAATTGACCCCGGCGCCGAAGCAAAGAAAATTTTGCAAATGGTTGCGGAAGCAGGTGTCACCGTTAAGTACGTTTTAAATACACACGGTCATATTGACCATATGGGAGCTGATGCGGAAGTAAGCCAGGCTTTGGGTGCACCTTTATATATCCATGAAGGGGATCACCTGCTCATCCAAAATCCCCGGGATGATTTGGCCGCCTATCAAGGTGTGGCAAAACCGGCAAAGGCGGACGGTTTCCTGCAAGACGGCGATATTATCCGTTTTGGTAAGGAAGAACTAAAGGTGTTATCTACACCGGGCCACAGTCCGGGCAGTGTATGTTTTTACAACGAAAAGGAAAAAGTTTTGTTCAGCGGTGATACATTATTTGCCGGCTCCATCGGCCGCACAGACTTTCCCGGCGGTTCCTTTCCCCAGATTATCAGCTCCATTAAAGAAAAACTTCTCGTTTTGCCGGAAGACACCGTAGTTTTACCGGGACACGGTCCCGCCAGCACCATCGGTGCGGAAAAAAGATATAATCCCTTTTTACAATAAAAAGACGGCTGACCCTGGTGTCAGCCGCTCTTTTTGTGCCCTACATTTTTTGTGTACAACTTTTTCCTTCCCTAGCGCACTTCCATAAAATCGCGCATTCTTTCTTCCCATTCCTCCCACCAGTGATTGCTGTTTTCCTTCTCTTCACCAGGGTTATCGCCATCACTGTCCTCAAAAGTGTCATTGGGCTCACCTGCAGGCAGGTTAAGCCACCAGCCGCCGTTCCAGTCCCAATCCGGCTCGGGTGGGCAATAGGGACATTTAGGCCAACTGCACTGCTCCCGCGGTTCTGTACCCGGGATAAACCATTCGCGTATGGGCTGCTGGGAGCAGCGCGGGTTATGTAAAAGGCCTGTGACGGGGCAGATGCGAATTTCCCGTAAACCGGCGGGGCGGGTAAAATCGGTGGGGGGAATATCCTTTAAGGCCAAGCGGAGAAAATTGGCCCAAATTTGACCGGCCCGTACAGAGCCTGTTTGCCCCCATCCCAGGGATAAGTTATTATCATTTCCTACCCAGACTGCCACCACCAGTTCCGGCGTGTAGCCCACCGTATAAGAATCGCGGTGATCTTGTGAGGTGCCTGTTTTGGCTGCCGCCGGCCGCTGCAGTATCTGCCCCAGCGAGGAAGCGGTACCTTCCGGCCCCAGGACACTTTTCAGCATGTCTGTCATCAGGTAGGCAATTTGGGGATCAAGGACGGCGGTGCGCTCCGGCGGCGGTGCTTCATATAAAACGCGACCGTCCGTATCGGTGATACGCGTAATAAAACGCGGTTGTACCCGCACGCCCTCATTGGCAAAGGCAGCATAAGCCACAGCCATTTCCAGTGGCGTTACTTCTGAAGAACCCAAAGGTAAAGACAGTACTTCCTGCAGCGGGCTTTCAATACCTAGCCGCTTTGCCATTTCCACAGTTTTTTCCGGCCCGATTTCATCATTGATTTTAACAGCCACAATATTACTGGAGCGGGCAATGGCTTCGCGCAGCCTTAAGGATCCGTAAAAACGGCCGCCGTATTCTGTAGGTTCATATGGTTCGGCGCCGGGAATGGGAAAGGATACAGGTACGCTTTCCCGGACTGTAGCCGCAGTAAAGCCGTTTTCCAGCGCGGCGGCAAAGGTAAAAGGTTTAAAGGAGGAACCGGGGGAGCGTTTGTTGACGGCCCGGTTAAACTGGCTGGTCTGAAAATCGCGTCCGCCCATAAAGGCCAGCACAGAACCATCCTGCGGATCCAGTGCCACCAGTGCCGCCTGCAGGGGAACCTCCTGGCCTTCATCGTTGGTAATGCTTGCCGGCAGGTAGTTGGGATTGGCAAAAACCTCTTCGGCAATCTGCTGCATTTTCTTGTCCAAGGTGGTGTAGATATGCAGCCCGCCCCGGTAAATAATGCGCGGATCATCGGTATAAGACTCCAGTTTGGGCATGATTTCATGCATAATGAGGTAATCAATGAAATAGGCGGCAAATCTGTGCGCACTGCGCAGCGATTCCCGGCCCGAAAAGACTAATTCCGCTTGCAATGCTTCATTTTTTTCCTCTTCCGTAATATAGTTTTCTTCTACCATGCGGGTGAGAATGGCTTCTTGCCGTTTAAAGGCGGCTTTTCTCGTTTCTTCGCTCAGGTATGGCGAATAAACGCTGGGACCGCGGGGAATGGCGGCCAAAAGGGCCGCTTCGGCCAAAGTCAGGTCCTTGGCTGATTTGGCAAAATAGGTGCGGGCGGCCGCTTCAATGCCGTAGGCGGCATGGCCGAAATAAATAGTATTCAAGTACTTTTCCAGGATTTCTTCCTTGGAATATTTGCGCTCCAACTGTAAAGTCAAAAGCATTTCTTGAATTTTGCGGGAAAGAGTTCTTTCGTGGGTTAAAAAGAGATTACGGGCCAGCTGTTGCGTAATGGTGCTGCCGCCTTCCACCACCCGCCCCTCCCGCAAATTGCGGTATAAAGCGCGCAAAAGCCCTTGTAAGTCCAGACCGAAATGCTGGTAAAAACGGTGATCTTCAATGGCAATAAAGGCTTCCGGTATATAAGACGGCAGTTCATCCAGGGAAACTTCAAAACGATTTTGTTCAAAGCGTGTGGAAATGACCTCCCCGTGACGATCATAAAATGTGCTGGTTAAAGGCGTTTGCGCCTCGGGAAGATCACCCATCCCTACCACGGTTGCCGCCAAAAACCCTATTGTGCCTATACCTAAAACCACGAAAACGAGCAATACAGTTATGGCAAAGCGGGAAAATGGACGCATACCGTCACCTTCTTTGCTGAAAATAAATACCTCTGGCCTAATTATTCTTTCCGAAAACTATCTGTAAGAATTATTTGCACCGGCAAAATTATGTGGTATAATTCTTTCGATATGCCCAAAAAGAACACATGAATCTCCTGTTGTGGGCACATGATAAGAAAAGGTGGAAAAGGAGGAAAAGCATGTTACCTACACCGAAAAAGTTTAAAATCGTAGCGGCTGCCGCCGAGGGCGGTCACAATTTAACAGCCTTTGACAATGCACTTTTGGCAGCAGGGATCGGTAATGTTAACCTGGTACGTATCTCCAGCATCCTGCCGCCGGCAGCCCAATATGATCCGGATTTAGTCCTGCCACCCGGTTCACTGGTGCCCACAGCTTACGGCGCCATTGTTTGCGATGAACCGGGTAAAAAAATTGCCGCTGCCGTTGGCATTGGTTTTTCCGCCGACACTTTTGGTGTCATTATGGAGTATTCCGGCTACTGCAGTAAAGAGGAAGCTGAAGCCAAAATTCAACAGATGCTGGAAGAAGCCTTTGCCAGCCGGGGCATGGAACTGGTGAAAACAGAAATACGCGGTGTGGAACATACCGTTGAAGCTATAGGGTGTGCTTTAGCCGCCGTTACCTTATGGTATTGAGAGTTTAAAATGGGGAAGGGATAAAAATGGAACTTTGGTATACGGAAAAACAAACACCTTCTTTGGGCATTACCTGTTTAATACGAGAAACCCTTTGCCGTAAACAAACAAAATACCAGGATTTAGCCATCATCGACACGGTGCAATTTGGCAAAATGCTCGTCCTTGACGGTATGGTACAAACTACCGAAAAAGACGAATTTGTCTATCATGAAATGCTTGCCCATGTTGCCATGCAAGCCCATCCCAACCCGCGCCATGTACTGGTGGTGGGCGGCGGCGACGGCGGTGTTATCCGGGAAGTGTTAAAATATGATACCGTGGAAAGTGCCACCCTGGTGGAAATCGATGATGAAGTCATTGCGGCGGCCAAAAAATATTTACCGCAAATTGCCAGCGGTTTAGAAGACCCCCGGGTAACGGTGCTGGTAAAAGACGGCATTGAGCATGTGAAAGCGTCCGTGGGTGAATATGATGTTATTTTCATCGATTCCACCGAACCGGTAGGGCCGGCGGTAGGTCTTTTTAGCGAAGATTTTTACCGCAATATTTACCGCGCCTTAAAAAAAGACGGGCTGATGGTGGCACAAACGGAATCTCCCTTTTTTAATCAGGATTTAATTGCCAATGTTTACTCCAGATTAAACCGGGTTTTTCCCCTGACTAAACTTTATTTAGCCAGTGTTCCTACTTATCCCAGTGGTCTTTGGAGTTTTACGGCGGCTTCAAAATGCTACGATCCGCAGGAGTGCAGACAAAAACCTGTGGTAACTAAGTATTATAATTATGATGTGCACCAGGGCGCCTTTGCGCTGCCCAATTTTGTCCAAGAGCTTTTAAAGGAGCAAGCAAAATGAGCAGTTGGCTCACTCTGTGCGAAAGAGGAGGATCATATTTAGCCGCAGGGAACGATTATGCCAAGAGCCGTTTGGTGATTGTGGGAGCACCCATGGATTATACCGTTTCCTATCGTCCGGGATCCCGCAGCGGCCCTGCGGCTATTCGCAGTGCTTCCCCTAATCTGGAAGAATATAGCCTCTATTGCCGGAAAGATTTGCGGGATGCCTTTTTTTATGATGCCGGAGACTTGGTACTGCCCCTTGGCAATACCGACCGCTCCCTGAAGCTCATTGAAGAAGCTGTTAATGGTATCCTGGCCGATGGCAAATTCCCGCTTTTACTTGGGGGAGAACATTTAGTTTCCCTTGGTGCTCTGCGGGCTTGCGCCCGTTATTATCAAAATTTAGCAGTCATTCATCTGGATGCCCATGCCGATTTGCGTCCGGATTATCTCGGGGAAGTAAATTCACACGCCTCGGTCATGTACCGGGCGCAAACAGAACTGGGGCTGGAAATTTTTCAGTTTGGCATCCGTTCCGCCACGGCGGAAGAGGTAGTCTTTGCCAATCAATATACCCATTTTTATCCTTATCATGTATTGGCGCCGCTGCAGGAAGTCTGGGAAAAACTGCAGCAAAGACCTGTTTATTTAAGCCTGGATATTGATGTGGTGGACCCTGCCTTTGCCCCCGGAACAGGCACGCCGGAGCCGGGGGGTATAACTTCCGGTGAACTGATTGCAGCCATCAATCTTTTGACAAAATTGCAACTTGTCGGTATGGATTTAGTTGAAGTTTCCCCGGCTTATGATCCGGCTGGTATCACAGCAATGCTGGCAGCAAAAATTTTACGGGAAGTGATTTTAGCTTTTGCATAAAGGAATGTTTTCTTTCAGAACTGGCTGTCCAAAAGCTGCAGGCCGATTCGGAAGGGGTGGAAAAAGTGGCCACAAAATATATCTTTGTTACCGGTGGCGTAGTGTCTTCCCTGGGAAAGGGCATCACCGCTGCTTCCCTGGGTTGTTTGCTTAAATGCAGAGGTTTAAAAGTAACAACACAAAAGCTTGACCCGTATATCAATTTTGATCCGGGAACCATGAGTCCGTACCAGCATGGTGAAGTTTTTGTCACCGATGACGGGGCGGAAACAGATCTTGATCTCGGGCATTATGAACGGTTTATCGATATTAATTTAAACAGAAATTCCAATATTACCACCGGCAAAATTTACTGGTCCGTCATTAATAAGGAAAGAAAAGGTGATTTTTTAGGCGGAACGGTACAAGTTATTCCGCATATTACCAATGAAATTAAAGCTAGAATCAAACGGGCCGCCGGGCAAGAAGAAGTAGATGTGATCATTGCCGAAATCGGCGGTACCGTGGGCGATATAGAGAGTTTACCTTTTTTGGAAGCCATCAGACAAATGAAAAACGATGTGGGGCGTGAAAATGTCATTTATATTCACGTCACCCTCATCCCCTACCTGGCCAAGACAGGTGAACTCAAAACCAAGCCTACACAGCACTCGGTAAAAGAGCTGCGCTCCATCGGTATTCAGCCGGATATTATTGTCTGTCGCACGGAAAAGTCGCTTTCCCAGGAGATTAAAGATAAAATTGCACTTTTTTGCGACATCTCCCCCGAGGCAGTCATTGAGAATATAGACGTGGAGAGCATTTATGAAATACCGCTTTTAATGCACCAGGAAGGTTTGGACGCCATTGTGGTAAAAAAATTAGGCTTGCCGGAAACAAAGTGTGATCTTTCCGAGTGGCAAGCCCTGGTGGAGCGGATTAAAAACTTAAAGGAGCAGGTCACCATTGGCCTGGTGGGCAAATATGTTTCTTTGCGCGATGCCTATATGAGTGTGGCCGAATCATTATATCACGGCGGCTTTGAAAATAATTGTGAAGTCAATATCCGCTGGATTTCCGCAGAAGACGTGGAAGAAAAAGGTGCCGAGCATATGCTTACCGGTTTAGACGGGATCCTGGTGCCCGGCGGCTTTGGTGATCGCGGTATTGAAGGTAAAATTGAAGCCATCCGTTATGCCCGGGAAAATAAAATACCCTTTTTCGGTATTTGTTTAGGTATGCATTGTGCCATTATTGAGTATGCCCGCAATGTCTGTGGTTGGCAGGATGCCAACTCCACGGAATTTAACCCCCACACATCCCATCCTGTCATTGCCCTTTTGCCGGAACAGGAAGAAGTGGAAAATTTAGGCGGCACCATGCGTCTTGGGCAGTACCCTTGCCGGCTGCAGGAGGGCTCCTTTAGCCGTAATGCTTACGGTCAAGAACTTATTTATGAACGCCACCGGCATCGTTACGAGCTGAATAATGAGTTTCGCCGGCGCCTAGAAGAGGCCGGAATCCTCATGAGCGGCATCTCCCCCGACGGCCGGTTGGTTGAGATTATTGAGCTGCCGGATCATCCTTGGTTTGTGGGGACACAATTTCATCCGGAATTTAAATCCCGTCCCAACCGTGCCCATCCGCTCTTCCGTGATTTTATTGCCGCCGCCCGGAAGTATGCGCAAAGAGTATAGAATATTTTCTTTACCCTGTTGTTTTTTTTGTGATGTTGTGGTACAAAGTTATTGTATGGTCATTTATCACAGGAAAGGAAGGTGTCTAGATTGACTCGTGTTATTAGTGATGAATGTATTTCTTGCGGTTCCTGCCAACCGGAATGTCCTGTAGATGCCATTTCTGAGGGCGACACCCAATACGTAATTGATCCCGAGACTTGCATAGACTGCGGGGCTTGCGAAGAAGTTTGCCCTGTAGAGGCCATTTCTGCAGAAGAATAAATTTAATTTAAAGGCAGAGCAAAAAATGAGGGCGCAATGCCCTCTTTTTTGTCCCGTTTTGGTCCGGAAAAACTATTGCCCGTCTCCTTAGCGCTTGGCTTTTGTATAATCACCGTATTGCAGGGAGAAATTACAGATAAAAGCGGAAGGAAGGTGATGGGCATGCTTTTTTTCCGGCGAAAATCCCGACTGCAACGCCTCTGGGACTGGTTTCTCTCAATCTTTGCCGGCCTGCGGCGCTGGCTGCTTAAATAAATGGCGGATTTTGCAAAAGAAAGCAGAGTAAAAAGGAAATGGCCTCCCTATGCCGAATATATCCATAAAATGTTTATTGGATGTAGGAACAGGGAGGTGATTTTATATGTCTGCAACCATTCTGGTAGTCGATGATCGTGTCGGAATTCGCCGGCTCTTGCAAGAGGTTTTACAGGGAGCCGGTTACAAAGTTTTAACGGCCGCCGGCGGTAGTGAAGCCATGGAGATTACCAGAGAAAATGATGCGGACATGGTGCTGCTTGATATGAAAATGTCGGGGATGGACGGGTTGGAGACTTTAACGCGGCTGAAGAAAGAATCACCGCATTTAATTATTTTAATTATGACGGCCTATGAAGAACTGGAAGTTCTGAAAGAAGCAAAGCGCCGCGGCGCTGCCGGTTATATTTCCAAGCCCTTTGATATTGAAGAGTTAAAGGAAATTATTGCGGAAAAACTACGAGCCGCAAGCGCCTAATTACATTTCCGTCCCGAAAATCCTTACCAAACACCTGCCGTACTGAAGATAGATTTTTTGGCATATAGTTTTATTAATGGTATTATTAATGATACAACCCTGTGAAAGTTGTTAAAGGGGGGGAATATATGTCCTTTGTTACTTTATGCGAAGTACTTGCCGAAGCACAAAAACATCATTATGCCGTAGGTGCTTTTAATGCCAATAATATGGAAATAGTGCAAGCCATTATTGAAGCGGCGGAAGAAGAAAGGGCTCCTGTGATTTTACAGGCCAGCCAGGGAGCTTTAAAATACGCAGGCATTGAATATATTACCGCCATGGTAAAAGCCGCCGCCCAAAAGGCTACAGTACCGGTTGTGCTGCATCTGGACCATGGCACAAGTTTTGCGCAAGCCATGCAGTGCCTCCGCTATGGCTTTAGTTCTGTCATGTTTGACGGCTCCAAATACCCGCTGGCAGAAAATATCGCCAAAACCCGCCAGGTAGTCCAAGTGGCTCACGCCATGGGTGTTTCGGTGGAAGGAGAATTAGGAAGAATCGGCGGTACGGAAGACGATATTTCCGTGGAGGAAAGGGATGCCTTTTTTACCGATCCCGCGGAAGCGGCAGAATTTGTGGCCGCCACGGAAGTGGATGCCTTGGCCGTGGCCATCGGTACCGCCCACGGGCCTTATAAGGGGGAACCGGTGCTGGATTTTGCGCGCTTAAAAACCATCAAAGAAAAAACCAATGTGCCCCTGGTTCTGCACGGCGCTTCGGGCGTGCCGGCGGAAAGTATCAAAAAAGCCATTGAAATAGGTGTACGCAAAATTAATATTGATACAGATCTCCGTCAGGCCTTTACCCGCGCCATTAAAGAGGTACTGGCGGAAAATCCTGCGGAAATTGATCCCCGCAAAATTCTGGGGCAGGCAAAAGCAGCCATGAAAGCCGTCATTAAAGAAAAAATGCGCCTTTTCGGCTGTTCCGGCAAAGCATAGGAGTGAGAAGATGAAATTATTTTTAGATACAGCCAATCTGCAAGAAATAGAGCAAGCTATGCAGTGGGGTGTCATTGACGGTGTTACCACCAACCCCACTTTAGTAGCCAAAGAAGGCGGCAATTTTCAGGCATTACTAAAAGAAATCTGTCACCTGGTGCCGGGCCCTGTTTCCGCCGAAGTCATTGCCACGGAAGCGGAAGCAATGGTAGAAGAGGCCAAGGAATTGGCGGCCATTGCCCCGCAAATTGTGATAAAAATTCCTCTGACCCCCGATGGTCTTAAGGCGGTAAAAATTTTAAGCGCCGACGGTATCCACTGTAATGTAACCCTGATTTTTTCTTTCCAGCAGGCACTTTTGGCGGCGAAAGCCGGTGCCGCCTATGTAAGCCCCTTTTTGGGACGCCTGGACGATATTGGCCATGACGGTGTAAGCTTGGTGGCAGATATCTGCCAAGCCTTTACCTATTATGATTTACCCTGTGAAGTAATTGCCGCCAGCATCCGTCACCCGCAGCATGTACTGGCGGTGGCCAAGGCCGGCGCCCATATTGCCACCATACCATTTTCCGTGCTGGAAAAGATGTTCCACCATCCCTTAACCGATCTGGGGATAGAGCGCTTTTTGGCCGATTGGCAAAAAGCGCAACAAAGTTAAACTTCATAGACACTCGACAGTAATGAGAAAAATTTTTCTGCCGGGAAGGAAAGGCTGATCTCCTTCCCGGCGGGAGTTTTAAGGGGGAGGACAATGGAGAGAGAATTGGCATTGGAATTTGTGCGTGTCACAGAAGCAGCCGCTTTAGCCGCCGGCCGCCTCATGGGAAGAGGAGATAAGGAAGGAGCGGATCAGGCTGCCGTAGAGGCCATGCGCAGAGTTTTTGAAACCATCCATATAGACGGAACAGTGGTCATCGGTGAAGGTGAAATGGACGAAGCTCCCATGCTTTACATTGGCGAGAAAGTGGGTACCGGTAGTGAGCCGGAAGTTGATGTGGCCGTTGACCCGTTGGAAGGAACTAATTTGGTGGCAAAAGGCCTGCCTAATGCTCTGTCCGTGGTTGCCGTTGCCCCCAAAGGGTGCCTTTTACATGCTCCCGATATTTATATGGATAAAATTGCAGTGGGCCCCAAAGCCAAGGGCTGTATTGATTTGGATGCTCCTGTAGAAGAAAACCTGAAAAATGTGGCCGCCGCTTTGGGCAAAAATGTGGAAGACGTTACGGCCATTATTTTGGACCGGCCCCGCCATGCGGAAATCATCAAACAAATCCGCCAAGCCGGCGCCCGCGTCAAATTAATTTCCGACGGTGATGTTTCTGCCGCCATTGCCACCGCCATTGAAGGTACCGGCGTCGATATCCTTTTTGGCATTGGGGGCGCTCCCGAAGGTGTCTTGGCCGCCGCCGCCTTGAAATGCTTGGGTGGGGAAATGCAAGGCCGCTTAAAACCGGAGGGGGAAGAAGAATTGGCAAGGGTCCGCAAAATGGGTTTAAGCGACCCCAATAAACTTTTGCACCTTGACGATTTGGTGCAGGGTGATGATGTCTTCTTTGCCGCCACCGGCATTACAGACGGTGATATGTTGCGCGGCGTCCGTTATGAAGGCCAAACGGCCAAGACCCATTCTTTAGTGATGCGCGGCATTACCGGGACCATCCGTAATATTGAAGCAACGCATATTCTCACCCGCAAACCGCATTTTGTGGCCCGCCAACCAAACTGCTAAATTTCCGTGCAGAAAAAATTAAGGGAAGACCGTCGTAAGTCTTCCCGGCAAGCGCTGTGGCAACACAGCGTTTTTATGCTTTTGGGCGCCTGTATTTTTTTGTGCGCTCATCATCTATTACCCCCTGCCAGTTTAAGCCAAAGCCAAAATCATAGGTATTACCGGCCGTATCAACATAACATTCCAGATCATGGGGCACATCTTCATACTGTTCTTCCACTGTTTTCATGTTGGCCGGCATTTGCGCCGGCAAAAGGCCTGAAGGTTCGGCGGCTCCGCTGATAATATCCAGCAAAGCCTGGACGGTTACGCCAAAATCAAGGAGGATGGCATCAACATAAGGTTCAAATTCCGCCGGTACGGTGGGATTGGCCATTTTCAACGCCACAATTACAGGTTTAGTCCCCATTTTTTCCCTTGTCTCCAAGAGCGTTTGCAAATCGGCAGCGTTGACAATGGCAGCAGTTTTATTTTTGTAGCTGCGGTTTTTCACTTTGCCCGGCCTGTCATCACCGGCAATACTGGGATCCCGGGCAAATTCCGCTTTATATGGTCCATACTGTAGACTAATGGGGATATAACCGTTGCCGCCCTTTTCTGCGTCTTCCTGGCTGTAGCCGCCCCGTAAAGTATTATTGGGGCTTTCCATAAAGACCAGAGCACAGTCTGCTTCCTGTGGGTTATCTGTGAGGCGGAAATATTTTTGCACAATCTCCACATTCACCGGATAACCATAAGAGGGGGCAATGGGGTTACCCAGCCAGTCCTTTTGTTGCGGGCGGTAGCATTTGGGCACATAAACAGTGGTATTTTTCTTAAGCGGCAAAGTCTGGTTTTGGTTTTTGAGCATCACAATCGATTTTAACTGTGCTTCATAGCCCAAAGCCATAAATTCGCTCTTGCCCACGGTCTTGGCGGATTTTTGCGGGTCCAGGTACGGGTCTTCAAAAAGACCCAGCCTGAACATATTGGTAAGTATCCTTACGGCAGATTCTACAAAACGCTTGCGCATAAACTCTTCCCCGTATTTTTCCGCCCCTAGGCGGTAGGCTTCAAGAACCGGCTCAAGCTCGTCATTGCCGCCAAATTGATCCACCCCTGCCATGATAATTTTTAAATGTCTTTCTGCCGTGGTATAACCTTCCTCCACCCCCCAGCAGCGCCATCCCAGAGCGTCTTCCGTGGGCGGCTCAGGCCCTGTAATGCCCCAATCGGTACAGACCACGCCGTCATAACCAAACTCTCCGCGTAAAAGCTCGTTAATGATGTACGTACTGTAAGCGTTGCCCACATTTTCCCCGTATTTTTTATCCTGATTATAAGCAATACTGTAGTAAGGCATTACGGCCGCCGCTTTTTCCGTGCCGCCCTCCAGCCGGAAAGCGCCTTCCACAAAGGGGCGCAAATGTTCCCGGAAATTATTGCCCGGATAGACGGCATATTTGCCGCAGCCAAAATGGGCATCCCGCCCCCCTTCGCCTGTGCCTCCCCCCGGCCAGTGTTTCACCATGGCCACAATGCTATCCTTACCCCAGCCGTTTTCATTTTCCGCCTCCCTTGTGGTCTGGTATCCTTCCACCACCGCCTTTGCCAGCTCCACAGCCAAGTCCGGGTCTTCGCCAAAGGTACCAAGAAAGCGTCCCCAGCGGGGATCTGTGGCCAAATCAATTTGCGGGGACAAAGCGGTGGTGATCCCTAAAGCCCTGTATTCCTTGGCCACCACTTCCCCGAATGTGCGGGCCAGTTTTGGGTCAAAGGTAGCGGCCAGCCCCAGTGCCTCCGGCCACATGGAGATTTCCCCGCCGGCCCCGGCATTATATTCTTTAGTGGCATCGCTGCCGTGCCGCGGATCGGAACTGATGTTGACGGGAATCCCCAGTGCCAATGACTCCGCCAAAGCCTGTAACTTATTACTCCACCTGGCGGCCGTTGCGGCATCTTTGACGACAGTAACCAGAAGGTGACGCCCGTGCTCCTTTTGCAGGAATTTTTTTTGCTGGTCAGTCAAATCCCAGGGGTCCGCCCCGCTTTCGGCAAACTTTTTACCGTGATAAGTACCGCCAAACCATCCCTCAGCCGCCGGCACCGCCTGGTGGCTACTGTGTAGCATCAAGCCGGCAATTTGCTCAATGGACATTCTTTGCGCCAGGTCCCTGGCCCTCTCCCGGGCGGGCAGGCGCCAGTCTTCATAAGGATCAAGCTTGCCGTTTTTGTTTAAGTCTTTAAAGGCAAACCCGTCCACCGTTAAAATTTTAACCCCGGAAAGGCGGCTGTAAGACAGGGTTTTCCCGCCGTCATTAACAACTTTGGCAAAATCGCCAAAATTCTTTTCCGACCATTTTTTTGTGCTCATCTTTTCACCTCCAAATAGTTTTTTCCCTTTCCAGCTTGTGCCGCTATTCTTTGTCTTTAAGTTAATTTTTTCCTGCCGCCAACGGAAAATTTTTTCTTTATTTTACCAGGCTACTATTTGTAAAAAATCTTTGTGCTGAAGATTGTGGCAACATCCTTTTTCCCGCGGGCGGTGAAAAATACTTGCGCCGGTGATATCCTTATGTTAATATTATAGGGTACGTAAATTGCGCGGATTTTTGGTGGAAAGAGGTGAACCCCAGTGAAAAAAGGAATCCATCCTGAATATCATAGAACAACTGTTACCTGTGCTTGTGGTAACACCTTTGAAACAGGTTCCACCCGTAAAGAGCTCAGAGTAGATATTTGCTCCAAGTGCCATCCTTTCTTTACGGGCAAACAAAAATTTGTTGACACCGGCGGTCGTGTGGAACGCTTCAAAAGAAAATATGGTTTGGAATAAAAACAAAAGTTTTTTTGGCTACTGCAGTGTCGGGTCGCCATCCTTGACGAACTAAAGATCCCTTAGTTCGCCTGTGGTGGCGGCCTTCGCGCTTTACGGATCTTTATGGCTTATCCTGTGAGGTGGTAAAAGTGTCTAAACCTAGAATCGGCGGACAGGCGGTCATTGAAGGGATAATGATGCGCCATCAAAACCGGCTGGCCGTTGCCGTCCGGACGCCGGCAAATGAAATCTCTCTCTACGAGGAAACATTACACCCGCTGGGGGAGAAATATCCTGTGTTTAAACTTCCCATCCTACGCGGTGTGGTGGCTTTTATTGAGGCGCTTGTCATAGGTGTTCGCACGCTGACCATTTCCGCCAATTTGGCCATGCCGGAGGAAGAAGAAGAATTAAGCGGTTGGCAGCTGACCTTGACGGTGGGGGCAGCGCTGCTTTTAGGTATTGGTTTGTTCTTCCTTTTACCCACTTTGCTTGTCCGCTTTTTTGAGACCACTTTAACCTCACAGCAAATTTTACTAAATTTACTGGAAGGCTGTATCCGTCTTTGCATCTTTTTACTTTATCTTTTTCTTGTTTCGCGCCTAAAAGAAATGCAGCGTGTTTTTGCTTACCATGGTGCCGAGCATAAAGTCATTGCCTGTTTTGAAGCCGGCGAAGCTTTAACACCGGAAAATGCCCGCAAGTATACCACTCTTCATCCTCGCTGCGGCACCAGTTTCTTGCTCATAGTGATGACAGTCAGTATTGTGTTATTTTCCTTTTTTGGTTGGCCTGATCCTTTACAGCGGCTGTTGCTGCGTTTGGCGCTACTGCCTCTGGTGGCCGGTATTTCTTATGAATTAATCCAATTGGCGGGAAGATACCGGTTCTTTCGCTCGCTAACGGCACCGGGTTTATGGCTGCAGCGTCTCACCACCCGTGAACCCGATGATGCCCAATTGGAAGTAGCCATTAAGTCCATTGAAGCAGTACTGGCCGGTGTTAATCAGCGTGAGGTGTGAAAACATGTTTGAAAAATTACAGGCAATAGAAGAACGTTATCTGGAAATAGAAAAGGCCTTGAGTGACCCGGAAGTAATTGCCCGGCAGGAAGAGTATCGCAAACTGACAAAGGAACATGCGCACCTGTCGGAAATTGTCAACACTTTCCGCCTCTACCGGCAGGTGGTTACAGACCTTGAGGAAGCCAAAGAACTCCTGAAGGAAACAGAAGACGGGGAAATGCAAAGTTTCCTGAAAGAAGAAATTGCCCAAAACACACAAAAGCAAGAAGAGTTGACGGAAAAACTGCGCCTTTTACTTTTACCCCGTGACCCAAATGATGAAAAAAGTGTCATTATGGAAATTAGAGCCGGTACAGGCGGGGAGGAAGCAGCCCTCTTTGCCGCAGATCTTTTGCGCATGTATACCCGTTATGCCGAGCGCCAGGGCTGGAAAACTGAAATCATGGATTCCAATCCCACCGATATCGGCGGTTTTAAAGAAGTGATTTTTGCCATTGACGGCGAGGGCGCCTACAGCCGCCTCAAATTTGAAAGCGGCGTGCACCGGGTGCAGCGGGTACCGGTAACGGAATCCGGAGGACGTATTCATACTTCTGCCGCCACGGTGGCGGTGCTGCCGGAAGCGGAAGAAGTGGAAGTGGACATTAACCCCAATGATTTGCGTATCGATGTTTTCTGTTCTTCCGGTCCCGGCGGCCAAAGTGTCAACACCACCCAATCGGCGGTGCGCATTACCCACCTGCCCACGGGCATTGTGGTTTCCTGCCAGGATGAAAAATCCCAGCTGAAGAATAAAGAAAAGGCCATGCGGGTTTTACGGGCTCGCCTCTACGAAAAAGCCCAGCAGGAGCAACAGGAACAATTGGCCCAGGAGCGTAAATCCCAGGTGGGCAGCGGGGACCGCAGTGAGCGCATCCGCACCTACAATTTTCCCCAAGGGCGGGTTACAGACCATCGCATCGGCATGACCATCTATAAACTGGAGCAATTTTTAGACGGGGAAATTGATGAAATTGTTGACGCTTTAATCACCAATGCACAAGCCGAACAGCTGAAGCAGGTGGACAATGCCTAGTACCGTACAGGAAGCGCTGCGGAGGGCTTCTTTGCAACTTCAAGCAGCGGGATTGCAGCAACCACGCCGGGAGGCGGAAGCACTGCTTTGCGCCATGCTGAAACGGCCCCTGGCCTGGATTTATGCCCACGGTGAGTACGTGCTTTCGGCGGCGGAAGAAACTTTATTTGGCGCTTGGGTGCGCCGCCGCGCTCGGCACGAACCGTACGCTTACATTACCGGTGAACGCGAATTTATGGGTCTTTCCTTCCTGGTGACAAGGGACGTCCTGATTCCCCGCCCGGAAACGGAAATTTTAGTGGAAACGGCGGTGGCACTCTTAAAAGAGAAAGCAGAGCCGCGGATTTTGGAAATTGGCGTGGGCAGCGGTGCCGTGGCCGTGAGCCTGGCTGTATTTTTACCTACAGCCACTGTGGTGGGCGTTGAGCTTTCCGCCGCCGCCCTGGAGGTGGCCGGGCAAAATGCCCGCCGGCATCAAGTCAATGAGCGCCTTTCTTTTTTACACGGCGATCTTTATGCCCCGGTAGCAGGGCGGTACTTTGACCTTGTGGTGAGCAACCCTCCTTATATTCCTTCTGTCCAGCTTCCGCAGCTGGCGGAAACGGTGAAAAATTATGAACCCATGCTGGCCTTGGACGGCGGTGCCGACGGCTTGCATTTTTACCGGCGCCTCAACGGGGAGCTATCACAACTGGCCACTCCTCCTCCCTTTTTCCTCTTGGAAGTGGGCCAAGGCCAGGCTGAACCGGTGGCCCGTTTATGCCGCCAAGCAGGTTTTAAGCAGATAGAAAAGATTCCGGATTTGGCAGGGATTGAGCGCGTCATCCTTGCCCGCCTTGAGCCGCAGTAGCCTGCGGTTTTTTTCTTTGGTAGGGCCCAACTTGCGGTGAGAGCCCTGTGGTGGGGCCTTTTTTCATGCCCTTCTCCCCAAAGGCATTGCTTGCGCTTTGAAACAAAATAAATGTTTATACCAAGAAAATTTTGGCAATACTAGGGGACAAAGGGGGGAAGGTTATGTGCAGTAAAAAGGTTCACATCAGTGGGGTAAATACCTATAAACTGCCGGTTTTAAGCGGTGCCCGCATGAAGGAGTTATTTGTGAAAATGCAGCAGGGAGATAAGGAAGCACGGCAAGAATTAATTAACGGCAATTTGCGTTTAGTTTTAAGTGTACTGCAGCGCTTTAAAAACCGTGGTGAAAATATGGATGATCTTTTCCAGGTGGGCTGCATCGGCTTAATGAAAGCGGTGGATAATTTTTCTCTGGAACATAATGTCCATTTTTCCACTTATGCCGTACCCATGATTGTGGGGGAAATTAAGCGCTATTTAAGGGATAATAATGCCGTCCGTGTCAGCAGGTCTCTCAAGATGTTGGCCCAAAAAGCCCAACAAGTACGGGAAGATTTAACAAGCAAATTATTACGGGAACCCACGGTCCAGGAAATCGCCCGGGAGCTGGAGGTGGAACCGGAAGAGGTGGTTTTTGCCTATCAGGCCGTGAATGAGCCGGTTTCCCTCTATGATCCGGTATTTTCCGATTCCACCGATCCGGTCTACATTATGGATTTAGTCAGCGACCAGGACAATAATGCCGATTTGTGGGTGGAGGATATTACCCTGCGTGAAGCTTTGAATATTTTAAGTGACCGGGAGCGCCGTATTTTAGAATCCCGTTTCTTTGGCGGGCAGACGCAGACGGAAATTGCACTGGAAATAGGTATTTCCCAGGCGCAAGTTTCACGTATTGAAAAAGCCGCCCTGCGCCGCGTCCGGCACTATTTGTCCGGAGAGGAAGGTGTAGGCAATGCGGGAGCTTAAAAAAATTCTCCTTTTTCTGCTTCTGTTCTTATTTATCTTTATGGAAGGCGCAACTTTTCTGCCATCCCAGCAGCCCATCTTGCGGTTACATGTGCGTGCCCACAGTAACTCTCCCCGGGACCAGGCGGTAAAATTTATGGTGCGGGATCAAGTGCTTTTGTTTTTGGCTGAATACGTGCAGGAAGCGGAAGATGTACAGGAGGTGCAAAGAAATATTGCCCAGAAATTACCGGAAATAGTGGCGGTGGCCCAGGCGGTCGTGGAACAAGCAGGTTTAAATTATCAGGTGGCGGCAAGTTTAGGGCCCGCCATGTTTCCTACCCGCCTGTACGGGGAGCAAGTATACCGGGCCGGTCAGTATGAAGCTTTGCAGATTTATCTTGGCGACGGTGCAGGGCAAAACTGGTGGTGTGTCCTCTTCCCGCCTCTATGTTTTTTGGAGGTGCCGGCTGAAGAAGAAACAGAAACCCTGGCGGCGGTAGCGCCGCGCAAATTTACCCGCTTGCCCTTTAAATCAAGGATTATTAATTGGTTACGCAAAATTTTTCGCTAAATTAAGAATAAAGCGTCTAAAACAATTGGATTGAAAAGAGAGAATCAGTTCGATATAATGAACACGATGCCGGAAGAGGCAAAGAAAAAGAAAAATCTGACGATTTTATCGTCATAAACGGGGAGGACACATGATCTGGAATCTGCTTATCCAGCTGATCGGGGGTTTAGGACTTTTTCTCTTTGGCATGCAGCTGATGGCTTCAGGTATGCAGAAAGCCGCCGGAAGCCGCTTACGCAGAATTTTGGAAGTGCTGACCACCAAACCGCTTATAGCTGTACTTACAGGTTTAGTAGCCACTGTACTGGTGCAGAGCAGCAGTACCACCACAGTGATGCTGGTAGGTTTTGTAAATGCCGGCCTTATGTCTTTGAAGCAAGCGGTAGGCACCATCATGGGCGCCAATATCGGAACCACGGTCACGGCGCAAATCGTTTCCTTTAAAGTGACTAAATTTATTTTTCCCGCCATCGCCATTGGTGCCTTTTTAAATTTTTTCGGGCAGCGTAAAACTTATAAATATATCGGACAAGCCGTCTTAGGCTTCGGTATTTTATTTTTAGGCATGAATGTTATGTCCGAGAGTATGAAACCTTTAAGCGAGTCGCCCGTCTTTTTAAATTTGATGGTGCAGTTTGGTGAAAACCCGCTATTGGGCGTTTTAATTGGTGCTGTGTTTACCGGTATTATTCAGTCCAGCAGCGCCACCACCGGTGTCGTCATTGCCATGACCACCCAAAATATTTTGCCGCTACCGGCCGCCATGGCCATTATTCTAGGTTCCAACATCGGCACATGTATTACTGCCATGCTGGCCAGTATCGGCACTTCCCTCTACGCACGGCGCGCTGCCGTGGCGCACCTCTTATTTAACGTAGGGGGTGTAGTTCTGGCTTTAATTTTCTTTAAACCTTTTCTTTCTTTGGTACTTATGACAGCGGATACGGTTGCCCGGCAAGCAGCCAATGCCCATACATTTTTCAACGTTTTTAACACCATTATTTTTCTACCGTTCATTAATGTCTTTGTGCGGGCTATTACTTGGCTTGTGCCCGGGGAAGACGTGGTCATTGAGATGGGACCAAAGTACCTGGACAGGCGGATTCTTTTGACACCGGATGTTGCTTTAGGCGGCGTACGCCAGGAATGTTTGCGCATGGCCAATTTGACGCGGGAAATGGTTAATGAAGCCATGCAGGTTTTTTTGAAAGACGAGCGCAAACTGATCCAGCATGTGGCACAAAAAGAGGATCTAGTGGACAGTTTGGAGAAGGATATTACCATTTATTTGGCAGATTTGGCGCAGCATTCCCTTACCAAAAAACAATCCAGTGAAGTTTCCGCTTTAATGCATGCCGTAAATGATTTAGAGCGCATCGGCGATCATGCGGAAAACATCGTCAATTTGGCCGAATCAAAAATAGAAGATCGCCTGCCCTTTTCCCAGCAAGCCATGGCCGAATTACAGGAAATGTACACTAAAGTTGATCAAATGATTGCCAACGCCATTACTGCCTTTGCCAATAATGACTTGGCTTTGGCCAAGCAGGTCATCGATGAAGATGATGAAGTAGACACCATGGAAGAAGAATTGCGTAAATCCCATGTTACGCGCATTAACGAAAAAATTTGTTTCCCGCCCAGCGGCGTCATTTTCCTTGATGTGATCAGTAATTTAGAGCGCATCGCCGACCATGCCACCAACTTTGCCCAGGTAGTACGGGGAGAACTGTAATAAGGGGAGAACGCCTGTGGAAAATAAACTGGAAGCTTACCGGCGCCAGTTCAAAGATTATAAAATGACACCACAGCGCCGTCTTATTCTGGAAACATTATTGGAAAATCAAGATCATCATTTGAGCGCCGAAGAACTGTACAAGCTTGTGCATGAAAAAGATAAAGACGTGGGACTGGCCACTATCTACCGCACTTTGGAATTATTGGATGAATTGCAGATTGTGCAAAAATTAAATTTTGGTGACGGGCGCAGCCGTTACGAATTAACACAACCGCACAGTGACCAGCATCATCATCACCATTTAGTCTGCCTGCGCTGTCAACAGATTTATGAAGTAAAAGAAGATCTTTTGCACCAGTTGGAAACATTAATCGAAAGAGAACATGGTTTTCAAATCCAGGATCACCGCGTTTCTTTTTTCGGCTACTGCCGGGATTGTGTACAGGCGCAGAAAAAGGAAGGAGCAGCAGAAAATGAGCGTTAAATTTACAAAAATAATCCTTCCCCTCTTGGCCTTAAGCTTTATCTTGGCGGCCGTCCCTGTCTACTCCGCCGGGGAACCCTCCTTCAGTGATGACACTGAAGCCATTATTTTGCGCGGCCGTGTCTTGACGGTGGAAAATTTAGAACCGGAAGATGAGGCCGGTTTTTTTATCCTGGAACAACTGGCGGAAGTGGAGATTACTTCCGGAGCTTATAGAGGCCAGCGCCATAAATTATTAAACCAGCTGACAGGGCACCCTTATTTTGATCTTAAGCTGGCCCCGGGAATGAAACTGCTTCTTTGGGGTGAAGTGGATCAAGACGGTAATTTGCGCAATATTTACGTGCAGGATTATATACGGGACCAATATTTATATCTTTTAGCCGCTTTATTTGTCCTGCTTATTATTGCCATTGGCCGCAAAAAAGGCGTCATCACCGTAGTTACTCTGGCTGTGACAGTGGTCATTGTGTTTTTCGTCCTGCTGCCCCTTTTATTAAAAGGCTATGCGCCTATTCCCACCACCGTGGTGGCGGCAGCCCTCATTACCGTTATTGCCTTAGTTGCCCTTAATGGCTGGCACAGTAAAACCCTTTCCGCCGCCGCCGGTACCGTGGGGGGCGTATTGGTGGCCGGCCTTTTAGCCTATTTTGCTGGCAATGCCGCCAATTTAACCGGCTTTTCCAGTGAAGAGGCGCAGATGTTAAGTTTTATTGAAGGCAGCCCCATTGATGTACGCGGCCTTTTATTTGCCGGCATCATCATCGGTGCATTGGGAGCAGTGATGGATGTGGCCATGTCCATTGCCGCCGCGTCCCATGAAATCTACCAGGTCAATCCGGCCATCAGCATTCGCCACCAGATTAAGTCTGCCATGAATGTGGGTCGTGATGTCATGGGAACCATGGCCAATACCTTGATTTTGGCCTACGTGGGGCCTACGTTGCCGCTTTTGCTTTTATTTCTGGCCTATGAAATGCCTTTTGTGCAAATCATTAACCGCGACCTGGTGGCCACAGAAGCAGTGCGCGCCTTTGCCGGCAGTATTGGTTTAATTGCAGCGGTACCGCTGACAGCAGTTCTCTCCGGCTTTTTACGCGACTTTGGGCAAAAAAAAAGTGATGCCCAGAAGCTGGAAAACCAGTCATAAAAAATTGTGATAGTTTACAAATCCTAACTTTTTTCTGTAGAGAAAAACGGTAAGCAGCTCCCTGATGCTTACCGTTTCTTGCATTTTCGACAGTTTTCACCGTTTGCAATAGGCAGGAAAATTTTATACTGTATTAAGTGAAGCAGCCACCGCGGCGGCATAAACGGTTTTTATGGGGACGTTATGAGCCTGTGCCAGCGCTTTGCAATCCTCATATTCAGGAGCAAAATTAACGGCTTTGCCGTCTTTCTCCGCCACCTTTACCCTTACCGGCCCGTACGGTGTATGCACCGTCACAAGTCGCCGCGCCAGCATGATTTTTTCCGCCGTGCTTTTGCGCACCCCTAAAGTGGTAGTTTCCGCAAATAATGTTTCTAAAACCGCCGCTTCAAATTCCGCATTGACTAATACCGTAATGTGTGTGCCGGGACGGTTTTTCTTCATATACACAGGCGTCAGGATCACATCAACGGCGCCCTTTGCGCGCAAACGGGCGGCGATATAAGCATAAAATTCCGGATTCATATCATCAATGGTAGTTTCTAAAACGGTTACCAGCCCGTGCTGCTGTTTTTGCTCCCCTTGCGTTTCTCCCACTAAAACCCGCAGCACATTGGCAAAGGGCAAATCCCTTTGGCCGGCGCCGTAGCCGCTGCCGGTAATGGTCATGGGCGGGTAGGGGCGAAATTGGGCTACAGTGGAGAGGATGGCCGCTCCGGTAGGCGTTACCAGTTCTTTTTTAATCTCACGTGTATATACCGGTATATCTTTCAGTAGTTCCACCGTGGCCGGTGCCGGCAGAGGAAGTTCGCCGTGGGCGGTTTGCACTGAGCCGCTGCCTAAGGGTAAAGGAGAGGCAAAAATTTTTTCCGCCTTTAAGTTATAAATTGCGGCGGCAGCGCCGACAATATCCACAATGGAATCTACCGCGCCCACTTCATGAAAATGGACTTCCTCCAGTGGGCAGCCGTGGACTTTCCCCTCCGCGGCAGCTAAACGGGCGAAAATTTCTAGACTTAAATTTTTTACCTCCGGCACCAAATCACTTGCCAAAAGCATCTCCTTTATTTCACGATAATGGCGGTGCGGCTGCTCCTTTGTTGCCGAAACCACCGTAAATTGCAAGGCGCCGAGACCTTGCTTTTGCACGCGTTTTGTCTGCAAACTGTAGCCCTTTAAAGGCAGTTTTTGCAGTTGGCTTTGTATAAACGCAAAATCAGCGCCGGCATCCAAGAGTGCCGCCACAATCATATCGCCGGCGGCACCGGCAAAACAGTCAAAATAAAGTATCCTCACGAGTGTATCTTCCCTTCCCCGGTTTGGACGCGGTTAATGAGGGCTGCCGTATAACCGCCGCCAAAACCGTTATCAATATTAACCACCGCCACGCCGGAGGCGCAGCTGTTAAGCATGGTCAGTAAAGCGGAAAGGCCGCCGAAATTGGCACCGTAACCGACAGAGGTGGGTACGGCAATGACAGGCTTGTCCACAAGGCCCCCTACCACACTGGCCAAAGCTCCTTCCATGCCGGCCACCACCACCAAAACATTGGCAGACAAAAGTTTTTCCTGATTTTCCAAGAGGCGGTGAATACCGGCCACGCCCACATCATAAAGGCGCTCCACCTTACTGCCCATAAGTTCCGCCGTCAGTGCCGCTTCTTCCGCCACCGGCAAATCGGCGGTACCGGCCGCCACCACTAACACAAGGCCTGTTTTTACGGCGTCCGGGTCACGGTTGACCACCACCGCCTTTGCCAAAGCGTGATACTGGGCATCAGGTAAAACAGATTTTATGGCTTCGTAAACATGGGGTTCGGCCCTGGTGGCCAAAATATTATTGGCCGTCTGGGCCAGGCGGCGGGCAATGGTGACAATCTGTTCCGTGGTTTTCCCCGGACAGTAAATTACTTCCGGGAAGCCTTGCCGCAAAGCCCGGTGATGATCGATCTTGGCAAACCCTATATCTTCATAATTAAGGCGGCGCAGTTTTTCCATGGCTTCTTCCACGGTGATACTGCCTGTCTGTACCTTGGTTAGCAGCGTATGTAAATATTTCTTGTCCATGTGCTCCCTCCTCATTTAGTGCTTGTATTTCACTTCAATTATACGCAAAATAATAACAAACACCTGCAAGAATGTGAAGTTTGGGTAAACTAATCTTGCAGGAATTGCCTAGGAAGGTGTCGAATCATAGGTTTTTAAGGTTTCATGCCGCAGGGAAAGCAGGGATTGGCTTGGCAGAAAGAAAAGTAGCAGGTACGTATGTGTTCGAGGCAAAAAATCCGGTGGAAAGAACACAAGCGGCAAAGGCGGCGGCAAAGCTTTTGCGGCAGGGAAAACTGGTGGCTTTCCCCACGGAAACAGTGTACGGTTTAGGTGCCAATGCCTGGGATAAGGCGGCCGTGGAAAAAATTTTTTTTGCCAAAGGCCGACCGGCGGACAACCCGCTTATTGTCCACATCAGCCAGCCGGAACAGCTGGAGGCTTTAGCTTCTCCCATCCCTGATGCCGCTTGGCTTTTGGCAGAGCATTTTTGGCCGGGGCCGTTGACGCTGGTGTTGCCAAAAAAACCGCAAGTTCCTGATGTGGTTACAGGGGGCCTGGCCACTGTAGCCGTGCGCCTGCCCAAGCATCCTGTAGCCTTGGCCCTGCTGGAAGCGGCCGACCTGCCGGTAGCTGCCCCCAGTGCCAATCTTTCCGGACGGCCCAGTCCCACCACGGCAGAACATGTTTTAACCGATTTGGCCGGGCGCATTGATGCCGTAGTGGACGGCGGTCCCTGTGAAGTAGGACTGGAATCAACAGTTTTAAATCTTTCCGGTGAGACACTGCAAATTTTGCGCCCCGGCGCCGTTACAGCCGAAGAAATCAGTGAGGTTTTGGGAGAAAAATGTGCCGTGGCCCACTGGCAGGAAGAAAGCGGTGCCAAACCGCCTTCACCGGGCTTGAAGTACCTGCATTATGCCCCCCAAGCCCCTTTATACTTGCTGCGCGGCGATCCCAAAAGTATAGTTAAAGCCCTGCAAGAACGGCAGCAAAAATGGGAAGCAGCCGGCAAAAAAACAGGCCTGCTTGTTTCTGCGGAAACTGCCCCCTTTTTCGCTTCTGAGTACTTGCTTGTGCTCGGTTCCCGCACTGATCCGGCCGGTATGGCTGCCCGCTTGTATGATGCTTTACGCCGTTTTGATCACATGGGGGTGGATGTGATTCTGGCCGAAGGATACCCGGCCACGGGTGTAGGGTTGGCCTTAATGAATCGCTTGCAAAAAGCAGCCGGAGGGCGCGTCATTGATCTGGAGTGAGGTTACATGGAAAAGAAAAAAAAGCTGATCTTTGTCTGTAGCGGCAATACCTGCCGCAGTCCCCTGGCCAAAGTTTTGGCCCGTGACATTTTTGCCAAGGCCGGTCTTGATGATTGGGCCGTCGATTCGGCCGGGACGGCTGCGCTGCACGGGATGTCGGCCAGCGGTCATGCGCTGACGGCTGCCCATACATTAGGTTTGGACTTATCTTTGCATCAAGCAAAACCCATAACGGAAATGTTGGCGCAGGAAGCCGATTTGATTTTAGTTATGACCCGTGCCCATAAAGACTTCTTGCTTCATACCTGGCCCGCTTTGGCAGGGAAAATTTATACCATCAAGGAGTTTGTGGGTGAAGCGGGTGATGTGGCAGATCCTTTCGGCAAAACTGCCGCCCACTACTTGGAAACGGCGCAAGAATTGCAAGCATTACTGCAGCAAGTGGCCAAAAAACTGGCCGCCGGAGCAGATGAAACCACGGAAGCGGAGGGTGAAGCATGAAAATAGCCGTTGCCAGCGACCACGGAGGATTTCGCCTGAAACAACATATTTTAGATTATCTGGCCGCGCAAAAAATTGCTTATAAAGATTTCGGTACATACTCGCAAGATTCTGTGGATTACCCGGATTTTGCTTTGGCGGCGGCGGAAGCTGTGGCCGCCGGCAAGTGTGATCTGGGCATTATCTGCTGTGGCACAGGCATCGGCGTCAGTATTGTGGCCAATAAAGTACCCGGCATCCGGGCGGCCCTTTGTCATGATACTTTTTCCGCCCGTATGAGCCGTGAGCATAATGATGCCAACATTTTAACCTTAGGGGAACGAGTTATCGGCCCCGGACTGGCGCTGGAAATTGTGCAAGCTTTCTTAACGGGAAAATATGCCGGTGGGCGCCATGCCTGCCGGGTAGCAAAAATTACAGAGATTGAAAATAAGTATTGCGGCCCCAAGTAAAGCGGTCGGTAAGGAGGAGCAGCCCTTGGCAAGTTTACAATCCTATGACCCGGAAGTGGCCCGGGCCATTGCAGAAGAGGAACAACGGCAAAAAAACCATTTGGAACTGATTGCGTCTGAGAATTATGTCAGCCAGGCTGTGCTGGAGGCACAAGGGTCGGTACTGACCAACAAATATGCGGAAGGCTACCCGCAAAAACGTTATTACGGCGGCTGTGAATATGTTGATATCGTGGAGGAATTGGCCTGTGAACGTGCCAAGAAACTTTTTGGCGCCGATCATGCCAATGTACAGCCGCACTCAGGAGCCAGTGCCAACTTGGCCGTCTACCTGGCTGCTCTGAAAACTCAAGAGACAATTTTAGGAATGAATTTAGCCCACGGCGGTCATTTAACCCACGGGGCGCCGGTAAGCATTTCCGGCAAGTATTTTCATGCCGTCTCTTACGGGGTTAACCGTGATACAGGCTATTTAGATTACGATCAAGTGGAAACACTGGCCAAAAAATATAAACCGCGCATGATTGTGGCCGGTGCCAGTGCTTACCCGCGGATTATCGATTTTGCCGCTTTTCGGCAGATTGCCGATCAGGTGGGCGCTTATTTAATGGTGGATATTGCCCATATTGCCGGGCTTGTTGCCGCCGGCATCCATCCCTCGCCCATTCCTTATGCAGAATTTGTCACCACCACCACCCATAAAACCTTGCGTGGGCCCCGCGGTGGCATGATTCTGTGTAAACAAGAATATGCGGCGGCCGTGGATAAAGCAGTTTTCCCCGGCCTGCAGGGCGGCCCCTTAATGCATGTTATTGCCGCCAAAGCCGTCAGCCTCAAAGAAGCTTTAGAGCCTGAATTTACCGCGTACGCCAAACAAGTGGTGAAAAACGCCAAAAAATTTGCTGATGTCCTTTTAGAGGAAGGTTTTAATTTAGTTTCCGGCGGTACGGACAATCATTTATTACTGGTGGATTTACGCAACATGGGTGTTACCGGCAAATTGGCGGAAGAACTTCTGGGTGAAGCCGGTATTACCGTCAACAAAAACTCTGTTCCCTTCGATACGGAAAGTCCCTTTGTCACCAGCGGTATCCGCATCGGTACGCCGGCGGTCACTTCCAGAGGGATGAAGGAAGAACAAATGGAGCAAATTGCCCGCATGATTGCCAGGGTTCTAAAAAATACAAAAAACGAGGAAGTAAGGCGGCAGGTGCGCCTGGAAGTGAGCGAACTTTGCGCAGCCTTTCCCATAAGGAAATAGAACAATGGAAACATATGTTTATAATCATCCGTTAGTCAATGACAAAATAGCGCGTTTGCGAGATAAAAACACAGATGTGGCCACTTTCCGGCAGCTGGTGGAAGAAGTGACGGTGTTAATGCTGTATGAAGTGGCAAAAACTTTGCCCACAAAAAAAGTAACTGTAGAAACACCCCTGACCACCACGGAATGTGAGGTCTTAGCCGGCCCGCCGCCGGTTTTGGTGCCGATTTTGCGCGCCGGGCTGGCCATGGCGGAACCACTTATTAAACTTTTCCCTGATTCGCCGGTGGGTCATGTGGGCTTGGCCCGGGACCATGTAACTTTAGAGCCGGTGCGCTACTTGGTAAAACTGCCGCCCATGGCGGACCGCCCCGTATGGGTGCTGGATCCCATGCTGGCTACCGGTGGTTCCATCTGTGAAGCCCTGGGTATTTTAAAAGAACATGGTGCCGCCAATATTTCCCTCTTTTCCATTATTGCCGCTCCGGAAGGAGTAAAGCGGCTGGAAGGAGAACATCCTGATGTGCGCTTATTTGTGGCGGCCCTGGATGAGCGCCTCAATGATAAAGGTTATATTTTACCGGGATTAGGTGATGCCGGTGACCGGCTTTACGGCACGGAATAAGCAAAAAACAAGCTCGCGTCCGCCTTGGGACACGTATTTTATGCAGATTGCCCACCTGGTGGCTACCCGCTCTACTTGCCTGCGCCGCTCTGTAGGAGCTGTCATTATTAAAGATAAAAGAATCCTTGCCACCGGCTACAACGGAGCTCCCAGCGGTTTGGCCCACTGTGACGAGGTAGGATGTGCCCGCGCACATGTCCCCTCCGGAGAGCGCCACGAGCTTTGCCGGGCGCTGCATGCGGAACAAAACGCCATTTTACAGGCGGCGCTGTACGGAGTTCCAATTGGCGGTGCCACGCTGTACTGTACCAACCATCCTTGTGTCATGTGCGCCAAAATGATTGTCAACGCAGGCATGAAGGAAGTTGTCATCGACCAAGACTATCCGGACGAAATGGCGGCAAAAATTTTTGCCGAGGCAGGTGTCACTGTACGTTTTGTCCATGTAGAAAAGGATGTGGCTCATGGGTAACGCCAAGAAAAAAGCATTGATTGTTTTTGGTACCAGGCCGGAAGCCATTAAAATGGCACCGCTGGTGCTGGAATTGGAAAAGGATCACAACCTGGAAACGGCCGTCTGTGTTACGGCCCAGCACCGGGAAATGCTGGACCAGGTGCTGGAAATCTTCGATATTATCCCTGAATTTGATCTCAATATCATGCAAGCCGGCCAAACCCTGACGGATATTACCGTCCGGGCGCTGACCGGTCTCAAGGAAGTATATACGCAGTTTAAACCGGATATTGTTTTTGTGCACGGCGATACCACCACCACCTTTGCCGCAGCCCTGGCGGCCTTTTACGAAAAAATACCTGTAGGTCATGTGGAAGCGGGACTGCGGACAGGACAAAAATATGCACCGTATCCGGAGGAACTTAACCGTAAATTAACCGGCAGTTTAGCCGACTTACATTTTGCCCCTACCGCCGGTGCCAAGAAGAATCTCTTGCGCGAAAATGTGGCGCCGGAAAACATTTTTGTTACCGGCAACACCGTTATTGATGCTTTAAGTTATACCGTCAGGGACGATTGGTTTTTTGAAGCCTACGAATTGCAGGATTTGCCCTTTGATAAAAAACTTGTCCTGGTGGAAGTACACCGCCGGGAGAATTTGGGAGCTCCCATGGAAGCCATCTGTCGGGCCTTACGGCGGCTGGCGGAAAAACATCCGGAAATTTTCATTGTTTTTCCGGTGCATAAAAACCCGGCTGTCCGGGAGCCTGTGTACCGGCATTTAAAGGATGTACCGACGGTGCGTTTAATTGAGCCTTTAACCGTAGCCGATTTCCATAATTTAATGCGGCGCAGTACTTTAATTTTGACTGATTCCGGCGGTATCCAGGAAGAAGCACCGTCTTTAGGCTGTCCCGTTTTAGTTTTGCGTGAGGTCACGGAACGGCCGGAAGCGGTGGAAGCAGGCACCGTGGCGCTGTTGGGTACTGATGAAGAAACCATTGTCAGGGAAACTTCCCGCCTGCTCACCGACCGGAACGCTTATACTAAAATGGCCACCGCCGTTAATCCCTACGGCGACGGTAAAGCGTCGCAAAGAATTGTGGAAGCTGTGCGCTGGTATTTTGGCCTGCAGGCGGAACGTCCCCAGGAATTTGCCCCCCTTTTGCATTAAATGACCGGTGGCGGGCATACTGCCGGCCGCCTGGCAGGTGAAAAGTGTGAAAAATTTTCTTGCCGGTATTTTTACCGCCGTGCAGCTTGGGCTTAATATTGCCTTGCCTTTGGTGGCAGGGATTTTGCTGGGCAGGTACCTGGACAATTATCTTGGTTACGAACCTCTTTTTCTCATCCTGGGGGTTTTATCCGGCCTTTTTGTTGGTTTTTGTCGAGCTTTCAGGGATTTGGTCAAATAGTTGTATTGGACGGAAGCCCCAGAGATGATTATAATAGAATATTGAGAGCCTAAACGGGGCGCAAGGGGAGGTGAAAACGTTTGTTGCAGGAAGTAATGAAGGAGATCCGCCAAGCGGAAGCAGAAGCGGAGGAAATCAGACAAAAAGCACAGGATGAAGCCAGGCAGATCCTTCGTGATGCGGAAAGAGAAGCACTGGAAAATAAGCAAAAAGTTTTAGCCGCAGCCGAAGAAAAGCGCCGGCAAATCCTGGAGGAAGCCGAGGAGGAGAGTAAGCGTCTGGTTGAACCTATTCGGCAGCGTACTGCTGAAGAAGTGAAACGCCTAGTGAGTGAAGCTCGCAGCAAACAGGAAAAAGCCGTAAAGATGGCCATGGAGAGGATTGTGAAGATCTATGGGCATAGCTAAAATGAATAAGATTTACCTGCTGGCTCACCAGGCAGAAAAAGATCGCATCCTGCAAGTGCTGCAGCAGGCCGGCGTTGTGGAAATCAGTGATCTCACTGAAGAGAACGCGGAAACAGCCGACTGGGCAGAACTTGTGGAGCCTGATCAAGCCCGGGAACAGCTGCAGGAAATCGAAAACCAAATTGCCAAAGTTAGATTTAGTCTTGACTATCTTAACCGCTATTACCCGGAAAAAAAAGGGATGCTTGATGATCTCTTGGCGGAAAAAGAAGTTGTGACCACGGAAGAACTGGCCGCACGGGAAGCAGAGTGGGCCCAAACCAGCGCAGAAGTTTATACGGCTCTGAAAAAAATAGACGAAGAACTTTTAGCGCTGCGCAACGAAGAAACACGGCTGCAAAATACACGACAGCAGTTGCTGCCCTGGCAGAACCTGCCGCTGCCGCTGGAAGAGCTGCGGGAGACAAAAGCCGTGTCGGTGCAATTAGGGACAATACCTGCGGCTGTAGTGAACGAGTTTCAAAAACAAATGCAACAGCTGGAGGCAGCCTCCTTCTATGAAATTATTGCCCAGGGGCGGGATGACGCTTACCTGGTTGTGGGCTGGCACCAAGATGATGCCGAAGCGGTGCAGGACGTCCTCAAAGGATTTAGTTTTAACCGGCATAACTTAAACCAATTTACAGGGACTGTTGCGGAAAACCTGGCAGAGTGTGAGCGCAAAGCAACTGCACTGGCAAAGAAACGGGCTCAATTACTGTCGGCCATTGAAACACAGCTTGAATATCGCCAGACTCTCCAGTACTACCACGACATTCTGTCTGTACGGCAGGAGCAAAAGCTTGCCGTGGAGAGGTTAGTGCGCACCGAGACCACCTTTGTGCTGGCCGGTTGGTTGCGGGCGGCCGATGTGGAGACACTGCGCCAGAAACTCTCGGCCGTAAGCAAAACCTTTGCCCTGCATGTGCGCGAACCTTTGCCGGAGGAGAATTTCCCTGTAGTTTTGGAAAACAAAAAGTATTTTGCACCTTTCGAGTTTGTCACCAAACTTTATGGTATGCCGCATCCCCGCGGTATCGATCCTACTCCATATTTTGCTCCCTTTTTCATTATCTTCTTTGGGTTATGCTTAACGGATGCAGGCTATGGCGTGGTCATTTCCCTGATATCCGCCCTTGGTCTTTTAAAAATTAAAGGGGAAGCCATCCGCAAGCTTTTAAAAATTCTTTTGGTTGGCGGTATTTCCACCGCTGCTGCCGGCTGGTTAATCGGCAGCTGGTTTGGTGTTTCCCTTTTTGGCTCACCACTGCTTTTTGACTCCATGACCAATCCCATGCTCTTTTTGGCCATTTCCTTTGCTTTAGGACTGCTTCACATTTTCTGGGGCATGCTCATTAAATTTGTGAGTCTCTGGAAAGCAGGCGACTATTTTGCCGCCATTGCCGATGTGGGATTTTGGTATGGACTCATAATCGGGCTGTTGCTTTTGGCCTTACCGCAAGCGGCCCAGGTGGGCAAGTACATGGCCCTTATCTGTGCCATCGGGTTGGTTCTGACTCAAGGACGCCATCAACCTTCTTTGCTGAAAAAGTTCACATCCGGTTTACTTTCGCTCTATGATATTACCGGATATTTAAGTGACTTACTATCTTATTCACGTTTACTGGCCTTGGGACTGGCTACCGGTGTCATCAGTATGGTCATTAACACCATGGGCGGTCTTTTGAAAGGACACCCCATTGGATTTATCATCATGGTGCTCTTTTTAATCGGCGGACATATCTTTAACCTGCTGATTAATGCTTTAGGTTCCTTTATCCACTCCAGCCGTCTCCAATATATCGAATTTTATAACCGCTTTTATGAAGGCGGCGGACGCAGTTTTATGCCCTTTAGACAGAAAACGCGTTACCTGGAGATACGTTCTGAAAAGTAGCTACCATGGTGCTTCGTTTTTCACTTAAAATAACTAAAATTATAAAATCACACTACAAATTAAAGAAAATTGCCATAACGGCTGCAAAACTTTGCAGTCAGTCAAAAAGAGGAGGTTACTTGTAAGATGTTAAGTACAGGTCTGGTATACGCAATTATTGGTGCTGCTGCTGCTGTATTGTTTGCCGGTATCGGTTCTGCCATTGGAGTTGGTCTGGTAGGTCAGGCGGCTGCAGGTGTAGTGGCGGAAGATCCCGATAAGTTCGGTTCCACCTTGCTCTTGCAGGCTCTGCCCGGTACACAAGGTATTTACGGTATGTTGACAGGCTTTTTAATCATTTGGCGTATCGGTCTTATTGGCGGTAATGTTATAGATCTGACCCTGCAGCAAGGGCTGTCTGTTTTGTTTGCTGCCATGCCCATTGCTTTCGGTGGACTTCTTTCTGCCATCATGCAAGGAAGAGCGGCAGCCAGCGGTGTCTACATGATTGCTAAGCGTCCGGAAGAAGTAGGTAAAGCCATCGTTTATGCTGTTATGGTTGAAACTTATGCTGTTTTGGCACTGTTGATGTCCATTATTACGCTGTTCTACATCCCGTTATAAGGAGGACTGCCGCATGTCTGGAGCGGAAAAGCTCAAGGAGAAAATCCTCGCTGAGGCTAGCCGTCAAGCGGAAGCTGTCCTGGCGGAAGCCAGGGAAAAGGCAGCCGCCATTTTAGAGCAAAGTAAAAAAGAGGCAGCCGCAGAAGAGGAGGCCATTTTGGCCCAAGCCCGCCGCCAGGCCGAAGAAAGGAAACATCGTGCTCAAACCATTGCCGAACTGGATGCACGTAAAGAAATTTTGGCCGCCAAAGAAAAATGTATTGAGGAAACTTTGGCTCAGGTCATCGAAAGGCTGCGGGGGCTCGAGCCTCTGCAATATGAGGACTTAATGTATAAAATGCTATTGGCTGCGGTCCAAACGGGCGAAGAAGAAATTATTATTGATGAAGAAGACCGCAGTAAATTTACAAAAGAGTTCCTCAGGCGCGTAAACACAGCAATACAGCGCCAGGGTAAAAAGGGTAAATTGAAAATAGTGGCGGAAAGCCGCAATTTGCAGGGAGGATTTATACTGCGCGACAAAGATTTGGAGATAAATAATTCATTTCCCGCGCTTTTACGTATGCAGCGGGATGAACTGGAACCTGAAATTGCAGCAATCCTTTTTAGCGAGTAAAACATTAACAAAAGTCAAAACGGTAGGTAGGCATAAAGCTTGCCGGTAGGATCTGCGTGCCGACCTTTGACTTTTGCGTTGAAAGGAGGCTTGGCGCGTGCCTAATAGCGACCGGTATCTCTACGCCGTGGGACGCATCAGCGTCATGGAAACACGGCTCGTGGACAGCAGCAAAATTGAGCGTATGGTGGAAGCCAAAGATGCCGAAGAAGCTCTTAAAGTGCTTGCGGAAACTGAATACGCCGGTCATATGGCAGATCTCGGCAGTGTCTATGAATATGAAAAAATTCTGGAAGCCGAGCTGCGCCGCGTATACTTGGAAGTACGCAAAATGATGCCATCGCCGGAAATCATCAGCCTCTTTGCGCGCAAATTTGACTACCACAACTTGAAAGTTTTAATTAAGGCCAAGTACCTGCAGGAAAACAGAAATGAACTGCTGGTAAAAGATGTGGGTAATATTGACCTTGATGTACTCATGCGCGCTGTTAGCGATGAAGACTTTAGTGATCTGCCTCCCTTAATGCGAGAGGCGGCCGAAGAGATCACGGAAGCTTTTCGCTTGGAAGTGGATCCGCAGCTGGTGGATTTACGGCTGGACCAAGCCATGTATGCAGAAATTTTTGCCGATCTGAAAGCGCTGAAAATACCGTTTCTCACCGGTTATTTTACACGCTTTACCGATTTAACCAATATCAAAACACTTTTGCGCATTAAGCGCCTGGGGCTGGACCGCAGATTTTTGGCCCAAGCTCTTTTGCCTGCGGGCGAGATTGAAGCGGAACGGCTGCTGGAGCAGCTGGATGAACCGCTGGAATTAATTCTCGATGGATTGGCCCACGGCCCTTATGCCAAAGTGGTGGAAGACGGTATTTTAACGTATCAGAAAACCGATACGCTAACGCGCTATGAAAAGTTGGCGGATGATTATTTAATTGATTATATAAAACAGGCTAAACACAATAAATTTGGCCCTGAACCGATTGTAGGGTACCTTTTGGCCAAGGAAAACGAAATTAAAATTATTCGGATCATCATGGTGGGCAAAATCAATCAGTTGCCTGTGGAAGAGATTAAAGAAAGGCTACGTGATGTCTATGTATAAAATTGCTGTTGTGGGAGATAAAGACTCCATCCTGGGATTTAAGGCACTGGGCGTTTCTACCTACCCAGTCACCGGCAAAAAAGAGGCCATAGATGCCCTGCGCGCAATTGAAAAGGAAAAAGTGGCTGTAGTTTGCATTACGGAAGCTGTAGCCCAAGAGATTGAGGAAGAAGTAGAACGGCTGCAGCGCCAACCGCTGCCGGCCGTGGCGCTGATTCCCAACAACAAAGGATCACTGGGGCTGGGTATGCAGTTAATTAAACGCAATGCGGAAAAAGCCATAGGCGCTGATATTTTATTTGGGAAAGAGGGTAGTTAGCTTTGACCAACACGGAAAATGTGGGTAGGGTCGTCAAGGTTTCAGGACCACTGGTCGTGGCTGAAAATATGCCGAATGCGAAGATGTACGACGTTGTTCGCGTCAGCGAAGAACGCTTAATTGGCGAAATTATTGAAGTACGGGGCGACCGCGTTTCCATCCAGGTCTATGAAGAAACCGGCGGTCTGGGACCGGGTGCACCTGTTTATTCCACCGGTATGCCCTTAAGCGTGGAACTGGGGCCCGGTCTTGTGGAAGCTATTTTCGACGGTATTCAGCGTCCCCTGGATGAAGTTTATAAACGCGTAGGCGCCCGGATTGCACGTGGTGTGGAAGTACCCGCTTTGAACCGGGAGAAAAAATGGGACTTTGTACCCGTAGTTTCTGCAGGACAAGAAGTTACTGCCGGCGATGTCCTGGGCACAGTCCAGGAGACGACGCTGGTAACGCATAAAATCATGGTTCCCTACGGGGTAGAAGGTAAAGTTACCTTTATACACAAGGGCGCAGCCACTGTGGAAGATGTGGTGGCTAAAATTGAAAAGGACGGCCAGACTGTAGAAGTTACCATGATGCAAAAATGGCCCGTCCGCCGCGGCCGCCCCTACAGGGAAAAATTATCGCCCAACGAGCCGCTCATTACCGGCCAGCGTGTTATTGATATGTTCTTCCCTGTGGCCAAAGGGGGAACCGCCGCCATTCCCGGACCTTTCGGTTCCGGTAAAACGGTGACACAGCACCAGCTGGCCAAGTGGGCTGATGCAGAAATTATCGTCTATGTAGGTTGCGGCGAGCGCGGTAACGAAATGACGGACGTTTTAAACGAATTCCCCGAGCTGTTGGACCCCAAATCGGGAGAGCCTTTAATGAAGCGTACCGTGCTGATTGCCAACACCTCGGACATGCCGGTGGCTGCCCGGGAGGCTTCCATTTACACCGGTATTACCATTGCCGAATACTTCCGTGATATGGGCTACAGTGTGGCCTTAATGGCCGACTCCACCTCCCGCTGGGCCGAGGCGCTGCGGGAAATCTCCGGCCGCTTGGAGGAAATGCCCGGTGAGGAAGGTTATCCTGCTTATTTAGGTTCCCGCCTGGCTGAATTCTATGAGCGGGCCGGTAAAGTAACCTGCCTTGGCAGCGATGAGCGGATTGGCGCACTGACGGTGGTGGGCGCCGTTTCACCGCAGGGTGGAGATATCTCCGAGCCTGTTTCCCAAAATACTTTGCGGATTGTTAAAGTATTCTGGGGACTGGATTCCGCCCTGGCTTACCGTCGTCACTTCCCGGCTATTAACTGGCTGCAGTCCTATTCACTTTATACCGATAATTTTGATGATTTCTATCGCGAGCGGATTGGCAGTGAATGGGCACAAATGCGGACTGAAGCCATGCGCATTCTGCAGGAAGAAGCAGATTTGGAGGAAATTGTGCGCTTGGTGGGTCAGGATGCTCTCTCCAAACGTGAGCGCTTGACCTTGGAAACAGCCCGCTCCATCCGCGAGGACTTCCTGCACCAAAACTCCTTCCACGAAGTGGACACTTATGCTTCCTTGGAAAAACAATACAAGATGATGAAACTTATTATGCTTTTCCACCAGGAAGCACTGCGTGCCATTGACCGCGGAGCAGATCTGCAGGAAATCCTGGAGCTTGGTGTGCGTGAGCAAATTGCCAGAGCCCGTTACATTGTCGAAGAAGATTTGGCGCAATTTGAGAAAATAGAGGCTGCCATCAGGGAACAAATTGCCGAAGTTATCGGTGATGACTCTGAGGCACAATTCGCGTAGGGAAGGAGGATGTGCCATGCTTAAAGAGTATCGCAGTGTTTCGGAACTTGTCGGGCCACTGATGATCGTTGAACACGTTGAAGGCGTCACCTACGACGAACTGGTCGAGATCGAGCTGAGTGACGGCTCCGTTCGCCGCGGACAGGTTTTGGAAGTTGACGGTGACAAGGCGCTGGTACAAATTTTTGAAGGCTCCAGCGGCTTGAACCTCACCGATGTCAAAGTGCGTTTTTTGGGCCGCGGCATTGAGTTGCCGGTTTCCATGGATATGCTCGGCCGTGTTTTTGACGGGCTTGGTCGGCCCCGTGACAACGGGCCCAAAATTATTCCGGAAAAACGGATGGATATTAACGGCCTGCCTCTGAACCCGTATGCACGCAACTATCCTTCCGAGTTTATTCAAACCGGAATTTCCACCATTGACGGTTTAAATACACTGGTGCGCGGTCAAAAGCTGCCAATTTTCTCCGGCTCCGGGCTCCCGCATAACCGTCTGGCGGCGCAGATTGCCCGTCAGGCCAAGGTCCTTGGTACCGACAGTAAGTTTGCCATTGTCTTTGCTGCCATGGGTATTACCTTTGAGGAAGCCGACTTCTTCATTAACGACTTCCGCAAAACTGGTGCCATTGAAAGGGCAGTTCTGTTTATGAACCTGGCGGACGACCCGGCCATTGAGCGGATCGCTACCCCGCGGATGGCTTTGACTGCCGCCGAATACCTGGCTTACGATAAAGGAATGCACGTTCTTGTTATCTTAACTGATATGACTAACTATGCCGAGGCGCTACGGGAAATCTCCGCCGCCCGTAAAGAGGTCCCGGGCCGGCGCGGTTATCCCGGTTACCTCTACACCGACCTGGCCACCATTTATGAGCGGGCCGGGCGGATTCGGGGACAAGAAGGCTCCATTACGCAGATTCCCATCTTGAGTATGCCGGAAGATGATACCACTCACCCCATTCCGGACTTAACCGGTTATATTACGGAAGGCCAGATTTTGCTGGACCGCTCCTTACACCGTAAAGGGATTTATCCGCCTGTAGATGTTTTGCCTTCACTGAGCCGTTTGAAAGACAAAGGTATCGGGGAAGGTAAAACCAGAGAAGACCATGCCGACGTTCTCAACCAGTTATATGCCGCCTATGCCCGGGGTAAGGAAGCCAAGGAATTGGCCGCCATCTTGGGTGAAGCGGCCCTGACGGAAACTGATAAACTCTTTGCCGACTTTGCTGATAAGTTCGAAGAGAGATTTGTCAATCAGGGCGAGTATGAAGACCGTTCCATCATTGAAACCCTGGAAATCGGTTGGGAACTTATGGCGATGCTGCCGCGGGTGGAATTAAAACGTGTTCGGGATGAATATTTAGAGAAGTACCTGCCGACCAAGGAGGAATAAGGGATGGAAATTCGCGCCAAACCCACCCGGATGGAGTTAAACCGCTTAAAAGGTCGGCTGAAAATGGCAAAGCGCGGCCATAAACTCCTCAAAGACAAACGCGACGAGTTAATGCGCAAGTTTTTGGAACTGATTAAAGAAAATAAAGCTTTGCGTGAACAGGTGGAAGCGCAGCTTTCCAGTTCCTTTGCCAACTTTCTTTTGGCCAGTGCGGTGATGAGCGGGGAAACCTTGGAAGAAGCTATTATGTATCCCAAGGCCACCGTCAACGTGGATGTGGAAATGCAAAATATTATGAGCATCCACGTACCCAAGCTCATTGTGACGCAAAGGGAGGAAGAGCGTAAAAACGCCACACCGTACGGTTTTGCCAATACCTCCGGCGAACTTGATTCCTCCATCGCCACCTTGGCGGGGATTTTACCGCAACTGATGCGTTTGGCCGAACTGGAAAAAGCAGTTTTCCTTTTGGCCGATGAAATCGATAAAACCCGCCGCCGGGTCAATGCCTTGGAGCATATTATGATTCCCCAATTGGAGGCAACCATCAAGTTTATCAGTATGAAACTAGATGAAAACGAGCGTAGTGCCTTGACCCGCCTCATGAAAATTAAAGATATTGTGCGCGGTGATGAATCTGCTTAAAAATTCGGGGAGACAAGCAACGACTGCTTTGTCTCCCCTTTTATATCACAAAAACTTTGCCCGCAGTTTGCAGGAAACATAGGGACCGTTCGCGAAATTACTATGCGGTTTCAACATCCTTTCCTTCCTATCCAAAGAGGGTTGTTAAGGGAAGTATGAGGAGGTATTTATTTGAGCAAATTACCAGCATATATTGGCCCTCTGGCTTTTGGTGTCAAGATGGGCGTCATCCTTCCCGGCACAGATTTGGCGGCGGAAATTGTAGCAGCCTTGCAAAAAGTTGCCGCCGACGGCCTGCTGGATGATAAAGATGTCATCTGTGTCACCGAATCTGTGGTAGCCAGGGCCCAGGAAAACTACGTGACTTTGGAGCAAGTGGCGGCAGAAGTTAAAAATAAATTAAAGCTGGCAAAAAACTCCAGGTTGGCAGTAGTTTTCCCCATTGCCAGCCGCAACCGCTTTGCCATGATTTTAGAAGGCATGGCCAAAGCAGTGCCGGAAGGGGAAGTGATAGTCCAGCTCTCTTATCCTTGTGATGAAGTGGGTAATCAAATTCTCTCCCCCCGCCTGGCGGAAAAGTTGACGCCCAAAGACGGCATCATCTCCCTAGAAGAATTGGCGCCGGAGGATTGCTTGCATCCTGTAACCAGGATTAACTATCCTTTAATGTATCAAGAAATTATTGCAGCCCAAGGAGCAAAAGCAAAAATTATCTTTGCCAACGATCCCTTGGCCGTCTTAAAATTTGCCCCGGACGGCGTCATTGCGGCTGATATTCATAACCGCCGGCACACAAAGGAAAAAATCTCCGCGCAGTTTGCCAATGTGATCACCTTGCAGGAGCTTTGCAATGAAGGTAAAAACTCCAGCGAATGGGGACTTTTGGGCAGCAATATGTCGGCGGGCGGGAAAATCAAGTTGGCGCCGCAAAATGCCGGCGGATTTGCCCAGGAACTGCAGCAACAAATTGCCGCCGCCACCGGTAAAAAAGTTGAAGTTTTAGTTTACGGTGACGGCGCTTACAAGGATCCCAGTACAGGCATTTATGAGCTGGCGGATCCCATGCCTGTTTTTGGGAAGACAGCAGGTTTCCAGGGCCGTTTCCGGGAAGGTATTAAATATAAATATGTGGCCGATATTTGTTATGCCGAAGGGAAAAGCCGGGAGGAAATTGAAGCGGCTTTGGCGGAACAAAACTTAAAGGCTTTACCGGATGACCAGATGCTGACGGAAGGGACTACACCACGCCGTATCGAAGATATTATTGCCAGCCTGGCCGATTTGGTCAGCGGTTCTGCCGATGCCGGCACACCGGTGATTGTGGTGAAAGGTTTTCTCTAAGCTGTGCTAAAACTTTAAGGTATTAAAGGTTTAAATGCATAAATTTAACCGGAGAAAGAAGGAGTGGGGTTATGTCTAACGTTTACTTGGAAAAAATGTGCGAAATTGTCAAAGCACGCAATCCGCACGAAGAAGAATTTTTACAGGCAGTAACGGAAGTCATTGAATCTTTGGAGCCGGTTTTTGCCCGTTACCCGGAATTTGAAGAAGCCAATATCCTGGAACGCATTATTGAACCGGAACGGCAGATTATTTTCCGTGTCTCTTGGGTGGATGACCAGGGCAAAGTCAGAGTTAACCGCGGCTACAGGGTCCAATACAACAGCGCCATTGGCCCTTATAAAGGTGGCATTCGTTTCCACCCGTCCGTCAACTTAAGTATTGTTAAATTTTTAGGCTTTAGTCAAGTGTTTAAAAACGCTTTAACCGGCCTGCCTTTGGGGGGCGGTAAAGGCGGTGCCGATTTTGATCCTAAAGGTAAAAGCGAAATGGAAATTATGCGCTTTTGCCAAAGCTTTATGACGGAACTGTACCGCCATTTGGGTCCCGACACGGACGTGCCGGCCGGCGATATTGGCGTCGGCGCCAGGGAAGTAGGCTATCTTTTTGGCCAGTATAAACGCATCTGCAATGAATTTACAGGGGTTTTGACCGGTAAAGGTCTTTCCTACGGCGGTTCCCTGGTACGCAAAGAGGCCACCGGTTTTGGTCTTGTTTATTTTGTCAACGAAGCATTAAAAGCTATCAATAAATCCTTTGATCAAGCCACCGTTGTTATTTCCGGATCCGGCAATGTCGCCACTTATGCTTGTCAAAAAGCGCAGGAATTGGGGGCAAAAGTGGTGGCCATGTCCGATTCCAACGGCTATATTTACGATCCCAACGGGATTAATTTAGACACCATTAAAGAAATAAAAGAAGTCAAGCGGCAACGCATTAAAGAATATGCCCAAATACATAAAGACGCCCGCTACTATGAAGGTAGCAGGGGCATCTGGCAGGTTCCCTGCCACATTGCTCTGCCCTGCGCCACACAAAATGAAATTTATGAGGAAGATGCCAAAGCACTTATTAAAAACGGTTGCTATTGCGTAGGGGAAGGCGCCAATATGCCTACAACTCCCTCTGCCATTAAATTATTGCTGGAGCACGGCGTTTTGGTTGCTCCGGGTAAAGCTGCCAATGCCGGCGGTGTGGCCACCAGCGGCCTGGAAATGACGCAAAACAGCCAGCGCCTCCCCTGGTCGGCGGAAGAAGTAGACTCTAGGCTCAGAGCGATTATGTGCAATATCTATAAAGACTGTGCCGCCGCCATTGACGAATACGGCCTTGGCAGCCTTGTGGAAGCTGCCAATATTGTGGGCTTTGTTAAAGTGGCCCGGGCCATGCTGGAACAGGGTGTAATTTAAAAACAAGGGACGGGCCAAGGGCTCGTCCCTTTGTGTCCATTTTGACGCGGTATTTGGCGGTTAGCCAGCATACCGTGCGGAGACCGGCAAAGGTAAACGGCAGGATTTTTTTCGCAAAGAAAAGAATAGTTTGGGAAAAGACGGAAGAGGTGAGTTGCATGGATTTTAGGGAAATCATTGAAAAACGTTATTCTGTACGTAAATTTGCGGATAAACCTGTGGAAGAGGAAAAACTGCAAAGTATTTTAGAAGTGGGGCGGCAGGCGCCCACGGCAAAAAATAACCAGCCGCAGCGGCTAATTGTGGTGCGGGAAAAGGAAGGCCTGGAGAAATTAAATAAAGCCGCCAGGCTTTATAATGCGCCCCTGGCCATTATTGCCTGCGCCGATGTACGTCATTCCTGGAAGCGTCCCTTTGACGGCATGGACAGCAAAGACATAGATGTATCCATTGTCACCACCTATATGATGCTGGAAGCCACCCGTCAAGGTTTAGGCAGCGTGTGGATCTGCTGGTTTAACCCGGAAGTTTTACGCGAAGAATTTGCGCTGCCCGGCTATATTGTTCCCATTAATATCTTGGCCCTGGGCTATCCGGCAGAAGATTGCAAGCCGGCACCGCTGCACTTTGAACGCAAGCCTTTGACGGAAACTGTGGCTTATGAAAAACCTCATTGGTAAAAGGGGAATTTTTAGAAGGTTAATATTACTAGCCAAATGTATGAAAATGAGAAAGCTTCCAAGTAATAAATTCTACTTGGAAGCTTTTTTCCTAAAAACACAGGAGTACGCTAATTACTAATGGAACCATGCTGCTAAACGCATCGAAGAGAAAAAGATGCCTCCGGTCTTTGTGACCGGGGGTTTTTTGATGTTTAAAAGGGGGAAAATTTGCCAATAATGGCAGGTAGGGAGGGAGAATTCCATGAAATACCGGAAAAAAATTGGCCTTATTTTGCTTATACTAATGCTTGCCACCACTGTGTATGCCTGGCCAAAAGATTATCTTACCGCCGTGGAAGCTTTAATTTTTGCTTTAGAAGCCACAGGGGCAGACATAGAGGGCGGTGAGGTGCAGTTTTATGCTGTCTTAAATGAACAGTTTTTATCGCTGGCGGAGCTGGAAAAGCTGCTGGCAGATCTGGCCCGGTGGCTTACGGTAGCTGGCGGTAAGAAGGAAAAAAGCAGCGGCGAAAGCTTTCGCATGCTAGCTTTAAGGGGACGAGCCCTCAAGGGAATTGATGTGCAAATTGTGGTGCAAAGTAATCCCGGTGATAATTTTACCATGCCGCCCCAGACGCATTTACTGGTGATAAGTCAAACAAATTCACTGCCTGAATTTAGGAAGGCGGTGGCGGCGCTGCAAAAAATCTTAGTGCCTAAACTGCCCCAAGGCCAGTTTAGTTATTACCTTAAAAGCAGCTTTGACGGGAAAAAAACGCATGCAGAAATGTACAAACTTACCCAGGCGGCCCTTGCCGCCGTGGAGGCAAAACTTGTGGAAGGTATGGTAACGCCTGATTTAATCAGCCTCACCGCTTATACGCCCCTGGTGAAACAGCATCTTTTGGTAGAAGATGAACGTTTTAACCTTAATGTTGTCGCCTTTTATGACGATTACTTAGAGAGAACTATTATTTGGGCAGGTTTTCCCCTCATTCATGACCCATATTAATTGCCTTTTTGGGAAACCCTAATAGCAGCACGGTAAAGGGGGGCAGAGTTATGTGAATGAAGTTATTTCCATTGAAGGCGGTGTCCGCTTAAAAGGGCGGGTGCGTGTTGAAGGTGCTAAAAATGCCTGTTTGCCCATAATGGCCGCTTCACTCTTATGTGAAGACCGGGTAATGCTTGCCGATATTCCGGCTTTAGAAGATGTGCACACCATGTGTAAAGTGCTGGATGCTTTAGGTGCTCGCACCGCCTATGATCCGGTGCAAAAAAAGCTGCAAATCGAAACGTCCACCATTGCGGAAACCCAGGCTCCCTATGATTTAGTGCGTAAAATGCGCGCCTCGTTTTTGGTGATTGGGCCCCTTTTGGCCCGGATGGGACGAGCCCGGGTGTCGCTGCCCGGCGGCTGCGCCATCGGTATCCGTCCCATTGATCTGCACTTAAAGGGCCTCAAAGCTTTAGGAGCGGAAGTAATTATTGGACACGGCTATATAGAAACTATAGCGCCCAGACTGCGCGGTGAAAGAATTTATTTAGATTTTCCCAGTGTGGGGGCCACGGAAAATATTATGATGGCTGCCGCCTTGGCTGAAGGAACTACAGTCATTGAAAATGCGGCGGAAGAACCGGAAGTGGTAGATTTGGCAAATTTCATCAATGCCATGGGCGGCAGAGTGCTGGGTGCCGGCACCGATACCATCCGTATTGAAGGCACTACCAGGCTTTCTTGTACCGATTACACCGTGATTCCAGACCGCATTGAGGCAGGCACTTTTATGGTGGGCGCAGCCATTACCGGCGGGGAAATTACCGTGGAGAATGTGATTCCGGCTCATCTGACTTCTTTAATTGCCAAATTAAAGGAAGTGGGCTGCCGGGTGGAAGAGGAAGCAGGTCTTATACATATTTCTCGCCAGGAGCCAATCCGCGCCGTGGACGTGAAAACTATGCCCTATCCCGGGTTTCCCACCGATTTGCAGTCACCCATGATGTCTCTTTTATCATTGGCCAAAGGCACCTCCATTATTACCGAAACAGTTTTTGATAACCGTTTTATGCATGTGGATGAACTGCGCCGCATGGGCGCACAGATTAAAATTGAAGGCAATACTGCCGTAGTTACCGGCCGGGATAAATTGTATGGCGCCCCGGTCCGGGCCACCGATTTGCGCGCCGGCGCCGCGTTAGTTTTAGCCGGCCTGGCGGCGGAGGGTAAAACTGAAGTCAGTGCCCTGCACCATATCGACCGGGGCTACTGGCAGCTGACGGAAAAGCTGCAAGCCCTGGGGGCCAGAATTAAACGCCGCCCCGCTTAAGGAAGCAAAGCGTTCTAGACAAGCCGTAAGCAGCATATAAATAATTTACGCTGCACAAGGAGGCTTGTGAATGCAAAGAGCGCTTGCTTCTTTTTTTCTTTTCATGTTATTTCTCCTCATCATCCTGCCGTCCATTTTAGCGCGCGGCTGCAGTTTGCGTACTCCCCAACAGGAACCTTCTGTCATTTTAGAGAAAACTCCCATTAGCTCCCCCGCCGGTGAGATCATGGTTAAAGTTTACCGCCATGACCTGGAGGAAGTTGTGGAAATGCCCCTGGAAGAATATTTGGTAGGTGTGGTGGCTGCCGAAATGCCCGCTGCTTTTGCGCTGGAGGCCCTGAAAGCCCAGGCTGTCAGCGCCCGCACCTATACGGTGAAACAAATGCTCATTTTTGGCGGTGCCGGCTGTAGCCGCCACCCCGGTGCCGATATCTGTACCGATCCGGAACACTGCCAAGCCTGGGTGGACGATGAAAAGATCCTGGCCAAATGGCCCCGGGAAGATGCAGCCCAAAACTATGCCAAAATTCGCACTGCCGTGCAAGAGACGGCGGGGCAAGTGCTTACCTACGAAGAGGAATATATTGAGGCCGTCTTTCATGCCCACTGCGGCGGCCATACCGCAAACAGCGAAGAAGTTTGGGCTGCCGCTTTACCGTACCTGCGCGGCAAAGTATGCAACTATTGCGCCGGCACGCGCTGGTCACAAACAGAATATGTTTTTACCCCAGAAAAGTTTATCCAGGCTTTGGGTGACCGCTTTGCCGCCCTGCCGGTGGCGGCCGGGGAACTGCCCTTGCAGGCACCGGAGCGCACCGCCTCCGGACGCATTAAGAGTTTACGCATTGCCGGCGAAACCGTCAGCGGCAAAGATTTGCGCCAAGCCTTGGATTTACCCTCAACCCGCATTTTTTGGACGTATGAAGACCAAAATATTAAATTCACCGTCCACGGGTACGGGCATGGTGTGGGCCTGTGCCAATATGGCGCCGGCGGCATGGCGCAAGGGGGAAAAACTTATGCGGAAATATTGCAATATTACTATACAGGTGTAAATCTTGTCACTTTAAAAGCTCCCTGATTGCGCATAAGGCAGGAAAATTATGGACATACTACCTCCAAAGAGGTGATGTCCAGATGAAGAAAATTTTTGCCCCCTTGGCACCGCTGAAAAAAATCCGCTTGTCACGTAAATTCTGGCCGGTACTGGGTTATATCCTGGTGGTAGCTTTAGTGGCGGCGGCCGCCTTCTGGCAAATCTGGCTCAAAGAACCTGCCGGTACTCTCTCCTCAGTAAATGAATTTGCCGCCGGTGCGGACACAGACGATACCGTCCCAGAGCCCGCAGCCAAAGAAGAGCAGGAAGCTTCCGCTGAGGCGGCAGATGAGAGTACGGCGGTTTTAAGCCTGCCTACAGAGCCTATGATTTGGCCTGTGGATGGGTCCATTGCCGCCGGCCATCATGATGTGTACCGCCTGGGCAGTATGTTGCGGGCCCATGTGGGTGTGGATATCTTGGCGGAAGCCGGTACAGGGGTAAAAGCAGCCTGGCCGGGCATTGTGGAAAAAGTAGCAGAGGATCCCCGCCTGGGGTGGCTGGTGGAGATCCGCCACGGCGGCGATTATCTTACCCAATATGCCTGTTTGGCGGAAGAACCAAATTTAACCGTTGGTGATCAGGTGGCCCAAGGGGAAGTTATAGGTTTTGTGGGCGAAAGCTCCATGTTAGACGCCACCGTGGGCAGCCATTTACATTTTGCCATCTATCGCCAGGGACAGGCGCTGGATCCCTTAAAAGTTATTTCTGCCGAATAAAACTCCCTCTAACTTACTGCCAAAGAGAAAGGAGCCTATTTGCGCGGCTCCTTTCTTTTCTTTTTATGAAAAATTGGTGGCACCTTTGGAATTTTGCAGACCACTCTGGCAACGTTTCTTGCTGGATTTTTAGCAAAATTAAAAAAAAGTGTATTTTATAGCCCGCAGGACTGGAAATACCCACCAGCCCTGCAATTTATGTCATAAACGCCCCCTTGACACATATATTTTTAGCAAAGCAGTTTGAAGGGGGCGGCCCAATGCAGGATTATATTGAGCAGCGTGTGCTGGAAATCAGTAGTTATATTCTTGAGACGGGTGCAACCGTCAGGCAGGTGGCAAAAGTTTTCGGTGTCTCCAAGTCAACTGTTCATAAAGATCTTACAGAGAGGCTCCCCTATATCAATCGCTATATTGCCCGTGAGGTCAAGATGATTTTAGAGAGAAATAAAGCGGAAAGACATATTCGTGGCGGGGAGGCTACACGCCGGAAATACCTAGCAATGGAGAAAAAGAAAGACTAAAAAAGGAAAACACGCCCACTTAGCGAACTATAACATGGTCCTTTTTTTCTAAGGACAAGCGCTATAGTGAGGTGAAAGTCATGAGCCTGGGCATGGATATGGGGATAGATTTGGGTACAGCCACCGTCTTGGTACATTTACGCGGAAAGGGTATTGTTTTACACGAGCCCTCCGTGGTTGCCATAGATCAGCATTCCGGCAAAGTACTGGCTGTAGGCGAAGCCGCCCGCCGCATGATTGGGCGCACCCCCGGAAATATTATTGCCACCCGTCCGCTGCGAGACGGTGTTATCGCCGATTTTGACATTACGGAAGTAATGCTGCGTTATTTTATCGAGCAAGTAAGTGAAAAAAGGCGCCTGATCCGCCCCCGTGTAGTAGTTTGTATCCCCGCCGCCACCACCCCGGTGGAACAAAAAGCCGTGGTGGAAGCGGTAATGCGTTCCGGTATTCGGGAAGCTTTTTTAATTGAGGAACCGCGGGCCGCTGCTTTAGGAGCGGGACTTGATATTTTTCAACCTGCGGGCCATATGGTGATTGATATTGGTGGCGGTACTACCGATGTGGCCGTTTTATCCCTGGGAGAAATTGTGGTGACAGAAAGCGTCCGCATCGGCGGCGATAAATTTGATGAAGCCATCTCCCGTTTTGTGAAAAAGGAATTTAATCTCCTGCTGGGCGAACGCAGTGCGGAAGAGGTAAAAATTGAGATAGGCACCGCCTGTACCGGCAGCCGTTTTTTAGAGTACGAAGTGCGCGGCCGGGACTTGGTCAGCGGACTGCCGCGCTCCCTGATCTTGAATTCAGAGCATATATGTGAAGCCATTAAAGAACCCTTGGCGGAGATTTTGCGCAGTGTGCGCAATGTTTTGGAAATCACACCTCCGGAGCTGGCCGGTGATATTATTGACCACGGTATTGTTTTAACCGGCGGGGGAGCGCTTTTGCACGGGCTGGACGAGCTTTTAAGCAAGGAAACGGGCGTCAGGGTTTACCTGGCAGAGGATCCTATTAGTTGTGTGGCCAAAGGGACAGGTAAAGCGCTGGAACAATTGGAAAAAATCAGCCAGACATTAATTTCACCGCAGCGTTTAGATTTTCAGTCTTAAACGAGAAAAAGCCGGAAATCCCCGGCTTTTTTAATCCCCGTTATCTAAAGCACATAAACGGTTAATCATCTGATCTTCTTCATAATTGTAGGCACTGTCGCTGACATCCCGCAGCAGTTCTTGTAGAACTTCAATCTCTTCCAGCAGGCTATAGTAATCAAAAATATCCAGCATAATTGCCCGCACCCGTTTATTTTTGGCAATAAAAATGGGGCCTTCCCGTAAAGATTCCACAATTTTGTTAAAATGACGCCGGATTTCCGAGAAGCTTTTAATGCGAATGGCCATCGGTAAAATCCTCCTGTTTTTCTTATTTTTTTTATTCAGCAAAAAAGCCAAAATTTCCTGCCTTCCGGGAAAGATTTCTGCTGGATATAAGCGCGGGGTCGGTGCATAAGCAAAGCCCGCCCGGTACAATTTAGTGTCAAAGGCAAATTTAAAAGACAGGAGAGAAACAGTGAAAAATAAAAAGCGGATTTTTTGGTCTTTGGCACTTCTTTTTTTGTTTTTGCTGCTGCTTTTTCCTTTTTTTCTGTGGTGGCAAATTTACGAGCCGCAGGAAAGCAAAAATTTACCTTCCGCTTATACCGGGGACGAAAATATCATCAATATTTTACTTTTAGGCAGCGACCAAAGGGAGGATGAGCCGGCCCGGGCTGATACCATTATGGTGGTCAGCCTCAGCCGTACGCAAAAAGATATCTCCCTGCTTTCCATTCCCCGGGACAGCCGGGTCTGGATTTCAGGTCATGGTTTAGATAAAATCAATCATGCCATGCAGTTTGGCGGTGTGGCCTTATTGCGGCAAACTGTGGAAAACTTGCTGGCCGTTCCGCTTGACTATTATATGCTGACAAACTTTGACGGTTTTGCCGGTATCATTGACGCCGTGGGTGGCGTGGAAGTGGATGTGGAAATGCAGATTATCGGTTTAGACGGCCGCCCCATTGTCAATGCCGGTCGCCATAAACTCAACGGCAGGCAGGCGTTAACGTATGTACGTTTTCGCTCCGACGCCGAAGGAGATTTTGGCCGCATGCGCCGCCAGCAGCAGGTCATGAAAGCCCTTTTTCAACAAGCCAGGCAACCCAAAAGTTTTCTACGGCTGCCCCTTGTGGCCAAGGAGCTGGCGCAGCATGTGCGCACAGACCTGACGATTACAGAACTTTTTGCTTTAGCCCGTTTTGCCCAAGATTGCAAGCAGGAGATTGCCGCCGTGCGGCTGCGCGGTGAGGTGGCTTTAATTGACGGTATCTCTTATGTTTTGCTGGATGAAACTTTTTTGCGTACCGCCGTAGAGCAGTATCTTTGGCGCAACCGCTAGCTTTGGCAGGAATTTCCCAAACTTGGCGCTAATAATATAAATATGGGAGAAAAAGATAAAGGGTGCAGCAGGATGCATACAGTGATGGGGAATATACATATACATAGTACCTATTCGGACGGTGCCGGTACAATTGACCACATTGCCCAAGCCGCAGCCAAGTGCGGCTTGGATTTTATTATGATTACCGACCACCATACTTTGGCCCATCTGGAGGAAGAAGGTTACCGCCACGGGGTATTGGTGCTTTGCGGCACAGAAATTAATGATAAAAAGCATCATTATTTAGCCTTTGGGATAACAAAAGAAGTTGCCGCCAATGATGAGAATCCCCAGGCGGTCATTGACGCCGTCAACGCTCAAGGAGGCTTTGGTTTTATTGCCCACCCCTTTGAAAAAGGTTCACCTTTAGTTTTAAACGGCACCACCTACCCCTGGGTTGATTGGCAGGTGCAGGGCTTTACCGGCATTGAAGTCTGGAACTGGTGCTCCCAGTTTCGCGACGGTGTGCAAAATGTGGGGCAGGCCCTTTACTTTGCCTACCTTAAACCTGATGTTCCCATCACCGGCCCCTGTGAAAAAGCTTTTGCCCGTTTTGATGCCATTACCCAGACCCGTAAAATCACCGCCATTGCCGGATCCGATGCCCACGACTGGCATATCCGCCGCGGCCCGCTTTTTCGCCGTATTTTCCCCTACGAATATCTTTTCGGTGCCGCCAACAATTGTTTATTGCTGCCAGAGCCCCTGGCAGAGGATGCTGCCACGGCTAAAGCACAAATTTATGCGGCTTTAAAACGAGGGCGCGTTTATTTTGTCAACCGGCTGGCGGCGGAACCGGAGGGTTTTACCTTTACCGTTACAGACGGCCAAAAAACAGCATTTATCGGCGATACTTTTCCTTTAAAGGGAGGGACAAAACTGCAATTGTTCTGCCCAGGGAAAAAGGGGCGCCACCTGCAGATTAAAATTAAAAGAAACGGCCAAACCTGGTATGAAACTGCCGCTAGTGAGGTGGAAAGAAAGTTAACGCAGGCGGGAACCTACCGGGTAGAAATACGTCTAAAAAATAAACCATGGCTCTATACCAATCCTATCTACGTGGTGGACAGCATTTAGCTGTCTTTACTTTTTTTCGGTCCGGCTGCCATTTATGTGATTAATTAACACTGAAATTAAAAGGGATAATGTTCTCTTTTGTCGAAACTAAACAAATTAGTATCTTGAAAGCGGCGGAGGTTAATCAATGGATCCTTCCTTTGAGCTTAACCACTATCCCCAACCAAAGGAAAATTTGTTGCGTAAAATAGCGAAAAAACTTAAGAAAACAAGTCCTGTCCTTCGTGTTTTCATTTTTTTGCTTGTGCTGCTTATCTGTTTTGGGTGCTATGCGGCTTGGTATACTTATCGCATTCTGCGCCCAGCCGATTTATTTACCACCCCAAACATTTCGGAAGCCAGTGCGGCGCCGGAGGAACAAAAAGAATTAACTGCCGGTGATTATTTCGAGGAAAAAATGGTCAATATTGTGCTTTTAGGTTTTGATGTGGATGCCGAACGGCGTAGGCTTTCCCTTGGTTCCCGCACTGACACCATTAAGATTATTTCCGTAAATTTTGACCGGGACAAAATCAGCATCATAGATGTGCCCCGGGACAGCTACGTAAAAATTGCCGATACTCCCACCTACGATAAAATTAACAGCGCCTATTATTACGGCTATATTAATGCCAAAGACAAGCTGCGCCATGAAAACGGCGTGGAATATGCCCTTAAAAGCATTAGTAATCTTTTGGGGGGCATCCCCCTGCATTACTACGTTACGGTGGATATGGACGCCGTGGTGGAGTTGGTTGATTCCGTAGGCGGCATTAAATTTAATGTGCCCTACGATGTCATCGATAAGGATGGCGTTTTGCAAATCCCCAAGGGCGAACAAATTTTAGACGGGGAAAAATACTTGCATTACCTGCGCAACCGGGAAGTAGGGGGAGATATTGGCCGCATGCAGCGGCAGACAGAGCTTCTGTTGGCCACCCTGGACCATTTTCGCAGGGAAGGCCTCATAAAAAACATTCCTGTACTCTACGAAGCTTATCAGGAGCTCATTGACACTAATCTTTCCAACCAGCAAATTATTGCTTTGGCCGTTTATGCCGGCCGGATGCAAAAAGAAAATATTGTCTCTTATACTTTAAGCGGCAGCGGTCAATCACGAGATGGTGTTTATTATATGGTTCTGGATACGGAAAAGATTGCGCAAGTTATGGAAGAAGTTTTTGCTGTGCCCTACACCCCCCCGGAACCCCAGCGGCTCACAGACACCACCCCCGTCGCGCCCAAAGGTTTTGCCGCCTCCTTCAGTGAGGCTGGAGAACAAAGGGGAGTAAAGCTTACCTGGAGTAAAGGGGACAAGTATAATTTAAGCTTCCGCCTTTATCGTTCTACCCCCGGCGGCAGCGAGGTAAAGCTGGCCGAGCTTACAGGTACTAGCTACTTTGATATAGATTTAGAACCCGGCATCACGTATAATTACCGTTTGGAAGCAGTCAACCACCGTGCTGTTTCCGCCCCGGTAAACATCAGTATTACCGTGCCGGAAAGTTTTTCCCGGCCGGATAGGGAGCAAGGCCCGGAACCTACAGAACCGGCAGAACCGCAGGCACCGGCTCCGCCCGCTTCTGAAGAACCTGAAGAGCCTGCCGCGCCCGCCGGGGAAAGCGACCCTTCCGGATTTGAGGAACCTCAAGCTTTCGAGCCTCCTTTACCGGAGCGTGAAGCCGGTCTGGCGCCAAGCGGCAATCCGGAAACTTCGGCCGGGGAGCGGGAAAATTTTCCCGAACCTGAAGATTCCGACGGTTCCCTTATCATTGAAATTTCCTAAAACAAACCCGACAACTCAATTTCACCCCGCCCTTGTGTGGGTGTCAGAGGCAAACTTGAAAAAAGTGCAGGTGGTATGATGGTACTAGTATATTTATTTGTTTTTGCCGTGGCTTTACTTTTGGCACTGATATTAACACCCTTTGTAATCCGGTTGGCATACCGCATCGGCGCAGTGGATGTGCCTAACCGGAGAAAAGTTCACAACCGCATTATGCCCCGCCTGGGCGGCGTAGCTGTATATTTAGGGTTTGTGGCGGCCATGGCCGTGATTGTAAATTTAACTTATGACAGGCAAATTCTCGGTATGCTTTTAGGCGGTACCGTAGTTTTACTCTTAGGCGTGGTAGACGATATTAAAGGTTTGCCGCCCCTGTGGAAATTGGCGGGACAAGTCCTGGCGGCAGCCATTCCCGTATATTTTGGTATTCGCGTGAATTTTATTCATAACCCCTTTGACGGGTATTTCCACCTGGGGTGGATGAGTATTCCCGTCACCATGCTCTGGATTGTGGGTATCACCAATGCCATCAACCTCATTGACGGTCTAGACGGTCTCGCCTCCGGCGTTTCCTTCATTGCCCTAATGATTTTTTCCTTTATGGCCATGAAGGTAAACCAAAATCTTTTAATCTCCCTTTTATCGGTGGCCCTGGCCGGGGCGGTTTTAGGCTTTTTACGTTATAACTTCCATCCGGCCAAAATCTTTTTAGGGGACAGCGGCAGTATGTTTTTAGGCTTCACCATTGCCGTCATGGCCGTCATGGGACTTTTAAAAAGTGTCACTTTATACACTTTTATTACGCCCATCTTGATTTTAGGCGTCCCCATTTTTGATACCTTTTTTGCCATCCTGCGCCGTTATAAAAACAACCAACCTATTTTTGCCGCCGATAAAGCCCATCTGCATCACCGCCTTTTAAATTTAGGCTTTTCACACCGGCGGGCCGTCTTGGCCATTTACTGCCTGGCCCTTGTTTTCGGTCTTTCCGCCGTCTTTATCTTCCTGCGCTTTTCTTAAAACTTGACGCAACTGCACCTTTAAACTTATTGCCTAAAGGAGAAACCATATGCGCAAAAAAAGAAGAAGCAGTTTTGGCTGTTTATTTGTTGTGATCCTGTTGATTTTACTGGTGATGGGGCTGGGCTGGGTCTGGTCTGTCTGGGCACATATTCATGAACCGCAAGCTGAAGGGGAACCCCCTTATGTGCGGGATGACGATATTGTGGAGGAACCGGGCAAAACCATTACCAATATTTTAGTTCTTGGCCTTGACCAGCGGGGAGAGGAAAAAGCCCGGGCCGATACCATTATTGTTTTAAGCATTAACCAGGATACAAAAGAGGTGGCCATGATCTCCATTCCCCGTGACTCCCGGGTGGAGATTCCCGGCCGCGGTTTAGATAAAATTAATCACGCCTATGTGTACGGCGGCATTAACCTGATGCGGGCAACGGTGGAAAAACTTTTGGGTGTGCCCATCCACCACTATGTCCTCACCAATTTTTCCGGCTTTGTGGGGCTGGTGGATACATTGGGAGGCGTCACTTTAAATGTGGAGCGTTCCCTTTATGTAAAAGCGGAAAAAAATTACCCGGCGGTGAAGTTGGAGCCGGGAGAACAGCGTTTAAGCGGGTATGAAGCTTTGGCGTATGTGCGTTTTCGCAAAGACTCCGAAGGGGATTTTGGCCGCATGCGCCGCCAGCAGCAGTTTTTGCAGGCAGTAGCCAAAGAAGTACTGCAGCCTAAAAGCCTTTTAAAATTGCCGCAGCTGGCCCAACAAGCCGCAGAATATCTGCGTACCGATCTGCCCCTGTCCAAAGCTTTATCTTTGGCCCAGCAGGCCGCCAGTTTAAATTTTGACGACGTCAAGGCTGTCACGCTCCAAGGCACAGGGCGCACCATCGGTGGTGTTTCCTATGTGATTTTGGATGAAACTTATCTGCAGGAGGTGGTGGAAGCCTATCTGCGCTGGCAGGAGCCGGCTTCTCTTCCCGCAAACGAAAAATAAACGAAAAATTTTAACTTACGGCAAAAAAAAACGCCTTAGGCTTGGCTTGAAGCTTAAGGCGTTTTTTTTTATTCTTTCGCTTTGCCCCCGGTAAAGAAACCCGAGAGATCAGTGAGCCACTTTGCCAGAAACCCGCCGCGATTGGCTTCCTCAAAGAGCGGTTCTTCTTCCGCCACCACCACTTCCGGATCAGGCTCCGGCGGTGTTTCTTTTTGTTCATTTTCTTTTTCCGTTTCCGGAGTTTCCGGTTTTTCTGCTGCCGGGTCTTTAGCAGGCTCCTGATTTGTTTGCGGTTCTTGTTTTACATTATTGGTCTCTTGCTTGGGCGCCTGCGGTTTAGACGGCGGCTGTTGCGGCGGTTTTGGTGGCGTGTCTTCCGTAGTCTCAACCGGATCTGCCTTTGCGTCCGGCTCTACGGGAGTTTCTGCATCCTCTTCTGCCGGATCAGGTGCCGGTGTGATTTTTTCTTCTTGTGGAGCCGGATCCGGCCGTTCAGTTTTTACCGGCGGTAGGTCACTGTCTGGAGCCGGATCATTTTGTGCCACCACCAGCGGGTCGGAATTATTGCCCTCGCCGGCAAAAAGCGGCCATTCAAAAACGGAGGGCAGTAAAACGGAGGACACGAGCAGCAAGGCCAGGGACGCCGCCACCGCCAGGTACGGACGGAAGGAGGTGGTGTAGGTATATTCGTCACCCACCTTTACCTCGCCCTTTTTGGGCAGACTGCGAAACTGGCCGTCCGGCGTCAGCACAATGACTTTATTCTTTTTTATTTCCAAAACAAGGCCCTTGACTTTCATGCCTCGTGCTCTCCTTTCCCTTTTAAGTACTCGCGGATGTGAGGCAGATCTTCCAGATAAACTAAAAGTAAAGCCACTATATATTTACGATGCCGCTCCAAGGTTTTCCGGCTGAAGGGCAGCCGGCCTTCAATTTCTTTTAGCGGCAGCGCTTTATTCTCTTTAAAATACTGCACCAGTTTCGGTTCGCCGGCAATGATTTGTGCCGCCATTATGGCCCGTTCCCGGGCGCTTTTATGTTTAGGGGAGCATTTTACCAGCTCACTTAAAGTGATGCCGTACTGCTCCAAAAGCTTGGTGTAATAAGTAATTTCCTCTCTGCGGTCCCTGGCTTCTTCCTGGTGCAGGTAGATCTTTTCCGCTTCCTTTTGTTCTAGGAGCGTCAGCTCGGCCGACTCATCTTCTTCATCCCGCGTTTGAAACTCGGAAAAAGGAATTTCCAGCCTGCGCGCTTGATTGCGACGAAAATAGTCAATTAAACGTCTTTTCACTACGACCTGCACAAAACTGTGAAAGCTGGTGCCTTGTGCCTGCTGGTAGCCGTCAATGGCTTCATTCAGCGCCAGCATGGCAATGGAGATTTCTTCATCTGTGCCGGCCTGCAGAAAACGGCCGCAATAATTGGATGCGATGCGCACCACATATGGTTGCATGGTTTCAATGATGGTTTCCCGGCACTGCGCATCGCCTTCTTGCGCTCGCTGTAAAAGATCATCCGGGATAGATAGACCTTGGCCATATTGTTTGATGACCACGGTTCCTCCTCCCTTACTTATTATTTCGCACTAATTCCACCTAATTTGGGGGTAGAGCACTAAATTAGGTAAATTTGCCTGTCCCTGCTTAAAACTGACAGTAATTCAGGCGCGCATTTAATTTTTCCTGCTGCTTTTAAGCCGGCGTAAAAGTTCCAGACCCTGTGCCAGCTCCTCAATTTTTAAAAGATAGGCCAAAAAGAAGTAGAGGAGTGCCCCGCCGCCCACCACCAAAGCAAATTTTAGCGCTAAAACCAGTAAAGAATCTGCTGTCAAATAAGGACGGACAAAAATGATGGCCACGCCCATCCCGGCGGCGGCCACCGCCGCCTTCAGTAAGGACACAAAGAGTGCCCGTCCGCCAAAGGGGCCGATTTTTTTGCGTAAAATCCACCACAGCACTGCCATCTGGCAAAGGAGGGCCAGGGCCGTACCTAGAGCCAGCCCCGAGTGTTTCAGAGGTCCAAGCAAAATGGCATTAAAGACCACATTTAAAGCTACCGCCACAAAGGTAACCAGCATGGGGCTTAATGTATCATGCAAAGCATATAACGCCCGGGTTAAAAGCAGTTGCCCCCCCATAAATAAAAGTCCTAAGCAGTAAAAAGCCAGCGCCTCCGCCGTAATTTTAGTGGCCTCCACATCAAAGGCGCCCCGCTCAAAAAGCAGGCGCACCAGCGGCTCGCGCAAAAGGATAATACCTACCATCATGGGGAGGACAAAAAAGATAATAATGCTTAAACCTTGACGCAGTGCTTTTTTAAATTCTTCCGTATTTTTCTCCAGCGCCAACTCCACCAAGGTAGGAAAGAGCACCGCCAGCAGCGCCATTACCAGCACCGAGTTGGGCAGCTGGAACACACGATTGGCATAATTTAAAGCAGCAATGGTCCCCTCCGGTAAAAGGGAAGCAAAGATTCTGTCTACAATACTTTTTAACTCCATGGCGGCGCCGCCGATAACCACCGGCGGGATCAGCACAAGCATCTCTTTTATACCGGAGTGATGCCACAAAAGTTTACTTTTTGCCAGGGCACCGCTTTTGACTACCGCCGGCAGTTGGATCAGAAACTGGCTGGCATAAGCCACAAGTGTCGCCCAGGCCAGGCCCACCACACCAAAGCGGGCGCCCAAAAGTACGGCAAAACCGGCAATAATTAAATTGCTGGGGTAAGCCGGCAAAGCCGGTACGAGAAAATTCTTTTTCGTATGCAAAATGCCGCTGGAAAGGCCCGACAAGCCTAAAAACAAAAGCCCGGGCAGGATAATACGCGACATCACCACCGTCAGTTCGTAAGTTTTGCCGCTGAAGCCCGGAGCCACCAGGCGTACCACCCAAGGTGCCAGCGCCACTAAAAGCATACTGGCCGCCAGTAAAAAGAGACCAAGGATCACATAGGAAGTAAGGACTAAAGCATTCCCGCTTTCCTCTTGATGATACTTGCTGTAAACCGGGATAAAGGCGGTTTTGACCGCATCGCTAAAGGCAAGAAAAAGAATTTGCGGCAAAAGCGACGCCGTTAAATAAGCGTCGGCTTCTGCCGACATCCCAAACCGAAAAGCAATGGCTGTTTCCCGCAGCAACCCTGTAAAGCGGGAAATAATGAGCAGGACGGTCACAATGCCGGTCCATTTATAAATAGATTTATTTCCCATGTCTGTGCGTGTCTCCTGTATCTAAGCTGCATACATCTTATTCTTTATTCAACAAAATGGTGTCTGATTCCTGTATTTAGGAAAGCCGTCTATCCAAAAGTGAGAGAAGTAAAAAATACGGCAACACCAGTGCCCGCTGCAGGCGCCGCGGCTGCTGCAAAAGCCTGTAAAGCCACTCCAAACCCAATTGCTGAAAGATTTTTGGCGCCCGCTGCAGGCGGCCCGAGAGCACGTCAAAGGAGCCGCCCACCACCATCAGCACCTTGGCACCGGTGGCGGCACCGTACTTGGCGGCAAACATCTCCTGCCGGGGGCTGCCGGTGCCCACAAAAACCATCTCGGCACCGGACTCGGCAATGAGTGCGGCAATTTTCCCTTCATCCTCCGGCTTCACGTACCCGTGATGGGTGCCGGCAATCATTAAGCCCGGGTAACTTTTTTGCAAATTCCGCGCCGCTTCCGCCGCCACACCTTCCGCCGCCCCGTAGAGGAAAATAGGGTGCCTGCCCTCCACGGCCACATCCATTAAAGCCAGCATTAAGTCAATACCGGTTACCCGCTCTCTAATGCGGCCGCCACGCAGACGGGAAGAAAGCACAATACCCACCCCGTCCGGTGTCCCCATATCGGCCGACAAAAGCACGCGCTTAAGTTCCGCATTTTTTAATGCCGCCACACAAATTTCCGGGTTCACCGAAGCAATAAAATGGGCCCGGTCTTCTTTTAACATGGCTTTAATGCGTTCCTTGGCTTCTTCATTTGTGACCACATCGGCGGGAATGCCTAAAAACAGTTCCTTTGCGGGCTTTTTTCCTTCCTGCTTAATCATTTGTCACCACTTTCAAACAAGGTAAAGAAAATCTTCTCTAAAGTGCACAAAGCTTTTTGCTGCAGCTCATGGCGTTTTAACTTTAGCGTTTTTTGCAAATTTGCATCCTGCAGTCTTGTTCTTGCTTGCCGGATTAAAACATCCGCCCGGACATCATTGAGGCCGCCGGCTGTATCCAAGCCCAACTGCTCTAAAAAAATTTCCACTTTCGGGTCGTAACCAATACCAACCATGGGCACCCCGGCACAGGCAGCAAAGATTAAAGCATGCAGGCGCACAGAAATCACCAAATCAAAATGCGTGAAAAGACTTAAAAGTTCCTGCGGCAGCAAAAACTTGTCCAAAAGATAAGCTTTGGCCCTTAACATGCCGGCAAGTTTTTTTGTTGCCGCCAAATCCTCCTGCAAATACATGGGGACTAAAAAAAGGGCGGCCGCAAATTCTTTTGCCAGGCAGTCTGCCGCCCGGGCAATTTCTTGTAGGTAACTTTCATCCGCAGCCGCTTTCACGGCCAGGGCAATGATTTTTTCTTTTGCCGGCAAAGAAGGTGCCTCTGCACTTTCCTTTGGCTGCAGTAAAAAGGCAGGATCCGCCGTCAATTCCAGCGGCGGCCGCTTCACGCCCAGATTTTTTAAAGCCAATAGCGAGGCTTCATCCCGGACGGAAATATAATCGGCCAGGTTACAGATTAAACGTACGAAAAGTTTATTCAACCATTTATCAATGGGGCCAATGCCGTGGGCATAAAGCACCGCCGGCTTGCCCAGGATTTTAGCCAAAAGCACAAGGCCAAGATAATATACTACGGAAAGACTGCGGCCGGTGGCATCCTGTAAAAGCCCCCCGCCGCCGCTAAGAAAGAGATCACACTTTTTTAATGTTTTAATTATCTGCCATAAATGCATCCGCTCCACAGCATTGACCTGGTACCGCGCCCTCGTTTGTGCCGGGTCTGCCGAGAGTACGGTAAACTCAATTGCTTTATCATGCTTTGCCGCCAGTTTGCGCAAGGTGTTAATGATGGCGGTTAAAATAGCTTCATCGCCGGCATTATTAAACCCGTAATAGCCGGAGATGACCACATGTTTTTTCATTTGGTCACTCTTTTCCCTAAACTTATTAAAAGATAAAGGCCAAAAGTATAAAGCAGGCCAAAAACTATTCCCAGCCACAAACCGTGGAAAGAACGCAACAGCGTATTATAACCCGGCGTGGTAAAATGCATAAAAGTATTGACTACCGCCACGGCGGCAATACCGCCAAAGGTCAAAAGGGCTGCCGTAATGGGCTTGCGGTAGCCTTTGGCCGCCAGCACCAGCCCCAAAAAGGCCAGGGGATAACCGATGAGAAATTCTTTAAAGCGCGGGCGGACAAGCAGCACATTACTTAAAATAATGCGCAGTTTTTGCTCTAAATCAAGCACCGGGATCCCCGCCGTATGGCCGGTACGTCCCACGTAAATATAGCCTACCACCGCCAGCACAGCCAAAACCACCATGTAGCCTAAAACCAGGGGCTGCTGCCAAATTTGGCGCAGCATCGCCACTGCTTCTTTGACCGTCCATTTCTTTATATGCCCATAGACCACAGTCTTGGCGCTAACCACTGCTATAAGCACTAAGGGCAGCAGATGCACCAGCTTCACGCCTCTAAAAAGCGGTACCCCGGAGGTAAAGAGGGGGCTGGAAGTAAGGCCAAGCACCACCAACCCGCCGCCAATTAAAACCACAAAGGTACGCACTAAAGTAACCAAGGCATAGCGTACAGCCGCCTTTGTAGGCAGGTTCTGTTCCGGCAGGCGGTTTAACTGCTGTGTTACCACCGCCAGGGAGGAAAAAATCATGGCGGCCAAAATGGAAGCAAGCTGCAGGGCAAAGGTGTGGGAAAAGACCACAAAAAGCCCTCCCAGGCCCAAAAAGCCCACGCTAAGCACCGCCCACAGCAGTTGATGATACTGTCCGCAAATTTCCGCCAAAAGCAGTGTCCCTGCCGCCGCCACCCCTAAAAGCATGAGCAAAATCAAGGCGCGGCCTTGTTTGGGGGTAGCAAAGGCCGTGGCCGGCCCGGTGGTATAACCCAGCTCTTCAAGCCTTTGTGCCACTGCTGCAATCAGGTCCATTCCCTTTTGGTAGAAGGCAGGATCATTGGTATCAATGCGCACATACAAAAGGCGCACACGCCGCTCCTGCACCGCATTAACAATATTATGCACATTTTCCCGGGGGAAATTGGAATGCACAAGCACTGTGCTGTAATCGGTAAGAGACGCCAGTTTCTGTGACCCTTCCTGGCGCGGGTTATACTCAATAATCCCAAAAGAGACCCCTGCTTCCTTTAGCATTTCCGCTGTAAGCTGCAGGAAAGAATCATTGCCGGTCACTTCTTCCCCTTCAAAAACCACGGCGGAAAGCGACTCCTTGGGTAAAGTCAAAAACTCTGCCAAAGTTTCCCCGACAGCTTCGGCATTGTTTAAAAATTTATTATCAATACGAGGCACAATGCGCAACCCTAAAGAGAGGATACTTGCTTTATCCTGCTCATCAAGCCCTATGCGCAGCTGTTCCACCCGTTTTATAGTGTCCGTAATTTCCACCACATAAGTATTATCGCCTGCATAAATTTTTACCGGCCGCTCCAGTTTCAGCTCTGCTTTATGGGCCAGCCGCCTGGCCAGTTCCTGCTTTTCCGTGGTTAAATAAACCGCCGTGGGGGAAACTTTTCCTGCCGCCAAAAGCTCATTTAACTTTGCGTTTTGTACGCCAATGGTGCGCCAGGCGTTTAAAAGCTCACCGCCCGTCTGCACCGTCAAAAGCCCTTCCTGGCGGTAGCGTTCCACGGAAGCTTCCCGTAAACCTATGGCCGTAACGCCCATTTTTTTCAGTTCCGCCAGCATTTGGTGGCGGGTAACATTGGCCCGCTCCGCCAAGGCGGTTAAATCATCAAAATCCACGGTAATTTCCACTTGATTATGCCGGCGCTCAATGGCATCACTGCGCCACACTAAAAAGGCGCCGGTAACAACGGCGATAATAACTAAACAAGTTAGGATCTTTTTCATAGGCCACCTCGTTTACCGTGCAAAATATGCTGTGCCGTCCTGGTTTTTGACATCCCATTCTAAATTTTGACCTGCACCCAGGACAAACACTTTAAACCCGGCCGCTTCCCAATCCTGGTGCCGCAGGGCGTTTCTGGTATCAAAGACAAGTCTTTGCCGCATCAAAGGCCCAATCTTTTCCGGGTTCAGGAAATTAAAGTCATCATGGTTCACCAAAAGCACTGCCAGATCCGCTTCATAGAGCGCCTCGGACAAAGAGGCAGCCCCTTTAGTTTTCACAAAGGGATCATATGCCGCCACCGTAAAGCCCTCTTGTTTTAAAATCTCGGCAATTTTTAAACTAGGGCTTTCCCGGCAGTCATCCACATTGGGTTTATAAGTCAGCCCTAAAAGGGCTACTTTAGGCTTGGCCACACCGGCCAAGATTTTTTTCATGCTTTCCACCACATAACGGGGCATGCCGTCATTAATCTGCCGCGCTTTTTCAATGAGCTCGGCCCGGCCCCCGGCTTTTTCCACAATAAACCAGGGATCCACGGCAATACAGTGACCGCCCACCCCGGGCCCGGGCTGGTGGATATTAACCCGCGGGTGTTTATTGGCAAAACGGATGGCCTCCCAAATATTCACCCCGGCATATTCGGCAATCTTGGCAAATTCATTGGCCAGGGCAATATTAACATCCCGGTACGTATTTTCCATCAGTTTTGTCATTTCCGCCGTGGTGGCATCCGTCTCATAAATTTCTCCTTTAACAAAGGTGGCATAAAGCTCCCTGGCCGCCGCCGCCGAGGCTTCATTAATCCCGCCCACCACACGGCTGTTTGTCACCAGTTCCTTTAAAATATTGCCCGGCAGCACCCGCTCGGGGCAAAAGGCCACCAAAACATCCCTGCCGATTTTAAAGCCGCTTTGGGCCAGAAGAGGCACCAGCACATCACAGGTGGTGCGGGGCGGTACGGTGGATTCCAAAATCACAAGACTCCCTTTACGTAAATAAGGCAGAAGTGACTTGGCCGCACTTTTCACATAAGAAAGGTCGGCTTTTTTGCCGCCCGTAAAGGGCGTAGGAACAGCCAAGATAAAAGCATCAGCCACAGCAGGTACAGTTTGCGCCCGCAGGCGCCCGTCCCTGACAGCGGCTGCCACTTTTTCTGCTAAATACGGTTCAGTAATATGAATTTTGCCCTGGTTAATAAGTTCCACCGCTTTTTCGTTGACATCCACACCAATGACCATGTGGCCGCTGTCTGCCAGCACCGTGGCCGTCGGCAGCCCAATATAACCAAGGCCGATGACGCAAATTGTTTTCACAGTTACTCCTCCTCAAACTTTAACAGGCCGAATTTTTCTTTCAGCACCAGCAGCATAAATTTCGGCAGCACAGACATCCTGGCAATGCGTGTGGGCTCCTTCACCAGGCGCCAGCTCCATTCCAGACCTAGCTTCTGTAAAATCATGGGAGCCCGTTTCTTTTTGCCGCTGATGACATCAAAGCTGCCGCCTACCCCCATACAAACCGGAACTGCCAATTCCTGGCGGTAGGTTTGAATAAATTCTTCCTGTTTTGGGCTGCCCATCCCCACAAAAAGCAGATCCGGCTTACTGGCTTTAATTTCAGCGACAACAGCTTTTTCTTCTTCCTGTTTAAAATAGCCGTCCCGGGTGCCGGCAATCTCAAGCCCCGGATAACTTTCCTCAAGCTTTTGGGCCACCGCCTCCGCCACGCCCGGTTCTGCGCCCAAAAGATAAATGCGCCACTTTCTTTGCGCGGCTTCCGCCACCAAAGCCATAAGCAAGTCCACCCCGGTGACCCGCTGGCGAAAAGGCTTGCCCAAAATCTTGCCGGCTAAAAGAATACCCACACCATCCGGAATAAATAAATCTGCACATAATAAAAGTTCCTTTAGTTTTCTATCCTTTAAAGTTTTCATAATCTTTTCCGGATTGATGGCCAGAATCCAAATAGATTTACGTGCGCCAATACTTTCGCGCACTTTTTTTACCGCATCACCATATGTCAAGGCATCTACAGGTGTTCCTAAAATTTCGTGTCTTTTCATCCACTCACAGCTTTCCCTTAAAGTAAAAGGCATACAACTTACAATTATACCGCATCTTGTGGACCGCAACAATAGCATTAATTGGCGGCCTAAGGCCCTTTCTACCAGACAATAGTGACCTGCCGCGCATCATGATTCCAGTACACTTTAAAACCCAGCGCCTCCGCTATGGAGCGGGCCGGTAAAAAGGCCCGGTTATTTCTAATAATAATAGG
>JAAYMK010000033.1 GCA_012521405.1 Bacillota bacterium
AAAACTATTGACCATATCCTTTCTCTTTGTCACCATGCCAAGGAAATTGCCATTATGGGAGCCAGTACCTGTATGGCTCCGGCTATATTGAAGGATTATGGTGTGACTGTGCTGGCAGGAAGTCGTGTCACAGATGCAGACAAGCTGTTGCGTGTCATTGCCCAAGGCGGAGGAGGGCAGGATGTTTTAAAATATACACAAAGAATTTGTGTGCGACTTTCCGCAAGGCGGGCATAAACTTTTTAATTTTTTGACCATAAATTAATATTAATTAATAAATGAATTGTTAAAAGCAAAACACGAAAGTTGACAGCATTTGCCCGTGCTTCTATAATATAAGGAAAATATAGAGCGAAAAAAACAATGAAGGAGAAGAGTAAGGCTGAAGCTACCGTCAGAGAGAAGCTTCCGCGGCTGGAAGAAGCTTTCGGTCAGGCAGCCTGAAGTGCGCTCCGGAGTTGATCTGCCGAAAGTTTCCTGTAGGCAGGTACGGCGCTGCCGTTAACTTATTGAGTGGGGCAAATTGCCCAAACAGGGTGGAACCGCGGATTAACCGTCTCTGAATGGAGGCGGTTATTGTTTTTCTTGGCAGAGAGCATCATATACATTGTTTTAGAAAATCTGTTCCGTATAAGTAGAGCTGCTATAAATTTGCGCTAGGGGGGAAACTGATGTTGAGAACGCTTAAAAAAGACATTGAAGCTGTTTTTGAACGGGATCCGGCCGCCAGGAGCGTTTTGGAGGTTATTCTCTGTTATTCCGGTTTGCATGCCGTGTGGCTGCACCGTTTAGCTCATGCCTTGTACAAACGGGGGCTGGTTTTACTTCCCCGCCTCATTTCCCAGTTTAATCGCTTTTTAACCGGCATTGAAATACATCCCAGTGCCACCATTGGCGATGGCTTATTTATTGATCACGGTATGGGTGTGGTGATAGGTGAAACTACAGAGATTGGTGATAATGTTACAATCTACCAAGGAGTTACACTGGGTGGTACCGGTAAAGATCAAGGCAAGCGTCATCCTACCATCGGCAATAATGTTGTTATTGGTGCCGGGGCAAAGATTTTAGGCCCAATTAAAGTAGGTGATTGTGCTAAAATTGGGGCAGGTTCCGTAGTCTTAAAAGAAGTTCCTCCACACACAACTGTTGTAGGCGTGCCGGGCCGGGTAGTGGTGCAAAAAGGTGAACGTGTGCCTACTGTTGATTTAAACCATATTAATTTGCCTGACCCGGTGGCGGAAAAGCTGCAAAACCTGCAGAAACAAATTGAAGATATAAAACAACAAATTGCTGAGTTACAGAAAAATATTGCTGAGGGAGGGTCAAAACAGTGACAATTCGTGTTTATAACACTATGACCCGCAAAAAGGAAGAGTTTGTTCCTGTTAACGACAACAAAGTAGGTATCTATGTTTGCGGTCCCACTGTTTATGATTATTTTCACATCGGTAACGCCCGTATTTTTATTGTCTTTGATGTAGTGCGCCGTTATTTAAAATGGCGCGGCTATGAGGTAACTTATGTGCAAAATTTTACCGATATTGATGACAAAATGATTAAACGGGCACAAGAGCTGGGGATTACCGTCTCAGAGCTGGCGGAACGTTTTATCGCGGCTTATCGCGAAGATGCAGCAGCGCTGGGGATAGAGGAGGCGGACGTTCATCCCCGGGCAACTGAACATATTCCGGAGATTATCAAGCTCATTGAAACATTGATGGAGAAAAAAATGGCCTATAATGTAGACGGTAATGTCTATTTTGATACCCAGGCGTACGCGCAGTACGGCGGTCTGTCGCAGCAGCCGCTGGAGGAACTGGTGGCCGGTGCCCGGGTGGAAGTAGATGAGCAGAAAAAACATCCCCTCGATTTTGCCCTCTGGAAAAAACAAAAACCGGGTGAGCCTGCTTGGGAGAGCCCTTGGGGTTTAGGCAGGCCGGGCTGGCATATTGAGTGCTCCGCCATGTCTATGAAATATTTGGGCGAAACCGTCGATATCCACGCCGGCGGTCCTGATCTGGTTTTCCCCCACCATGAAAATGAAAAGGCGCAAAGTGAAGGAGCCACCGGCAAGCCTTTTGTTAAATATTGGCTGCATGCCGGGTATTTAAATATCAATAAACAAAAGATGTCCAAATCATTGGGCAATTTTCTGACGGTGCGTGAACTGAGACAAAAAATAGATCCCTTGGTGATCCGCTTCTTTATGCTTTCCGCCCACTACCGTAATCCTATCAATTATGCGCCGGAACTTTTGCAGCAAGCACAAAGTGGGTTGGAGCGCTTAAATAATGTGGTTTATAATTTGCGCCATTTGTTGACCACACTGCCTCCGGAAAAAGTACAGACGGCTGAGACAGAGGAGAAATTACAGGCTTTACAAACCTATAAAGAGCGTTTTATCACAGCCATGGATGATGATTTTAATACGGCCGACGCCATCTCTGTGCTTTTCGATTTGGCGCGGGAAACAAATACGTATTTAAAAAAGAAGGAATTGTCCAAAATAGTAATAGAAAAAACATTACAATTTTTTGAAGACGTAGGGGCAATTCTTGGTTTCTTTACGGAAAAAGAAGATAATGAATTGGATGAGAAAATAAATGCCATGATTGCCAAGCGCCAAGAGGCACGTGCCAAAAAGGATTGGGCTACAGCCGATGCCATCCGGGATGAATTGCTGGCCATGGGCATTATCTTGGAAGATACACCCCAAGGTGTGCGTTGGAGAAAAAAATGATGGATGTTAGTAATTTGCCGCCGCTGTTTTTAGCTTATATCGGGGATGCTGTCTATGAAGTGTATGTAAGGACAAAACTTCTGGGAAAAAAATTTACACCTATCTGGAAGCTTCACAAAGAAGTAACACATTATGTCTGTGCCGCGGGACAAGACCTGGCATTAAGGCAAATAGAGCCGTATTTGTCTCCACAAGAAGCTGAAATTGTAAGGCGCGGACGGAATACAAAGGGCAGGGTGCCGAAAAATGTAGATGTTACCGCTTACCGGAGGGCCACCGGTTTTGAAGCTTTATGTGGTTGGCTGTATTTAACCAATCAAACGGAGCGGCTTAAAGAATTGCTGACCATGATTAGAATTGGTGAAGAAAATTAACTGGCCATAGCAGCCCTGTGAAATGAAGATAGTGAAAAGCGAGGTGTCCTATGGGACAAAAAAGAGTGATTGAGGGACGGCGCCCTGTTTTGGAAGCAATCAGTGCAGGGACAAAGATAGAACGCATTTTTTTGCAAAAAGGCGCCCGCGGCAAACAAATAGAAGAGATCAAAGAGTTTTGTCGCAAGCAGGGAATTCCTCTTGTTTACCGGGAAAAAAATGAGCTGGACAAACTTGCCATTACGAGAAATTACCAAGGGGTACTGGCTGAAGTCCCTCCTTTTAGGTATACGCCTTTCGCCGAGCTTTTGGAGCATAAAAAAGGAGAAGCACCCTTTCTGCTTATTTTGGATCATTTGCAAGATCCACAAAATTTGGGGGCGCTGGTACGTACAGCCTATGCAGCCGGTTGTCATGGTGTGGTGATTCCGGAAAGACGGGCCGCCGAGGTGACACCGGCAGCAGTGAAAGCATCTGCCGGGGCCGTAGAACATTTGCCCATTGCCAAGGTAGTTAATTTGGCTCGCTGCATCGAGCAGTGCAAAGAAGCTGGCCTTTGGGTGTATGGTGCCGATATGGACGGTGAGATCCTTTATACTGATGGTGACTATAAAGGTCCCACAGCTCTGGTCATCGGCAGTGAGGGGCGGGGCCTGGGCCGCCTGATAAAAGAGAAGTGTGATTACTTGGTGCGCCTGCCTATGAAAGGTAGGCTTGCCTCCTTAAATGCCTCTGTAGCAGGGGCGTTACTGCTTTATGAAGTTTACAGGCAGCGTGAAGGAGTGGCCGAGAAAAATAAAATATGATAAAATAAGGGGCAACGGAGAGCTTGTCTAAAAAGTCCTTGACGCTTTCCGCGACGGTACGTTATAATGACTTTGTAGGTTTGCATAACATTCCAGGTTGCGGAGAACGATTTCAGGATCGTGGAGGCGATGCAGGTGAATGTAACGGCCCAGGAAGTCCGTGGTCTGGCCAACACGTACAAAGAATATGAATTACAAACAGACGAAGAAGTTGCCATGGCCGCAAAAAACGGCTGTGAAATTGCTCAGGAGTACTTAATTCATAAGTACCGGAACTTCGTCAAAGCAAAAGCCAGATCATATTTCCTCATTGGTGCTGACAGAGAAGATATCATTCAGGAGGGAATGATTGGGCTGTACAAAGCGATCCGCGATTTTAAAGAGGACAAACTGTCTTCATTTCGAGCATTTGCGGAACTCTGTATTACCAGGCAGATTATCACAGCCATTAAAACAGCAACTAGACAAAAGCATATTCCCCTTAATTCGTACGTCTCGCTGAACAAACCAATTTATGATGAAGATTCTGATCGGACGCTACTTGATATTCTTTCCGGCGCCAAAATTACCGACCCGGAGGAACTCATGATCAACCGGGAAGAATATAATAATATTGAACTGAAAATGGGAGAAATTCTAAGCGATCTGGAATGGAAAGTGCTCATGTACTACCTGGAGGGCAAATCTTACCAGGAAATAGCCACAGAGCTTAACCGTCACGTAAAATCAATTGACAATGCACTGCAGCGTGTCAAAAGAAAGTTGGAACGTTATTTAGAAGTACGGGAAAATTAGTTTAGCGCCTAAAAGGGAGAGCAGCGGCTCTCCATTTTAGTGCGCCGCACAAAAAATCTAGTAAAGAGATAACAAAAGATAGTGATATAGAAGAAGAATGTTGTAAACTGTCGTTCTTTGTTGTGGGGAAAAGACAAAAATTACCGCTAAAGATCCAGTTGACACAAATGTGATTGTGTTGTATAATCAAGGGGCTGAATCAGCACAGACGCGGGTGTAGCTCAATGGTAGAGCTCCAGCTTCCCAAGCTGGCTACGTGGGTTCGATTCCCATCACCCGCTCCAGAAGATTACGTCGCGGGGTGGAGCAGTCGGTAGCTCGTCGGGCTCATAACCCGGAGGTCGCAGGTTCAAATCCTGCCCCCGCAACCAATGTCAACAACGCATTCCTCGTGAATGCGTTTTTTCTTTTGCGGCAGGACCTTTCCTGCTAAATGGGATTGTGAAGAAGCTTAGGGCAGGTTGCCGGAAGCGGTATTGGCAGTTTATGGTATGGGAAGAACTACAACGGCAAGCATTAAATGTAAATATCATACACTATTGACAATGGCTGCATGATATGGTACGCTTTATGTAGACGGGTGCTTCACTGTCGTGAAGTGCCCGTGTATTTTTATCTTAAAAAATACCATTTAATGGGTAAGATGGAGGCAGTAGAATGTCAGAAATTGAATCGTCGGGAGCTTTGTTTGAAAATCTTGTCAAACAGCTGGTGGAATTGGAGGAAGGTAAAAGTAAAATTTTGCAGCAGTATTTCCCTGCCGGCCAGACAACAGAACGTTATGAATTTGAGACATTAATTGATAATTATATAAAGAAAGTTGAACAATTTATCAACGAAAATAAAGACAAGCAAACAGGCTGCAACGAAGTTCCCTTTGTCACCATTGGCAGTGAAGTGGAAATTGAAGATTTGGCTGATCATGCAAGCTTTACCTATCGCATTGTCAGCCCCGATCAGGAAAAACTCAGCGCTGATGATATATCATACTTATCACCGGTAGGGAAATCCCTTTTACTAAAAAAGGTCGGCGATGTCATTGAGGTAAAAGCCCCTGGAGGTGTCTTTAACTACCGGATTAAATCCGTAAAAATGTGTCGCGAAGTAATGATTTAATTCTTGATAATAGTTTTGCGGGATTGATATAATACTATATATAGATAAATGCAACAAGCCGGTTTGTAGCCGGCTTATTTATATTAGCTAGGCCAAGAAAATTCTTTGTTTCTTAAGATGAGAGCTCAAGAAGGTCGGTAAGTTTGAAAACCGTACAGATTGAAGAATTTATGCAAAACAGAAATCAGTACCAGCCGGTGGATGTCCGCTCGCCCGGTGAATACAGGCAGGCGCATATTCCCGGCGCCATTAATGTGCCCTTATTTACAGATGAAGAAAGGGCTATCATTGGCATTACCTATAAAAATGAAGGAATTGCAAAAGCAAAACTTTTGGGATTAAAGCTGGTAGCACCGCGTTTGCCGGAGATGGTAGAACAAATCCTGGCTGCAGCTGGGAAAAAAAAGATTCTTGTTTATTGCTGGCGCGGGGGCATGCGCAGTTACAGTATGTGTGCTCTCATGGACGCGTTAAGATATCCGGTTTTTCAGCTGAATGGTGGTTATAAGGCCTTTAGGCGTTTTATTTTCCGTTTTCACCAGGAAAAGCAAATCACAGTACCTGTCTTTGTGCTCAACGGCTTAACCGGGGTGGGTAAGACCGCTATTTTGCAGATCTTGCAATCCCGTGGTCATGGCGTTTTAGATTTGGAAGGGATGGCCAACCACCGCGGTTCTGTCTTTGGCTCCGTGGGCCTTGGTGCAGCGCGCAGTCAAAAAGATTTTGAGGCCTTGCTGGCTTATGCTTTATTGGATTATGAGGATGCTCCTTACCTGATAATCGAAGGAGAAGGTAGGCGCATTGGACATGTTAGACTGCCGGATTATCTTTACACGGCGATGCTCCAAGGTGCTCATATTTTAGTGGAAGCCGATTTATCCGTCCGTGTAGAACGCATTGTAAACGAGTACCATGGGCATAAAGACACAAAAGAAGAGCTGATGGCCGCGGTGAGTATGCTACAAAAAAAACTAGGTAAAGCAAAAATACAGGAGTTAACGGAAAAAATCCGGCAGGACCGTTATCATGAAGTGGTCTTACAGCTTTGTCGAGATTACTATGACCAATATTACGGAGATTCTAAAAAAAGACGGGAAGAGTATCTTGCCGTGATCGATGCTAACAATTTGCAGGAAGCAGCGGATGATATTATTCTGACCATAGAAAAATATCTGGCGGAAAAAACAAATTTAGCTTCAGCTGGGGAGGCGCCGAAATGCATGTAGTACTTGTGGAACCCGAAATCCCTCCTAATACAGGTAATATTTCCCGTACCTGTGTCGTCACAGGTACTGTTTTACATCTCATTGAACCATTGGGGTTTTCCCTGGATGAACGCCATTTAAAGCGTGCCGGGCTGGATTACTGGGAACATTTGCAACTGCATATCCATCCCAATTTGCAAAGTTTTCTCCCGCTTTTGGAGGGCAAGTCCTTTTGGCTGCTAACCACAAAGGGTAAAAAGAAATATACAGATGTGCAATATCAAGCAAATGATTATTTAATTTTCGGGAAAGAAACAGCAGGTTTACCTGCATGGCTGTTGGCAAAATACCCGGAGCGATGTTTACGCATACCCATGGGGAAAGATTTTCGCTCCCTTAATCTTTCCAATTCAGTAGCCATAGTGTTGTATGAAGCTTTACGGCAGCTTAATTTTCCCAACTTGGTTTAATGTTAAGGAAAATGTAGGGGCTGTCCCTTGACTTTTGCTTAAAAGCACTGTAAGCTAGTGCATAGCAACCCCTTCAGGGGGGGTGGGGTGAAAGATATGGAAAATGCAAAAAAAAAAGACGCCCTCATGCGTTTAAAAACAGCCGGCGGCCATTTGCGAGCCATTGAGCGGATGTTGGCAGAAGATCAGTATTGCGCCGATATTTTACTGCAGCTGCACGCTGTGATTGCGTCTTTAAAAAAAATTAGTGACATTATTTTGGAAAACCATTTGGAAACTTGTATCCGTCAAGCTATCCAGCGCGGTGAAGCAGATTTAATTATCAGGGAACTTAAAACCTTTATGAAATATAAAGTCTAATAAATCTGAAATTTAAGGAGGCACACAAATGCCGGAAAACATTACCTTGACAATTGGCGGTATGTCCTGTGAACATTGTCAAAGGCGAATTGAAAAAGCGCTGCAGAATCTTGCGGGAGTGGAAGATGTGCAGGTAAATTTAGAGGCAAAAACGGCACAAGTTCAATTTGACCCGGCAATTATCAATGTAGAAAAAATAAAAGCAGCCGTCATTGACAGCGGCTATGAAGTTGAAGGTGAGCAAAAAAAATAAAGCCTGTCATTCAGGCTTTATTTTTTCCTTTTTGGGAGCTGAAAAAGGAAGAGATTTTTAACTTGAGGTTCCGGTATCCGTTGGCAAATAAAGGGGAAGTTTTGCGGAGGGAAAGATGTTTATCGTCTCCATGGATGTAATAAGAAATTAATACTTTAAGGGTTGCCGCCAAGGGAATGGCAAGCAGTACCCCCAAGAGGCCAAAAAGCTGACCGCCAATGAGCAGGCTGACAATAACTGTAATGGGCATTAAATCCACGGCTTTGCCCAGTAATAAAGGCGTGAGGATAAAGGCATCTATGGCTTGCACCACTACGTAAATAATGATAACGGGCAGCGGATGTGGTGCATTGGGGGTGAAGGCGAGCAAAACGGCAGGAATACCGGCCAGCCAGGGTCCTACATAAACAATGAGATTAAGGACACCGGCCAGGATACCCAACATGAGAGAGAAGGGCATATTAATTAAACGCAATGCTACTCCTGTTAAAATGCCTACAATTAAACAAAGGAGAATATTCCCGCGCAGATATGCCCCTACTTTATTGTCAATGATGGAAAGAACCAAAATAGCTTCTTTGCGCCAACTTTGGGGAAAAACGCTGATAATACCTTTTTTAACTGCTTTTAAATCCCGCAATAAATAAAAGACGAGAAAGAGGATAAGGACAGCATCAACCACATGGGAAACGATACTGCGGGCAATGCGTGTTATCTGCAAAGTGGCATATTGTAAATTGGTTGGCAAGTTATTAAGCAAGTCGTTGGTGAAATTTAGGAGTGCCTGGTTGATGCTTTCTATTTCCAGCAAGTTGTTGATTTTGGAAACTAATTCCGGCAGCAAAAAGCGATAATCGGTAGCGAGAAAACGGCCCAATTCCCCAAGTTCCATGATAAATTGGGGAATCAAAAAGTAAAAGAAAAGCAGAAAACTAAGAAGCAGCAGGGAAAAGACAAAAATAACGGCAAGAGTATTAGGAATGCCTCTGTGAGTAAGAAAATCTGTTATGGGGGAAAGGCAATAAACTATTAACGTGGCAATAACTAATAAACTAATTACCCAGGTAATTTTTTTCACGAAGAAAAAAAGTAACACTAAAACGATGATCAGGGCAATAAGGCGCAGAGATAAATACCAGTAAGTTTTGAGTTTAAGATTATTGTCCAAATTTTCCTCCTCCCATTCCCTTACATTATAACCACCAGACAAAAGTAAGACAACTGGTGTGATAAATTATGCTTAAAGTTTGTATATTTTAGGGAGGGGAGTGATTAAATAATGCATATGTTCAAGCTTTTACTGAGTGCTTTGTTGATAATGGTGGGGATGCTCCTTTTGCCTCCGCTTTCAGGTTCCGGTATAGCCGGTTTAGTTTCCCGCTTATGGTTAGGATTTGGCTTACTGGTATTCTCTGGCCACTACCTAAATTATTTACAAGAAGAAAAAAAACGACAGCCGCAAAAAATTACGGCTGGTCTGCGTCTGCGTCCGGATCAGCAACGTAATTTAAAACAAAAGTCATTTTCGGGGCAATAACAATGGTTTTCACCTGTAATTGGTAACGCTTGCCGTCCACTTCTAAAATACGCCGATCTAAAAGGTGTATCACTAATGTGTGATGCACTTTTTCTATTTCTTCACCAATTAAATTTTGGGTCAATTCTAAAATGGCCGTCTCCAGGGCCAATTCTGTAAGCGGGTCGCCGTTTTCTTTCATGAACTGTATTTCTATGGCACGAATGACATTTTGTTTTTGTTTGTCTTGAGATTCCAGTTTTTTCAAACGTTCTGTTGTTTCGTAAAGTTCTACTTTTAATTTTTCCCGGGAAATATATAATTCGTCAAGGCGCTGCCGCAAATATAAATTCATGCACACAGCACCGAAAAGCATGCCGATAAGCAGGGCGGAAAGCAGGCGTTTCACCTGATTCGCCCACCTGCAAGCTGCAAAATTAAAAGATAACCGCCGTGTGCACCCAGAAAAGATGCGAAAATGAGAAGCAGCTGTTTGATTACGGTATTAAGTTTTAGCCCTAAAAAACCTGCTTCTATGGCTCTTAAGGTATCAAAAGTGCCGCCTAAAGCCGCCACCAAAGCCCAAATTTTTAGTTTGCCGGCCAATTCAACCATACTGTAGCCCGGTGCCTGACCGGTGAAGACGGCACCCAAGGAGCCGATTAAAGTGCCCCCAATAATGACGCCGAAGGAAATAAATGCGTTTAACGTAAGTGTATCTAATAATTTGGCCATAAGGAATCTAAACCACCCTCCCCAAGAATTTAAAAAAGATAAAAAAATAATGCCTGTTTGTATCTATATGTATGGAGAAAAAGATGGAAGTAGACTAAAGGAAAAAAGACTCGCAAAAAGAATGTATTACTTGTAGACGGTAATCAGTAGAAAGGGTGAAGAAATTGGACAAACGCCCCTTTGTCCACTTGCATACACATACGGAATATTCACTTTTAGACGGAGCTTGTAAAATTAAGCAGGTAGTAGCCAAGGCTCGGGATCTGGGGATGCCTGCTTTGGCAATTACTGACCACGGTGCCATGTATGGTGTGCTTGATTTTTACAAAGCGGCCAAAGAGGTTGGTATTAAACCGATCATTGGCTGTGAAGTCTATGTGGCATCGCGTTCACGGTTTGATCGGGATCCGCACCTTGACAGCAAACAGTATCATTTGGTGCTTTTGGCGCGCAATCAGGAAGGGTATCAAAATCTTATGCAATTGGTGACACGAGCTTATAGTGAAGGGTTTTACTATAAACCGCGGGTTGATCATGAATTGCTCCAGCGCTATCACCGGGGACTAATCGCCCTTTCGGCGTGCCTGGCCGGGGAAATTCCCACGGCTTTGTTGGAAAACAGGGATGAAGATGCCTACCGGCTTGTGCAGTTTTATCGGGAAACTTTTGGCAGTGAAAATTTCTTCCTGGAATTGCAGGACCATGGTTTACCGGAACAAAAGGAAATTAATCCGCGCTTAATTCAATTGGCCCGGGATACCAATACACCGCTGGTGGTTACTAATGATCTCCACTACTTAAACCGGGAAGACGCATACGCCCATGATGTTTTGCTCTGCATCCAAACGGGCAAGACTATGGAAGACAAGGATCGCATGCGTTTTGGTAGTGATGAGTTTTACTTGAAAACGGCAGAGGAAATGGCCGCACTTTTTCCTGAACTGCCGGAAGCGGTGGATAATACAGTGGAAATTGCCGAGCGGTGTGAGGTGGAATTTGAATTCGGTAAAACTTATATGCCCGTCTACGATATTCCCGCAGGTTTTAAAGATGACTCGGAATACCTGCGTAAACTGTGCCTGGACGGAGCGAAAAAGCTTTACGGTGATCCTCTCCCTGAACAGGTGCAGGAGCGTTTGGATTATGAATTAAATGTCATTAAACAAATGGGTTATTGTTCTTATTTTCTGATTGTGTGGGACTTTGTCAATTTTGCCCATAACTCTGGTATCCCTGTAGGTCCCGGTCGGGGCTCCGCCGCCGGTAGTATTGTTGCTTATTGTCTCGGCATCACCAATATCGATCCTTTAAAATATAACTTGCTGTTTGAGCGTTTTTTAAATCCTGAACGGGTAAGCATGCCTGATATTGATATTGATTTTTGTTATGAGCAAAGAGAAAAAGTTATAGATTATGTCATTAAAAAATATGGCGAAGACCATGTGGCCCAGATTATCACCTTTGGAACCATGGGGGCAAGGGCAGTGGTGCGCGACGTGGGACGCGTGCTGAATATGCCCTATGCGGAAGTGGATAAAATTGCCAAAATGATTCCGGCAGAGCCTAATATCACTGTGGCAGAAGCACTGGAAAAAGCACCGGATTTAAAAGAGCTGTACGAAAAAGATCCAAAAATTAAGCAACTAATTGATTTAAGTATGACTTTAGAAGGTTTACCGCGCCATACTTCCATTCATGCTGCAGCCGTGGTTATTTCGCAAAAGCCCTTGGTTGAATTGGTACCGCTACAAAAATCCGGCGACATGATGGTAACGCAATTCCCCAAAGACCCTGTGGAAGAGTTGGGCCTTTTGAAAATGGACTTTTTAGGCTTAAGGACGCTTACCATTTTGGATGAAGCTGTGCGGCTTGTAAAACAGACCACCGGTAAGGAAATTGATTTACAGAGGCTGCCTTTAGATGATAAAAAAACTTATGAACTGTTGTCGCAAGGTGATACGGCTGCCGTTTTTCAGCTTGAATCCAGCGGGATGCGGAGCGTCTTACGGGAGTTAAAACCTAGTGTTTTTGAGGATGTGATTGCTGTTTTGGCTTTGTACCGGCCCGGACCCATGGAGCAAATTCCTACTTTTATCAGTAATAAACACGGGCTGACGCCCATTCAGTACCTACATCCTGATCTGGAACCAATATTAAAAGAAACTTATGGTATTATGGTTTACCAAGAGCAAATCATGCAGGTGGCTTCCAAGATGGCCGGATTTTCTCTGGGTGAAGCCGATCTTTTACGCCGTGCCATTGGCAAAAAGAAAATCGAGATTTTAAATGAACAGCGTGAAGTTTTTGTACAAGGCTGCCTGGCCAAAGGTCATTCAGCAAAGCTGGCCAATGATTTGTATGATTTAATTGTAAAATTTGCTTCCTACGGTTTTAACAAATCACACGCCGCCGCCTATGCCCTGGTGTCGTACCAGGCAGCATATGTTAAAGCACATTACCCGACGGAATTTATGGCTGCCCATATGACTGGCCATATGTTTTCCACTGACAAAATTGCCGGCTATATTGATGACTGTAAAAAGATGGGCATTGCCGTTTTGCCTCCCGATATCAACGTTAGTGAGAAAAACTTTACCGTGACCGGAGACCGGGTTATCCGGTATGGTTTGGCAGCGGTGAAGAATGTGGGCTTGGGTGCCATTGAATCGATCATTGCCGCCCGGCAGGAAGGGGGCAAGTTTACCAGCCTGCGTGATTTTTGTTCACGGGTAGATTTGCGCAGCTGCAATAAAAAAGTGCTGGAAAGTTTAATTAAAAGCGGCGCCTTTGATTGCTTTGGTGCCAACCGCAATCAGCTGTTTGCCATTTTGGATGAAACAGTGGCAGCGGCCCAAACCATGCAAAAAGAAAAACAAAACGGCCAGATTAGCATGTTTGAAATTTTAGGGGATGAGGAGGAAAGTGCCTGGCTGAATCTGCATGATGAATATCCCGATTTGCCTGCTCCGTCGGCCAAGGAGCGTTTAGCCATGGAAAAGGAAGCCTTAGGTTTATACCTTAGCGGTCATCCCCTAGAAGAGTATGAACAAGTACTAAAGCTGTATCCCGAGCTGCTCACTTTAAATGAATTGAGTGCTTTGGCCGACGGGGAGCTCGTCATTACAGCCGGTATGATCAGTAATTCTAAAACCATCATGACAAAGGCGGGTAAGCCCATGTCATTTTTTACCCTGGAAGATATGACGGCTAATGTGGAAGTGGTTGTTTTTCCCAAGGTATATGAAAAAGCGAAGGTATATTTAGAAAATGACCAGGTTGTCTTTGTCCAGGGACGCCTTGATCATAAAGATGAGGAAGTAAAGATTCTTGCCGAAAATATTTCACCTCTGTCACAAGAGGTAAAGCAGGTTGTGATCCGTTGTAAACATGATGACGGTATCGGGAAGCTGTTGTCGCTCAAAGAAATTTTAAAAGATGCTTATGGCACCATACCGGTGTATCTTGCTTTTCCTGAGGTTAAGAAAAAGGTATTGTTGGCCCATGATTTTTGGTTGGCCGATGAAAAAGTACAGCTACCGGAAATAGAAAAACTTTTTGGTGCAGAAGCTGTGTTCATTGAAAAAGCAGGATAAGCTTTCTCTGACAGGGTAAATTAAAAACAACATTAAGGAGGATGCTTTTGCGTAGAATAGGTGTTTTGACATCCGGTGGCGATGCACCGGGGATGAATGCTGCCATTAGAGCGGTTGTCCGCAAATCAATTTATCATGGTCTGGAAGTTATCGGTTTTCGCCGCGGTTATCATGGCCTGATTTATGGTGACTATCTAAAAATGGAACTCGGTTCGGTGGCCGATATCATTCATCGCGGTGGAACAATTTTGCGTACGGCCAGATCGCCTGAATTTATGCAGCCGGAGGGTCGCCAAAAGGCTTTGGAAGTGATTGAAGCCAGCGGCATCGAAGGCCTGGTCATTATTGGCGGTGACGGTTCGCTCCGCGGTGCAGTGGAATTGGAAAAGTTAGGCGTTCACACCGTGGGGGTTCCCGGTACGATTGATAACGATATCGCTTGCACAGACTATACCATTGGTTTTGATACTGCCGTCAATAATGTCATAGATGCCATTAATAAAGTGAGAGACACGGCCACATCCCATGAAAGAGTTTATGTGATCGAAGTAATGGGGCGCTCAGCCGGCTATATCGCTTTAATGGCAGGGGTAGCCGGCGGGGCCGAATCTATTCTTGTGCCCGAAATACCCTATGACTTACAGGAAGTAATCGAGCGGATGCACCGCGGAGTTAAACGTGGCAAATTGCACAGTATCATTTTGGTGGCGGAAGGTGCCTCCAGTGCCATGGAAGTGGCCGATGTCATTAAAAAAGAAACAAAGATGGACGTGCGGGTAACAATTTTAGGTCATCTGCAGCGCGGCGGAACGCCCACGGCCTTTGATCGGATGCTTGCCAGTCGCCTGGGCGCGGCGGCGGTAGATTTACTGCGTTCCGGTTCCCATGGCTCCATGCTGGGGCTGGTGGGTAATGAAATTAAGAGTACTCCTTATGAGGAAGCTTTACAGCAAGCAAAGCCGTTTCCCAAAGAGCTTTACCACTTGGCAACCATTTTAGCCATCTAAAATATTATCTGTAAGGAGGAACTTAATGCGCAGGACAAAAATTGTCTGCACTCTTGGTCCCGTCAGTAATGATGTGCCTATTTTGCGCACCTTAATTCAGGCCGGAATGGATGTGGCCCGTTTAAATTTTTCCCACGGTACGCATGCAGAGCATGCGGCAACCATTGCTGCAGTGCGGCAAGCTGCAAAGGAAGAAGATAAAATGGTTGCCATTTTGATGGATACAAAGGGACCGGAAATTCGCCTTGGCACCTTCCAAGGGGGTAAAGCTTATTTGCGGGAAGGGGAGGAGTTTATTTTAACTACCCGGGAGGTTGTGGGGAACAATAGCATTGCCAGTGTGAATTATGCCGGCTTGACTGCAGATGTACAGGCGGGAATGCAGATTTTACTTGCTGATGGTTTACTTGTTTTAGAGGTGGTAAAAGTAACTGCAGATGAGATTTTCTGTAAGGTTTTAGCCGGCGGCGAAGTAAGTGATCATAAAGGAGTTAATGTACCCGGAGCAAAACTGCGCATGCCGGCAGTTTCTGAAAAGGACCGTCAGGATATAATTTTTGCCATTGAACATGATTTAGATTTCATTGCTACTTCTTTTACCAGGACTGCCGATGATGTACTGGCCATCCGTGCTATTTTGGAAGAATACCGGTCCGATATCCATATTATTGCCAAGATTGAAAACCAAGAAGGCGTGGACAATCTGGAAAAAATACTGGAAGTTGCCGACGGTATTATGGTGGCACGAGGTGATTTGGGGGTAGAAGTGCCCACGGAAGAAGTACCGCTCTTACAGAAAATTTTAATCAGCAAATGTAATGAAGCCGGCAAACCTGTCATTACTGCTACCCAGATGCTTGATTCCATGATCCGCAATCCCATGCCCACAAGGGCTGAAGCCAGTGATGTGGCCAATGCTATATTTGACGGTACCGATGCCGTGATGCTTTCCGGTGAAACGGCAATCGGAAAATACCCGGTGGCTGCAGTCCGTACCATGGACAGGATCGCCCGGCGCGCGGAAACTGCCCTGCAATACGAAAAGATTTTGGAAAGTTTTCAGCCGCCGGTGGAACGGAACGTTACTGATGCCATTGCTTATGCCACCTGCCATGTGGCCAAAGAACTGGGAGCGGCAGCAATTATCACTTCCACCCATTCCGGTTTTACTGCCAGAAATGTTTCCAAATATAAACCGCAGGCACGTATTGTGGCAGTGACGCCGCGGCAGGAAGTTGCCCGCAAGCTAGTATTGAATTGGGGAGTATTTCCTGTACTTTGCCGCCCTGCCACCACCACCGATGAAATGTTTTCCGCGGCCCTGGAGGCGGCGGAAGCATCCCACTATATTAAAAAAGGTGATTTAGTTGTCATTACCGCCGGTGTACCTGTAGGGGTCAGCGGGACTACCAATTTGCTGCGAGTACTGACGGTGGGAGAAATTTTGTTAAAGGGAGCCGGTTTAGGGAGAAAAGCAGTAACGGGAAAAGTGCGTATTGCCAACTCAGCCTCTGAAGCAAAAGATTTGCAAGCGGGAGAAATTCTCGTAGCGGCCGCCACAGATAAAGATTTTGTTCCGTATTTGGAAAAAGCGGGAGGACTTTTGGTGGAAGAAGGCGGGTTAACCTCGCATGCAGCTGTGGTGGCATTGCATTTAGGTCTGCCGGCCATTGTTGGGGCCACAGGGGCTTTAAAGCTTTTAACAAACGGACAGACAGTTACCTTGGATACGGTGCGCGGTCTTGTTTACCGGGGAAAAGCCACTGTTTTGTAGCCTATGCCTGCTTACTCCTAAAGACGCAACTGATAAAGCGCCTTTTTGGAGGTGAGGAGATTGACACAAGGGGAAACATTTATACGCGTCCGCTATGGGGAAACGGATAAAATGGGCATTGTTTACCATTCCCGCTACTTGGATTGGATGGAAGTGGGACGGACAGAATTTTTCCGGCAGCTAGGTATGCCCTATAGCGAAATTGAAAAAAACAATATTTTTTTACCTGTCATCAAAGTCTATTGTCAATATAAAAGTCCGGCTCGCTATGACGATCTTTTGCGGATTGTGACAAACGTTACCAGTTTGCAGGAAGTGCGGCTTGTTTTTACTTATGAAATTTTTCGCGAAGATAAAATTTTAGCCCTTGGGGAAACGGAACATGCTTTTGTTAATCATTTGGGCAAACCTATCGTTTTAAAAAAGCATAATCCCTTTCTCTGGCGAAGGCTTTTGGAAGCCATTGGTGAGCAGACAGATAATATGGGGTAAATTATACTTTTGAGAAGGACTTTAATTTTAGGTGCAGAATAATCTAATTTATCCCAGGGAAAGGAGATTAAAAATGCGCAGGATTATCCACACGGGAATATTTGTGAGAAATCTGGAGGAATCTATCCGCTTTTACACGGAAATTCTCGGGTTCAAACTGGTAGGCCAAGAGGAAATGCCGGATGTAAAGCTGGCTATTTTGGCAGGGGAGAACCAAGCCATTGAACTTTTGGAATTTGCCGAGGGGCCGGCTAGGGAAGAAAGCGGAATTATTGATCATTTTGCCATTGCTGTGGACGACATAGTTGCTGAAATTGCCCGTTTGCAAGAGCTGGGGGTACCTTTGGCAACCAAAGAGCCGCGGGAAATTATGGGCGGCATGAAAATTTTCTTTTTCTCCGGCCCCAACGGTGAGCAAATTGAATTAGTGCAGGAAGCAAAATAAATAAAATGCCTTTCAGCAATGAGCCTGAAAGGCATTAATCATTTTGTGACTAAGTAGATTGGGGGCGCATACAAATAGCGCCATAATCTTTTGAGATACTTGGCGACAATGGGTGTTGGTCTGTCGGTAAAAATATAGTAGCGGGGTAGGTCACAGTTTTGCCATAATTCAAACGCCAGGATACCGTTACCGTTTTTTAAAGTTACAACCCACACTTCTATCGGTCCGTCCAGGGCGCGGTGAATAATATAACTAGGTTCACCCAGTGAACTGCGCAGCAAGTAAGCACAGCGATAAACGGCAGTGGGGGAGACTGAATCGTTAAATTCAGGCAAGACGCGACGTGCAGAATAAACTGTCCTCTGGGCAAGGGCTTTAGCTGCTTCACCACGCGCCAAGGTTACGGATAGACCTCCCAGCCTTGGCACAGAAAAACCTCCTTGTATTTATGACATGGTTATAGCAACTGACCGTTTTTATATTATATGCATAAGGGCCGGTAACTTATCGTATGATTTCCACATTAATTAGGAAAAATCGACAATTACTTTTTCGTTTTTTAAATTTATTGCATTCCTTACTTAATTGCGGTAGAATCATTTACAAGTGTTTACGGAGGAGGAATAAAATTGGCCATCATTGTACCCTTTCGCGGTCTGCGTTACGATACAGAAAAGGCCGGCAACATGGCAGAATTAATTACACCACCTTATGATATAATTGATGACAGGCAGCAAAAGGCGTATTACAAAAAAAATCCTTACAATATCATACGCTTGGAATATGGCGAAACCAGGCCTCATGATAATGAAGAAGACAACCGTTACACCCGTGCGCGGGGCTTCTTTACCAGCTGGTTGCAACAAGGAATTTTAAGACATGAAGAAAAACCTTCCTTGTACTTGTATGAGCAAGAATTTACGGAAAATAATTGCAGATTGGTGCGCACTGGGCTTATTGCCGGTGTAGGTTTGGAAGCATACGACACAGGTATGATCCTGCCCCATGAAGAAACATTGTCTAAAGCAAAAGCAGACAGGCTTATGCTTTTAGAACACTGTAGAGCCAATTTCAGTGCAATTTTTGGTCTTTATGACGACGAGAATTTTACCGTTGAAAAACTTACTAAGAAATATAAACAATTTGACCCAGTCATAGCTTTTACTGATGAAAACAGGGAGACACACCGCGTGTGGGCAATCAGTGATGCAGACGATTTAAAAGCCATTAAAGATTTTTTCCGTTTACAGAGGATTTATATTGCCGATGGCCATCATCGCTATGAAACGGCGCTTCATTTTCACCAGCAACAGGCTACTTTAGGTATAGACAAGTATAATTTTTGTTTGATGACACTGGTAAACCTGCATGATCCCGGACTTGTAATTTATCCTACACACCGTTTGGTGAAAAATCTTGAAAACTTTAACCGCCTTCAATTACTGGAGAAATTAAAAAATCTTTTTGATGTGCAGGAACTTAAACTCCCAGAGGAAAATAAAGCAGAATTTATAACCAATGAATTACATAAATTGAAAAGTTTTACTTCCGCCTATAATGCATACTTACTATATGCGGGTGACCAAAAACTATATCGCTTGCTGCATCCACGAAATGCTGAAAATAAAGTAATGGTAAAACGATACGGAGCCTTCTCTCCCCAGTGGCGCACATTGGATGTTGCCGTCCTGCAGGGTTTGGTGTTTGAAGAGATTTTTGGCATTGACAGCCACTCACGTGCCGGCGGTCAGCATTTAACATATACCCGGGAGGAAGCCGGGGCGCTGTCTGCTGTGGATGCAGGTAAATATCAAGCAGTTTTCTTTTTAAACCCAACACAAGTGAAGGAAGTGACGGCAGTGGCCGCTGCCGGGGAAAAAATGCCGCAAAAATCAACTTACTTTTATCCCAAACTTGTAACCGGATTGGTAATCAATGATTTTTGCCGCTAGAAAGAAATAGTGAAAGCCGACCTTTAAGCGGTCGGCTTTTGACAGTATTTTTAAGCGTGGATATTTTTTACTTCTGCGCTTGCTGTTTTTGGTAACGGGCACGTTCTTGTTTTTTAAGCAATTTTTTGCGCAAACGGATATTTTGGGGAGTTATTTCCACCAGCTCATCCTCTTTGATAAACTCCAGGGCTTCTTCCAGGCTTAAAGTGCGAACTTCTTTTAAACGGATTGTTTCTTCTGCGGTGGAAGCTCTAAAGTTGGTAAGATGTTTCTTTTTACATACATTAACTTCCAGATCTTGCTCGCGGTTATGTTGTCCTACAATCATGCCTTCATAAACTTTGGTGCCCGGAGTAATAAATAATTGTCCACGTTCTTCTGCTGCTTGTAACCCATAGACGGTAGCCTCACCGTCTTCCCAGGCGATAAGGGCTCCCTGATGGCGGGACGGTATTTCGCCTTTATAAGGTTCATAGCCGGCAAAAACGTGATGCATTAGACCATTGCCCCTTGTTTCTGTCAGGTATTCTGAACGCAAACCAATGAGACCGCGTGCCGGAAGGTGATATTCTAAACGTACTTGTCCTGAACCAAGGGGTGACATATCAAGCATTTCTGCTTTCCGGCGGCTTAAAATTTCCATCACATTGCCCACATACTCCTCCGGCAAATCTAAAACTAAATGTTCAAAAGGCTCATAAAGCTGCCCGTTAATCTTTTTCAGGATCACTTCAGGTTTGCTGACTTGCAGTTCATACCCTTCCCGGCGCATATTTTCGATGAGAATGGAAAGATGCAGTTCGCCGCGGCCGGACACGCGAAAACAGTCCGGACTGCCGGCTTCCTCAACCCGCAGGGAGACATTTGTTTCCAATTCGCGCCAAAGTCTTTCCCGTAACTTGCGGGAGGTAATATGTTGACCTTCGCGACCGGCAAAGGGGCTGTTATTAACTAAAAAATTCATCACCAAAGTCGGTTCGTCCACAGAAATGGTGGGCAATTGCTCCGGATGGTCAGGATGGCAGATGGTATCGCCGATATTTACATTTTCTAAACCGGAGATGGCAACAATATCCCCGGTTTCTCCTTGCTTTACTTCCATTGTTTTTAAGCCGGAAAAAATAAAAACTTTACCTATTTTGGCGCTGCTTTGGGTACCGTCAGCATGCAAAATGGCCACAGAATTGCCCGGGGCAACGGAGCCGCGCCGGATGCGGCCTACAGCATAGCGTCCCAGATAATTATCATAGAGCAAATTTGCTACGAGCATTTGAAAAGGCAAATCTGGATTGCCCCCGGGAGCAGGTATATGGGAGATAATTGTTTCAAATAGCGGTTCTAAAGTGGAAGAAAGATTTTCCGGATCCAGCCCGGCAATACCTTGGCGGGCTGATGTAAAAACTACGGGAAAATCAAGTTGCTCCTCAGTAGCATCCAAAGCAATAAATAAATCAAAGACCTGATCAACTACTTCCAAGGGACGCGCATCTTGGCGATCGATTTTATTGACAACCACAATGGGAACAAGTCCGGCTTGCAAAGCTTTCCGTAAAACAAAACGTGTTTGTGGCATGGGGCCTTCAAAGGCATCTACCAGCAGTAAAACTCCGTCCACCATGGAAAGAGCCCGTTCCACTTCACCGCCAAAATCAGCATGGCCGGGTGTGTCCACGATATTTATTTTTACGCCGCGGTAGATGACAGAAGTGTTTTTAGCTAAAATTGTAATACCGCGTTCCCTTTCCAAAGCATCGGAGTCTAAAACACGTTCCACGGTTTCTCGGCTGCGGAAAATTCCGCTCTGGCGTAGCATACCGTCAACTAAAGTGGTTTTGCCATGATCCACATGGGCAATGATGGCTAAATTACGTATTTCCATGTGTGTTCCTCCTTACGCAGCACAATTTAGTATACCAAGATTGCCGTTTGCAAACAAGAAATTTTTTGCAAAGGTATTTGACTTTTTGGGTGGAGGCACATGGCAGGAAGTGACGGCCTTGCGGGGAAGTATATATAGCAGTGCAAGAAAACGGGGGTTTCTCTGTGAGTATTATTATTAACGTGCATAAAGTTACAAAATCATATGGAGCAAATAAGATTTTAGATAATGTTACGCTGCAACTTTTTCCCCGCGAACGCGTTGGCTTGGTAGGAGCCAACGGTGCAGGAAAGACAACCCTTTTAAATCTTATTGCCGGGCGGGACAGTGCCGATGCAGGGACAATCACAGTTGCTAAAGGAACGACAATAGGTTATCTGGAGCAAAATGCCGCCAGGCTATCCGCACAAACCATGGAGGCAGAGCTGCGGCAGGCTTTTTCCCACCTGGATGCACTTTATGAAAAAATGATAGAACTGGAACGGCAGATGGCTGAACCGGAAAAACTGGCGAAAAAAGAACTGGCAAGAATCATGTCTGCTTATGGAGAGCTGCGGCATCGTTTTGAAGAAGCCGGGGGATACCTGGCAGAAGCACAATTACGTGCTGTGATTCAAGGTTTAGGTTTTACCGTAGAAGATTTGCCCCGACCAATTACCAGTTTTTCCGGCGGTGAGCAGACGCGGCTGCGGCTGGCACGGCTGTTGCTGAAAAAGCCAGATGTATTGCTTCTAGACGAACCTACCAATCATTTGGATCTTCAGGCCATAGAATGGCTGGAAAGTTTTCTGCATGATTGGCCGGGAACAATTTTGCTTGTTTCTCACGACCGTTATTTTCTTGACCGTGTTGTGGGGCGCATCTTATCCCTGGAAAACGGCAGTATTAAAAGTTATAATGGTAATTATACTGCTTACTTACAACAAAGAACAATTGAGCGTAAAGCGCAGGAAAAAGCATATTTAAAACAGCAGGCCTATGTGGCCAAAGAAGAAGCTTATATTCGTTCTCTTGGCACCAGTGAACGGGAAAAACGTCAAGCCAAAAGCCGGCAAAAACGTCTGGAAAAACTACAACCGGTGGAAAAGCCGCGGACAGAAAAAGCTATGTCGCTGGATTTTGCTTTTAGCGGTCGCAGCGGAGAAATTGTGGTGCGCTTGGAGAATATAAGTAAAGCATATGACAAGCACACTGTTTTTCAAAACTTAAATCTGCTGATCCGTTGGGGAGAAAAAATAGCCTTGGTGGGACCTAATGGTGCAGGTAAAAGCACCTTGCTGAAAATCATTACAGGACAATTGCAGCCAGATAGTGGTTGTGTTTGGCTGGGACCCAGTGTACAACCTGTCTATTTTGACCAGCACCAGCAAACAATACGACTTGGCTGGACACCACTGGAGGAAATTATGGCTGCCTCCGGGATGACGCAAACAGAAGCGAGAACATATTTGGGCCGTTTCTTGTTTATGGGCGACGATGTTTTTAAGAGAAATGCCGATCTCAGCGGTGGAGAAAAAAGCCGCCTGGCTTTAGCCAAATTGAGCCTGGATGACGGTAATTTTCTTATTTTGGACGAGCCCACTAATCATTTAGATCTTAAAGGCGTGGAAGAACTGGAAGAAGCACTGTCTGCTTATGCCGGAACTTTATTGGTGGTTTCTCATGACCGTTACTTCTTAACCCGTACCACCACAAAAGTGGCAGTTTTAGAGGACGGTACCCTGACTCTTTATCCCTATTCCTTTGCCGAATACCTGGAAAAACAAAGAAAGCAGGCAGAAAAGCAAAGTAGTCCCCAAAAACGCCGGCGCCAGGAAAAAGAAAGACTGCGGCGTGAAGAACAGCTGCAACTGCGACGTCAGCGGAAAAAACTGCAGCAAAAATTGCAAGCAACGGAAGATGAAATTACCAGGCAGGAAAAAGAGATTGCGCTTTTGGAAAGGGAGCTTGCAAAGCCGGAAGTCTTTAACGATTATAAACTGGCGGCGGAAAAGGGCAGACTACTGCAGGATTTAAAAGCAAGTGTCAATGCCTTGCTTTTAGAGTGGGAGAAAATCAGCACTGACTTGGAGCAATTAGGTGCCGGGGAAGAATAGAGTTGCCTGCTTGCTCATAAGTTTTTGTAATTGAAGTAAGGAGGAAGAGAGAATGAAGAAAGTAATTTTAATTTCTGGCAGCCCGCGGAAAAACGGTAATACCATGCAGATCTTAAAAAGGTGTGCCGAAAAAATAGAAGCCTGCGGTTTAGAAAGTGAAATTATATCGCTGGCGGACAAGAAAATTGAAGCTTGTATCGCTTGCCGCAAATGCCAAGGCACCGGAGTATGTGTTTTGCCAGATGATGTTAATGAAATTGTGGCAAAAGTGCGGCCGGCAAAAGGCTTTATTGTGGGGGCTCCCGTTTATTTTGGTACAGCACGCGGTGATGTTATGAATTTACTGCAGCGTATTGGCAGGCTTTCCGGCGCCAGTGACAGGTTCCTTGCCTGGAAAGTGGGGGGGCCCATTGCCATCAACCGGCGTGGTGGTGCCACCGCCACCATTCAAGAAATGCTGATGTTTTATTTCATTAATGAAATGATTGTCCCCGGTTCCACATACTGGAATATTGTTTTCGGTCTGGCGCCCGGCGATGCCCTTAATGATGAGGAAGGTGTGCGCACAGCCGAACGTTTTGCGGAAAACGTGGCCAAATTAATTTTAAAAATCGCAGATTAATTTCCGGCTGCGGCCGGATTTTTTACTCTCGCTGTACAATGGTTAATCTTTCCTTAAAGATTAAGCTCTTTCTTTGTTTTTGTTGTAAAATTAGATAAAATAGGGGAAAACAGAAATAAACAAACCCAAGGCGGAGGGATTCCATTGAAGGCAATTGAGCAAAAAGCAATTAATACCATTCGCATGTTGGCGGTGGATGCCATTGAAAAAGCAAAATCAGGCCACCCAGGTTTACCCATGGGCGGAGCTCCCATGGCTTACACATTGTGGACGCGATGCATGCAGCATAGCCCCAGCGATCCGCAGTGGCCCAATCGTGATCGTTTTGTTTTGTCGGCAGGCCATGGGTCCATGCTGCTGTATGCGCTTTTACATTTATTCGGTTATGGCCTTACGCTAGATGATTTAAAAGCTTTTCGGCAATGGGGCAGTTTGACGCCGGGACACCCTGAATACGGCCATACAGTTGGTGTGGAAACCACTACGGGGCCATTGGGACAAGGATTTGCCAATGCGGTAGGTATGGCCATTGCTGAGGCCAGACTGGCAGCCGAATTTAATAAACCCGGTTTTGAAATTGTACATCATTATACTTACGTTTACTGCGGTGACGGCTGTTTAATGGAGGGTGTCAGTGCGGAGGCCGCCTCTTTGGCGGGACATCTTAAATTAGGACGCTTGATTTGTCTCTATGATGATAATCAAATTACCATTGACGGCTCCACCGAGATAACTTTTACGGAAGATGTGGCTAAACGTTTTGAAGCTTATGGCTGGCATGTACTGAAGGTAAAAGACGGAAACGACATCGAAGAAATAGCTTTGGCCATAGAAAAGGCCAAGCAGGAGACAGAGAGACCATCGCTTATTATGGTGCGGACTGCCATCGGGTACGGCAGCCCCAATAAACAGGGTTCCGCCGCCGTCCACGGTGCTCCTTTGGGGGCAGAAGAAGTTAAATTGACAAAAGAAAATTTGGGCTGGCCGACAGAACCTGATTTTTATGTGCCTGCTGAAGTTCGCGAGCATTTTGCTGCCATCACTGCACAACTAGAAAAGAAAAAGGCGCAGTGGGACGAGCTTTTTGCGCAATATCGCCGGGAATATCCGGAAGCGGCAGCGGCTTGGGATGCTTGGCATGCCGGGGATATTCCTGCGGAGGTGGAAGAGGACAAGTCCCTTTGGCAGTTTGCAAAGCCCTTGGCTACCCGGGCCGCTTCGGGACAAGTGATGCAAATTATCGCTAAATATCTTTCCAATCTAATGGGTGGTTCTGCCGACCTTAATGCTTCCACAAACACCTACTTAAAAGGGCTTGGTGATTTCCAGGCCGACAACCGTAAAGGGAATAACCTCTTTTTTGGTGTGCGCGAACATGCCATGGGCAGTATAGCCAACGGCATGGCACTGCATGGCGGATTGAGGCCCTTTGTGTCTACATTTTTTGTCTTTGTTGATTATATGAAACCGCCCGTACGTTTGGCGGCTTTAATGGGATTACCGGTAATTTATGTTTTTACCCATGACAGTATTGGCGTTGGGGAGGACGGACCAACACACCAGCCCATTGAACAACTGGCCGGTTTACGCTCAACACCTAATCTGCATGTTTTCCGGCCTGCCGACGGACGGGAAACGGCGGCGGCGTGGTTGGCTGCCCTCAAGAGAAAAGATGGGCCCACAGCCATTATTTTAACACGGCAAACATTGCCACAACTGGAGGGCACAGGCGTAGAGGCGGCTAAAGGTGCATATGTCCTGGCGGCGGAAAAAGGTGAAGTGCCCGATCTTATTCTCATTGCCACCGGATCTGAAGTGCAGTTGGCTTTACAGGCGCAAAAAGTTTTGGCGGAAAAAGACATTGATGCCCGTGTGGTCAGCATGCCCAGTTGGGAATTATTTAAAGCTCAACCGGCAGCTTACCGGCAAAAAGTACTGCCGGAAAATGTGCGCAAAAGAATTGCCATTGAGGCCGGCCATTCTATGGGATGGCAGCAGTTTACCGGAGATGAAGGTTTAATCATCTCCATAGATCATTTTGGTGTTTCTGCACCCGGTGAAATTTTAATGCAGGAATTTGGCTTTACGGTGGAAAATATTGTGCAAAAAGCATTGGCACTTCTGCAGCGTTCTTGACAGTTATTTAACCATATTTTACAATGACTATATACCCTGTAGGTGTATAATGAGCAAAGGAGGTTGTTGCATGCCCACTTATGAATACACCTGCAAAACATGCGGTAAAAATTTTGAGGTACTGATTAAAAGTGCGGAAAAAAGTAATGTCAGTTGCCCCATTTGCAAAGGCAAGGATTTGCAGGAGATATACGGTTTTAATACCATTAAAAGCAGCAATATGGGAGACGCAGCTTGCAGTTTCAAGGCGGATTCTCCTTGCTCCCCGGGAGCAGGCATGCCCTGTAGTGCTTGCAAAGCTGTTTCCTAATTTGGGTTTTCAGGGGCAAACAACCATGCCGGCAAAGCATGGTTGTTTATTTTTCCCCTGGTGAGAGGGGAAGGATAGAGTAATAATATTATTTGTCAGCTAAATTTACAGATGGCAGATTCCCGCTAAAAGAAAAAAATTTTCCTGTCGCAGGAAAAGTTAATTAATTCACAAGCTACATTCTGCCGACGAAGGGAGAGCTAAAATGGCAGAAATTTTACAAAGACAAACACAAAAACCATTGCCGAAAAAAATTAACCTTAAAGTTATCTTTCTTTTCAGTTTTGCCTTTTTGGGTGCTTGGCTGTTGTGGTTTTTTTACCAACGCGCTTTTTATCCCTATCTTTTTGGCCTTTTCTTTGGTTATATTATGCAACGCTCTAGGTTTTGTTTTGCGGCAGCTTTCCGTGACATCTTTCTCATCCGGAACACAGCTTTGACACGAGCAGTACTTGTGGCATTATTTCTCACCACCGTTGGTTTTTCCGTGTTACATTTTGCCTTGGGAATTAATTTGACGGTTGTGGGGCGCATTTACCCGGCAGGACTCCATACTATACTGGGTGGCCTGCTCTTTGGGTTTGGCATGACCGTGGCCGGAGCATGCGTCTCCGGTGCCCTGGTGCGGATGGGGGAAGGGAATGTGATGCAGTATGTTACATTTTTGGGACTGCTGTGCGGGTCGCTTTGGGGAGCGTGGCATTTAAATTGGGTAGTACCCTTTAGTATAGCCAAAACTCCCACAATTTTTTTGCCGGAGCAGCTTGGGTGGCCAGCGGCATTAAGCTTGCAGTTAGGCTGTTTTGTGCTGTTTTATTTCTGGGCATTAAAAGTAGAAAAGACCAAGCATGTTTTCTCCATATTTAAAAAAATCTCAGCAGCTATGCCTTATGGCCGCGCTGCTGTTTATTTGGCAGTAGGCAATACTTTATTTGTAATTTTTTACGGCAAGCCCTGGGGCATTACCACCGGCATCACCAGTTTAGCCGGTTGGGTGGCCGGCAAGTTAGGTATTGCCGTCAACGATTGGCTCTATTTTCAGGAAAATTTCTGGTTGGCTGACGACGGCGGGGCATTAATAGCGCACCCTTTAATCCTTTTGGCCTTAGGAATGCTGCTTGGAGCCATGCTTGCCAGTTTATACCACCATGAATTTCGTTGGCGTTTTCCCCGCACTAACCGTTATTACTGGGCAGCTTTACTAGGGGGAATCTGTATGGGGTATGGCTCAAGATTAGCTATGGGGTGTAATATTGGTGCCTTGTTGTCAGGTATTTCTTCATTATCACTACATGGCTGGCTTTTTGCTGCGGCTTTATTTCCGGGGGCATATTTGGGAGGGAAGGTTTTAATGCGCTATCTTTTGACGGCAAATTGATTTGGATGTTTAAATTGTAAGGATAAAATTAACTAGAACTTTGCAGTTACAAGAAAAAAACTCTATGATATAGTAAAACAAGAAAGACGCTTCATTTCAAGGTACGTCTTTCTTGTGCTTTAGGGGTTGCTACTTCTTCGGCGGACCGGCTCACCTGCAAACTTAAAGGGGAGCTTCCCTACCAGTAAGCATGTGAGATAAAGTTTTAGATCCGATAAAAAACGGCCCTGGTAATTGAGAGCCGGTGAGATTGCATTGGAGGTGGGAGTATGGATTATAGAATTGATGCCCTGGGTGAAATGTGCCCCCTACCCATTATGCGTGCAGAAATAAAATTGTTGGAGCTTAAGCCTTACGATCGCTTAATTTTAAAAACTGATCACAGCTGTTCCTCCGCCAGTGTGATCAATCATTTTCAGTCTAAATATAACTATCCTTGCCAAGTGCAGCAAATTGATGAGGGAATCTGGGAAATTATTATAGAAAAAAGATAATTTTTAACAAAAACCACGATCGGGAGAATGCAAAAGTTCCAAAAAATTGCGGTGAAGGGGTTTGGCCAGATCATCCGGATTGTACAGGCTAGTTATATCGTGCTGGAAATGTACTTTCTCTACTTTGATTTGCTTTAAAATTTTATAATGTAATTCTCTGCGGACGGCCATTTTCGGCAGCAAAGCCGCACCTTTGTCTGAAGTTACGGCGGAAATAATACCGTTTGTAGATTGTAATTCCAGTACTATATTTAACTCATCTAGATCTATATCCAAAGCAGACAAAGTTGTTTCCATGGTGGTGCGAATACCGGAGCCTTTCTCTCTAATTATCAGCGGCAGTTCTTTCAAGGTAGCAAGGGTAATTTCGTTGCTAGGCCATTTTTCACTGTTATGTGCCACTAAGATTAATTCGTTTGCTGTAACATGCTTGGTGGCAATTTTTTCTTGTTCCAAAAGTTCACGATTTTTTTCAGTCAGCGGTCCTTCTACTAAACCTATATCTATTTCGTGATTAATCATTTTTTCAATTACTGTGTCTGTGTTAAAGGTTTGCATGTGAATATGGTATTCCGGGTATTTTTCTTTAAAATTAAAGATAGTGCAAGGAAGTGCATAATTGCCTACGGTGCTGGAAGCTCCAAGTTGTAGCAATACTACTTGACTGCGGGAACGGTCCAGTTCCTTGGCAATTTTTTCACCTAAATAAAGTATTTTTTGGGCGTGTTGATAAACAACTTGCCCGGCATCAGTGAGGGTAACTCCCCGATTTGTACGTTCTAAAAGTTTAGACTGACACTGATTTTCGAGATCTTGAATTTTTAAGCTTAAAGAGGGTTGTGAAACATAGAGCTTTTTGGCTGCTTTAGAGATACTTCCTGTTTCCACAACTGTGCAAAAGGCCCTTAAGCTGTCAAGATCCATATCTCTCCCCCCTCTTTTACCATGGTCTATTCTTATTCTAATTCATTTAATTTTAACCTTCAAGCTGCTGCAGGGCATGTAAACGCCAGAAACTTGTTGTCAAAAAAATTTAAGATAAAAAAATCCGGCTAGTTGATATAGGAAACTTGTATAGCTATTGAAGTTGTCTATAGCCGGATTTTTTTATGGGCAAAAATAAGAGTTTTAATGAGAAAAATGCAGATAAACATATATAATTAGCTTTTTGACGAGACTGAGCTAAAGAGCTTATTATATGGGTAAATGAAAAAAATCACAAAGTATCCGGAGGTGAGCGGATGTTTTCCAGGCTTGGTTTTGGCGAACTGATTTTAATCTTAATTGTAGCTTTGTTGATATTTGGCCCCAAGAAGTTGCCGGAAATAGGGAAAGCTTTAGGTCATGGGATTAGAGAATTTAAAGCTGCCACTAAAGAATTACAGCAAAGTTTTTCCGACGCGGTAACAGAGACAGAAGATAAGTAAGTATAAGTGGTTTGGTACAAAATTTTGTTATACTTGATAGCCCTACATCAGAATGCTCATGAGGTGATGTGATGGGGCGAGAAGCTAAAAACCTTACAATAACTGGACACCTGGGAGAATTGCGGCAACGCTTAATAATTTGCCTGATGACTCTTGTGATAACTACAATAAGTAGTTTTCTTTTTGTCGATAAATTGCGTGCCATTATCACGCGCCCGGCCGGAGATATCCAGCTTATTTTTCTTACACCACCCGAAGCTTTGATGGCAGATTTGCGTTTGTCAGTGATGTTTGGTCTTGCTTTGGCAATGCCTGTACTGGTTTATCACTTACTTGCCTTTTTGCTGCCGGCTTTTGAAAGTTATGAAAAAAAGATTATTATCCCTGCTGTGCTGGCTGTTTTTGTTTTCTTTGTCTTGGGAGTGCTTTTTGCCTACTTTGTGGTTTTTCCCTTTTCAGTGCGCTTTTTTCTTAATTTTGCTACAGATACCCTGCAACCTCTGTTTACCATCTCAAACTATTTATCCTTTGCCGTGAATTTTATTTTTGCTTTTGGCATTGTCTTTCAACTACCGCTTTTGTTTCTCACACTTGGACAACTAAACATGGTGGAGGCAAAATTGCTGCGCCGGTATCGTAAATATGCACTACTTGCAGTGCTAGTTATCGCCGCTGTACTTACACCCCCAGATGTTTTTTCGCAATTAATGCTGGGCATCCCCCTCTACGGACTTTATGAATTAGGCATCCTGCTGGTGGCCTTTAGTCAAAGGGGAAGAAAAGTAGCGGATAAAAGTGAATGTTTTCATTTTCACTAAGATAAAGTTGCTGCAGTAAAGGAGGTTAAATAATGTCCGATTCTAAAGCTACGAAAGAAAAAGAAATTTCAAGAAGGAAGTTTTTAGTGGGAGCAGGTGCTGCCATCGCCGGTGTGGCGCTGGCAGGCGGGATTCATAATTTCCTGCGTGGCACTAATGCAAGCCCGGCGGCCGCCGGAAACGTAGAAGCGGCAAAATGGCCGGTAGAGTACAAAAAACTTGATCCGGACGTGGCGGCGGAAAGAGCTTATCTTGGATATAAAGAAGCCGGGTGAGGATATGGTGCCGCCCAAGGTCTTTTGGGCTATTTAGCGGAAGAAGTAGGCTATCCCTTTAACCAGCTGCCTTTAGAAGCCTTTACTTCTTTCCAAGCCGGTATTGAAGGTTGGGGATCCATCTGCGGTGCATTAATTGCTCCCATTCAGCTCATCGGGATGATTGCTGAAGGGGAAGAAAAATCAGCCATGGTTAATGAGTTGATTGCTTTTTATACGCAACATCCTTTCCCGGAATACCAGACAGGGGAATTTGATTTACCCAGAGTGGCGGTCGGTTCCACACTTTGCCATGTTTCCGTTACCCGGTGGATGAACGAGACAGGTATGGGTCCGCGCAGTAGACCGGAGCGTAAAGAAAGATGCGCCGGTTTAACGGCAGACGTCTGCAAGTTTACGGCGCAAATGCTCAATAAATATCTCGAAGGCACCTTTAAACCGGGAGAATATACTGCACCGGCGGTGGCCGGAGAGTGCCTGGTTTGCCACGGCGAGATGGAGCCTTTTGCCCATGGTAAAGAAAACTGCCTGGATTGCCATGAAGATCACCGGTAAAGGTGCTCACAAGTAAACACCCAAGCCCTCACGGCTTGGGTGTTTTGTTTTGGCTCTAACCTCCGCCTATGGGCGGGAAAAGGGCAAGCGTATCCCCATCCTTGAGCACATATTCCTTTTGCACAAGGATACCGTTGACCATGATCAAGGAAACTTCTTCTTCCGGTATGTCCAATACCTTAATGGCTTGTTCCACAGTTATGCCTTGGTCAAATTCCTTTATCTTTGCTTTAAAGCGATTGTGGCGCAGGGTGGCAAAAAGTTTTACCGTGAGCTGCATACTGTCACTCCATTTGTTGCAAATCCGGTACGTTACTACAACCCTAAAGCTTTAAGTTTTGCAGGTGTGGGAACACCGTTTTCCCAACCTCGCACTGCATAATATTGGGGCAGAAGCTTATCTAGGGGATGTACATGCCCTTTAGTTGGACCTTCAGGCATTGGATCTTCCAAAAGACGTTTTGGCAGTGTGTCATCGGCAGCAGTGTAGCCTTCTTGCAAATTAAACAAGCGTTCCACATTGTAGCAACGTTCTCCACATTTTAATAATGTCTCGGTAGTATATGGAATGCCGGTGGCCGCTGCCAATAAAGCTGCATAATCTTCGGCGCCCAGGGCAAAGGAGGAAAAGAGGCAAAGGCCGCTGCTGTCAATGGCGGCAGTGAGGTCCTGGAAAGTTTTTACCCATTGAGCTTTGCCTTCTAAAGAAAAACGATCCAATGGTTCCGGCAGGCCTAAAATCTCCGGTGAAATTAAATAGCCGCGTACGTGGCAACCACCGCGGTTAGAGGTGGCATATTGCAGACCATGCCCCATAAGTCCGCGCGGATCATAAGCAGGCAGTTCTAATTTTTTTACACTCATGGAAAGGTCAGGTGCGCCGTAGGCAGCCGTTAAACGAGCCGACCCCTGGGCCAGCAGAGAGCCAAATCCTTGCTTGTCCCCCATACGTTTAACCCACTCGACAATCGCTTCTGCATTGCCCCAGGTTAAAGCAGGGCCGTCTTCTAATTCTGCATTTGTAATTATGCCACGTTGGTATAATTCCATGGCGGCGGCAATAGTTGAGCCGGCAGAAATAGTGTCGACACCTATATCATTGCAGGCGGTATTGGCATGAATTATAGCTTTTAGATCGGAAATGCCGCAAGCACTGCCAAAGGCCCAAATAGTTTCATATTCCGGGCCGGCACCTTCAAGGCCGTCTATTTCACAATGGCGGCCACAGGCAATGGGGCAGCGGTAACAAGGATCTTTTCTTTTCAGATACTTTTCTGCTAATGTTTCCCCCGAGATATTTTCCGCCTCTGCAAAAACACCTGTTTGAAAGTTTTTTGTAGGCAAGATCCCTGCTTCATTGATAATATTTACCAGGATTGCTGTGCCATACGCCGGTAAACCTTGTCCTGTTACCCCGTTTTCCCTAATTTTTTTAATGGCGGCACGCACAGCTTCTTTAAATTTTACCGGGTCTGCTACTTGTACATTCTGTGTGCCACGCACAACAATTGCTTTAAGGTTTTTCGCACCCATCACAGCCCCGACGCCCGAGCGTCCCGCTGCCCGGCAAAAGTCGTTAATAATGGAAGCAATGGGAGAAAGATGTTCGCCGGCAGGCCCAATGACGGCAACTCGCGCCTTAGGGTCGCCAAATTCTTGCAAAAGTATTTCAGTTGCAATACTGGTAGTTTTACCCCAAAGGTGCGCGGCCGGTTTAATTTGTACAGAGTCATCTTTGATGGCAATATAGACCGGTTCCGGGGCTTTGCCTTCCACAATCAGCATATCGTAGCCGGCAAATTTTAGTTCTGCGCCCCAAAAACCTCCGGCATTTGAAGAAGCAATAACATTGTTAAGAGGCGATTTCGTTACCACCATATAGCGATTGCCGGTAGGGGCGGTGGTGCCGGTTAGCGGACCGGTAGCAAAAAATATTTTGTTCTCCTCAGATAAAGCATTAATGCCGGCAGGAATTTCTTCCATCAGCATTTTTCCTGCCAAACCTCTTCCGCCGATGAATTTATTTGACAAATCGGCGGGAACCTTTTCCGACTTGATTTCACCGGTACTGAGATTAATGCGTAAAATTTTTCCCCAGATACTGCTCAATTTAATACCTCCAGATAATAGTAATAAATGCAAAACGTACTAAATACATAGGGTAACTATATATTTGTAAATAATATTTCTAGTCAGAAATGAAAAATCCTGTCTGTATGTGACTGTATTCACTAGGGTAATTTTTGCCAGCGCAACATAATTTTTTTAAAACTAAAAAATTCTTTGTAATCCTACCAAAGCAGCGCTTAACTGGCGCTGCTTTGGTGAGAAGTATTTATCCTTTGAGGAAATCTTGGCCGAACTGGTATATAATTAGACCAAGAAGCGGTATACAAGGCAGGAAGGGAGCATTATGCAAAAAGCAAGAAAAAAAATGATTTTCTTTATATGCGTACTGTTTGTGATTTTCTTTATTCTCATAACCAATGCTTATTATCCACTAAGAAGTTTTTTGCTCATGTTTCCTGTCAGCAAATACCATCAATACACAGGTCTTTTCCGTTACATACCCTTGTCAGTTCCTTCCGGAAGTTTGCCGGGCCGGGGCAGTTTTTTCCCTTATGTTTTGTATTTTAACGCCGGCAAAGGCTTTACCAAGTATTTAAATGCAAAGGAAGACATCCAGTTAAGTATCATTTATAACTTTGGTAATTTTCGCTGCGGCAAAAAGTATGCCGCCTATTTTGATCCGCAAAGCGATCTTTATGGGGCATTTTACGGCGCTTATGCCGTTAACAGTAAAGCTTTATTTTTTGCTGAAGACGGCCAGGTTAAAATTGAAAAGCTTGCTACCGTCCCTGCTTATGACCAAAAACACTTGGTGATGCCTTCCATTGGTTTGCCGCCGGGTAAAGTCACTTTTACGGTGGAAGCAGTAGAGGTACAAAGGGGGGTTTCGTATATAGACATCCCCGGCTGGTGCAAAATGGACGCCGTCATTAAAACCAATACGCCTGCCCACCGCTATCGCACCCGGCAATTGGGTTATTTACAGTATGGGGTACCTAAAGGTCTGGAAGTAGAAACTGATTATCAAGTTATGCGGCTTGCCGCCCGGGCATATTGTCGCTATTTTGAGGAGTATAATGCCACGATAGTTTTTTATATTCTGGCAAAAGAGCGGGGGGTGGTGGAGGAAATCGATACCCGAATTCTTTCCCGTTCTGTCTTAAAACAAAGCCATAAGCATTAATCTTGTGGTTTTTTAAAAACTACCAACAGTTCTTGCTGGCCAAATTCAATTGCTTCTTCACGGGAAGAGCAGGCTAAATCAATATTATTGGGCCCGATCCCGCTGCCGCGATCCTGCACAATGTACCATCCCTGACCTTCCACATAAATTTCTGTGCCAAAGGGGATATTGGGGCCGGCGGCTGCTGTTTTGCCGGGTACAACTTTTTCGCCGCTGGCTGTAATCCTAGGATCACCGGTATAGTCATGCCCCGGGACGGCGTCTGGTGCTGTAGGGGCATATTTGGTTACTTTCATGATTTGGGTGACATATTGCTCCGAGGCAAAAGACAGTCTTCTAGCTTCTTGCATTTCTTTTTCTGCATGCAACGCTGCCTGCCGGTATTGATGCACTTGGGCTGATAAATTTGTGGCTGAACGGAGGACGAAAAGAAGCACCAATGAGGTGATAAGTAAGAGCTGTTTTACAGTTAACATGGCACCTTCGTTCCTTTCTGCTCAGATTCTTATGCTAAAATCATTTTTGCCGAAGTGAGGCGATTTTATGGGTTGTTTATTATGGTTAATTTTGTTTGTTTTATGTTGGCCGGTGGCCCTCCTGTTTTTAATTTTGTATCCGCTGTTTTGGCTTATACTACTCCCCTTTAGATTCTGTGGTTATGCGGTCACATTGGTGCTGGATTTTATTTGGCAACTGGCAACTTTGCCTTTGCGGCTTTTACGCCGGCTCTGAGCCAGAAAGAGTGTTGTTACAAAAAAATAAGGTTTTACAAGCATTTTATTCTTGACAAAAAGTTCACAAGCCTTTAAACTTATATTAGAAGTACATAGCTGTATATACAGGTGCTTAAAGGTTTGCGTATAAAGCGGTCAAAAAAGCTTGTAAAAATAATTGTTACCAGATATAATTTCTTTGTATTAGTGTGCTATGAAAGCACAGATTAAAAGAGGCTGCGAGAAAAATTTACTATAAAACATGACTATTAACCATGAAGGTTAATGACTGGGCGACCCGGTCTACTTCATGGTTTTCTTTTTCCTAAAAGCTTTTGTAAAGAGAAAAGAGGGAGAAAAGATGCAAAACCGCATTGAAAAATATTGGCAGGGAGAAGCAACGCGTTATAATGAGAATATTTGGGCGGAATTAAATAGTTTTAAAAAACAAGCATGGAAGAAACTAATTAGTGCATACTTACCCCGCCAAGAAGATTTACTGGTACTTGACATCGGTACCGGTCCCGGATTTTTTGCCATGATTTTGGCGGAAATGGGGCACCGGGTTGCCGGCATAGATTGCGCAGAAAAGATGTTGGTACAGGCAAAAAATAATACACAAAAAGCCGGTTTACAAGTGAATTTTTTCAAAATGGATTCCCATGAGCTGGCTTTTCCCGATGCTTGTTTCGATCTTTTAGTGTGCCGCAATCTGACCTGGATTTTGCATGATCCCCCAAAAGCTTACCGGGAGTGGTATCGAGTATTAAAACCGGTGGCCGGCTGCTTATTTTTGATGCAAACTGGAACCTGCGCTTACATGATGCCAGGATGCAGGCAATGTATGAGGAAGATTTAAAACGGGCGCAAGCACTTGGCATTAAAATCAATGAGCATGAAGACCCGGAAGAATGCGATCGCATTGCCAAAGATTTATTTTTCAGTAAAAAACTGCGCCCCCAATGGGATAGTAAAGAATTGCTTGACATCGGATTTCGTCGTCTTTGGATCGATAATGATATTTCCGAGCTGGTTTGGGATCTCGGGGAAAGAATTCTTAATCGTTCCACACCCATGTTTTTAATTTGCGCGGAAAAATGAACGGGGGAAGACCATGAAAGTAAATTTTATTTCTTGGAGCGGAATCAAAAGCATATTTAACCGCCAGGAGCCCCACATGCCTGCTATCATTCTGCTTTTAATTTTGGCGGCGGTGATTTCTATTATTCTTGCCATCGGGCTAGGTCCCGTTAGTGTACCTCCTGCCACGGTGGCCAAAATTATCGGCAGCAAAATTCCTTTTTGCAAAGATTATTTTTCACCCACCTGGGCTAAAGTGGACGAGAATATTGTGTGGGGACTCCGCTTTCCGCGAGTTTTACTGGGGATGATTGTAGGTTCGTCTTTGTCTGTCACCGGAGTAGCGATGCAAGCTTTGGTGAGAAATCACCTGGCTGACCCGTTTATCTTGGGTGTGTCTTCCGGAGCATCGGCCACGGCAACTTTAGGCATGCTTTTTGGCGTCTTTTCCTTTTTCGGTACTTATTCATTATCCATTAGTGCCTTTATCGGTGCGGCCATTTCCATCATGATTGTTTACACTATTTCACGGGTTCGGGGAAGAATTAATATTCCCCAGCTGTTGCTGTCCGGAGTAGCGCTTTCCATGATTATGGATGCCATTACACGGATTATTACTTTAAGTGCGCCTAACGCTTTAGGTTTACACAATGTAACATACTGGCTTTCCGGAAGTTTAGCAGGGGCAAAATGGGGATATTTGACTCTTCCGGCTGCCACCATTTGTCTGTGCATGGTTATCCTCATGGCAAATCATCGCGCTTTAAATGCTTTGTTAATGGGGGATGAAACGGCCGGAACTTTAGGCTTCAATGTAGGGCGGTTGCAAAAAATGCTGGTGCTGGTATCTTCACTCATGGCCGGAACCACCATTGCTGTTAGTGGAACCGTGGGTTTTGTCGGGTTAATGGTTCCCCATATTACGCGCTTGTTTGTAGGTTCTGATCATAAAAGAGTTTTGCCGGTTTGTGCTTTACTCGGTGGAATTTTGGTGGTCTGGGTGGATGTGGCGGCAAGATTAATTATTGCACCGGAAGAGCTGCCCTTAGGTGTTTTGACGGCTATATTTGGCGGTCCTTTGTTTATTTGGTTATTAAAACGCAATACGTCTAAATGGTGAGGTGGAAAAATGAAACTGCAGGTAGAAAATTTAAGCTTTGCTTATGACCAAGAGCCGGTGATTGAAAATATTTCCATAACGGTTAAAAAGGGAGAGTTTGTAGGTTTAATTGGTCCTAACGGTAGCGGGAAATCAACAATTCTCAAAAATCTTTACCGGGCTTTGCAACCAAAGGGTGGGGTTGTGAAATTGGATGGAGATGATTTATTTAAATTAAACTATAAACAAGCGGCAAAAAAAATCGGTGTGGTGGGTCAGGAAAATTCTTTACCCTTTGATTTTACTGTGGAAGAAATAGTGGCCATGGGACGCAGTCCATATAAAAAAATTTTTGACGGAGATACCCTGGAAGATAAAGAAATTATCAATAAATCTTTAGCATATATGGGCATTGCTGAAATGGCAAAAAGAAATTACCTACATTTGTCCGGGGGAGAAAAGCAAAGGGTACTGCTGGCCCGGGCTATAGCACAACAAACAGACTTTTTGCTTTTAGACGAGCCCACCAATCACCTGGATATCGGCTACCAAATTCAAATCCTTGATTTTGTGAAAAATTTAAAAGTTACTGTTTTAGCGGCTCTGCATGATTTAAACTTGGCTGCCATGTACTGTAACCGGCTTTATGTCTTAAAAAACGGCTGTATTTATAAATCCGGTACCCCGGAAGAAGTTTTAACGCCGGAAATTATTTACGACGTATACGGTATTAGAGCAGATGTTTCCGTGCATCCTGTCACGAAAAAGCTCACCATTACCTTTTTGCCGGGGAGTTTAAATATTAATTAAGAGGGGTTAGAAAAAATGCGTGGAAAAAAACATTTAATTCTTCTTTTCTGTGTTTTGCTGGCATTACTTTTTACGGTTTCCGGGTGTGGGCAGAAAGTACAGGAAAACCAGGCTAAGCAGGAAGAGGCGGGGGATTATACGCCGGTAACGTTAGATAACTATGGTCGTCAGGTAGTAATAGAGAAAATGCCGCAAAAAGTGCTGACTTTGGGACCCAATTGCACTGAATTATTTGTGGCCCTTGGTTTGGCAGATAAAGTTATTGGTAACAGCCTTAATAACCACAGCAGAGGCCCCTTGCCGGAATATGCGGAAGCTTATCATAAAATTCCCGAATTAAACTATGCCAATGCTACCAGGGAGGCTGTCATCAGCAGTGGAGCAGATTTTATTTACGGCATTGATTGGGAATTTGGCGGCGACGGTTTAGATATCAATGAACTGAAAGAGTACGGGATTAATGTTTATATGAATAAGGCGACTACCTTGGAGGAAGCATACCAGGAAATAACCGATTTAGGGAGAATTTTCCGCATTGAGGAGAAAGCCAACGCTTTTATTGCCGACCAAAAGGCAAGAATTGCTGCGGTGGAAGAAAAGGTGGCCGCTAAACAACCCTTGAAAGTACTTGTCTATGATTTTGGCGGCGAAGGAGTCTATACATGCGGCGGAACAAATTTTGAAACTTTACTTATTGAAAAAGCCGGCGGACAAAATATTTTTGCTGATATTACCGATAAACAATGGACCATGGTCAGTTATGAGGAGGTTTTAAAAAGGAACCCTGATGTGATTGTGGTGCATGATTACGATGTTCCTTCCTTGGAAGAAAAAATTGCGGCCATCAAAACTGATCCGGGGCTGTCTCAATTGGATTGTGTGCAAAATGAGCGTTTTGTTCCCATAGCGCTGGAGAGTGTTTTGCCCGGCAGCAGGATGGCTTACACGGTGGAACTTTTGGCACAGGGCTTTTATCCGGAATTATTTGAATAGGTTTGCACTAGCAAATTAACTCTAAACAAAGAAAAATAAGCGATTTAGTCAGCTCAAGGCCGGACCGTTCCGGCTTTTTATTTCGAGAAAAAGGGCAAAAAATAGTGTTAATTGGCCTTTTCAAATGTTTTTTAATATAATAAAATATAGAGGTAAAAAAAAAATTTGTTTTTAAAACCCGTTAGGTGAGGTTACTATACAAATATACGCTACTGCCCTGAAACATCGAGAGATGCCAAAGGGTGAGCAGGTAGCATCGGATTAAGGTGCTATCTAATGTAGCTAGGGAATTTTCCCTTACGTTGTGTAGTGCCAAAGCTGTCACGAGGGAGAAGTATCTTTATTTTCTTTTTGCCATTTCTCTACTCGTTGACACGAGTAGTTTTTATTTTTGTAGGGGGGTGATTTAAAGATGGAAACAGATCCCGGACGAAGTATGAAGATAAAATTTTTTCTCAGGGAATTATCGTCTTTAGATCACCTTAGAGCGATAAACTCCTGATCGTATCGAAAGGGAGGTGTAGACAAAGATGAATTTCGCAGCTTTGCATACTTTAAGAGAACATAAAAAGTATGCAGAACTAATAGAAAACCTGACAAAGAACCATTATGCAGATATCGGTGAATTCATCAATCAATTAGATACAAAAGACTCAATTTTAGTTTTTAGATTATTACCGAAAAAAATCGCCGCTGAAGTTTTTGCTTACTTGGATCCGGAAAGTCAAGCACAAATCTCCATGCAAATTAACGAAAAAGAATTGCATGACATTCTTCAGGAGCTTTACTTTGACGATAAAATAGATTTTCTCGAAGAAATGCCTGCCAATGTGGTTAAACGTATTTTGCGCAATTCTCCCGAATCGGAAAGAAAACTGATTAACCAGTTTCTCAACTACCCGGAAGATTCCGCCGGCAGCATCATGACCATTGAGTTTGTAGATTTAAAAAAAGAAATGACTGTGGCGGAAGCGCTGGAGAAAATTAGAAGAATTGCCCTTAACAGAGAAACAATTTATACCTGCTATGTCACCGACGCCAGTCGTCACTTGGAAGGAATTGTTTCGCTGCGTGATCTGGTCATTGCTCAGCCGGAACAAAAAATCGAGGAGATTATGCAAAAAAGAATTGTTGCTGCCACTACTTTAGACGACAAAGAATATGTGGCGGATTTAATTAAAAAATATGACCTTTTGGCAATCCCGGTAACTGATATAGAAAGACGCCTGGTGGGCATTATTACCGTGGATGATATAGTTGATGTCATTGAAGACGAAAACACAAAAGATATCCATAAAATGGCCAGTGTGGGGGAAATTGACGTTAACTTATTATGCGCAAATCCTCTCTTTCTCATTAAAAAACGTTTACCATGGTTGTTAGTTTTAATTTTTGTCAATATATTTTCCGGTTTAGGCCTGGCTTATTTTGAAAACACCATCCAGGCTGTCATTTCTTTAGTCTTTTTTTTGCCGCTTTTAATTAACAGTGCCGGTAATGCCGGTTCGCAATCGTCGGCACTTATGGTGCGTGCTTTGGCCTTGGGTGATGTTGATAAAAATGACTGGCTTAAATTATTAAAAAAAGAAATCGTTGTGGCTTTACTTTTAGGTTTAGCCATGTCCTTTGCCGTGGCTATCATTGGGGTGGTAAACAGTAATCTTGATGTTGCCATTGTTGTGGCTTTATCAATGCTCGCCATTGTGCTCTTGGGCAGCACTATCGGCATGTCTTTGCCCTTCCTCTTAAGTAAATTAAATTTAGACCCGGCCACAGCCAGCGGCCCTCTTGTTACTTCCATCGCAGACATTGCCGGTGTCATTGTTTACTTTTCCATAGCTACATGGTATTTCAACCTTTAAAACTGAGCTGGTACCAAACTGAAAGGAGGGAGACAGCATGACTCTCGAGAGCATAAAAGTCTTATTACAAAAGAAAGATTATACACGGCTGAAAGCGGAACTTGTGCGTGAGCATCATGCCGATATTGCCGAATTTATTAATGAGCTTGACCCCAAAACTTCCTTATTAGTTTTCAGGCTCCTGCCCAAAGATGTGGCTGCCAATGTTTTTGCTTATCTTTCTCCGGAAAGCCGCGCACAAATATCCCTCCAAAGTGAAGAAACAGAACTACATGAGATTTTGCTTGATTTATTTTTCGATGATAAGATAGATTTTCTCGAAGAAATGCCGGCCAACGTGGTAAAACGCATTTTACGCAATACGACTGAAGCAGAAAGAAAATTAATCAATCAATTTTTAAACTACCCCGAAAATACCGCCGGCAGTTTAATGACCATTGAGTTTGTAGACTTAAAAAAGGAAATGACGGTGGCGGAAGCGCTGGAGAAAATCAGGCGCATCGCCCCTAATCGGGAAACAATCTATACTTGCTATGTCACCGATGCTACGCGTTATCTGGAAGGGATTCTTTCTTTGCGGGATTTAGTCATTGCTTCTCCTGAACAAAAGCTGGAAAAAATAATGCGCAAAAAAATCATCTCCGTAACCACACTGGATGATAAAGAATACGTTGCCGCTCTAATTAAAAAGTACGATTTAATTTCCATCCCCGTCACTGATACCGAAAACAGGCTGGTAGGGATTATTACCGTTGATGATATTGTTGATGTCATTGAAGATGAAAACACTGAAGATATTCATAAAATGGCAAGTATTGGGGAAATAGATGTCAACTTGCTGGAAGCTTCACCTTTGCTATTAACGAAAAAACGCCTTCCCTGGCTGTTAATACTGGTTTTTGTGAATATTCTTTCCGGATTAGGCATGGCAATATTTGAAGAGACAATGCAGGCAGTTATTGCTCTCGTATTCTTCTTGCCCCTCTTAATTGACAGTGCCGGTAATGCAGGGTCACAATCTGCCACATTAATGGTCCGGGCGTTGGCTTTAGGTGAGGCAAAAATTGATGACTGGTTTGAACTTTTGAAAAAGGAGATTGTTGTTTCCCTTGTTTTAGGTTTTGCCATGGCCTTGGCGGTTTCTGCTCTAGGATTTTTGCGCGGCGGTTTAGATCTGGCTATTGTTACGGCGCTGGCCATGGCCACTGTGGTCTTGGTTGGCAGTCTCATTGGTATGTGCCTGCCCTTTTTGTTGAGTAAATTTAAACTGGACCCGGCCACAGCCAGCGGCCCCCTTGTTACTTCCATGGCAGACATTGCCGGCGTCATTATTTACTTTTCCCTTGCTTCCTGGTATTTTGGCAGATAATTAAAAGGAGGTTGGACTGTTCCAGCCTCCTTTTGCTATATTTTCCCCTGATGCTTAAAAATCAGGCGTGCCCATCATTTTTTTGCGCCGTTCCACGTCCGGGTGATCTTCATAACGGTGTAATGCTTCCATTACTTCGGCATGGTTTTTTTCCACTAGAGGGATAAACTCAGGGAAAGGTAGAATCCATTTGTCATTTCGTTTAATCCCATCCAGGGTGATGCGGGCCAGTTCTACCGGATCAATACCCCATTCAATTGCTTTTTTCAGTTCGGCAAAAACTTTTGGATCTTCGCCGTAATAACCGGTATTACTATACTTGGCCGGCCTAGTTTTTACCGCCTCGTGAATATTTGAGTTAACTCCTCCGGGACATAAACATGAAACTCCAATATTGTATTTTTCCAATTCTAGGCGTAAGGCTTCACTTAATCCGCGGACGGCAAATTTAGTGGTGGTATAGATGCCGGCAGAAGGGACAGCCACAAATGCACTCATGGATGCAGTGTTGACAATATGACCGCCTTGACCGTACTCAATCATCCGCGGTACAAAAGTCATAATACCGTTAATCATGCCTTTTAGGTTTACGTCCAACTGCCAGTCCCAATCATCATATGTAGCTTTTTCAATGGGGCCAAACTGACTGACTCCGGCGGTGTTGCAAAGCAGTTGCACTGTGCCGAAAACTTTTTCCACCTCAGCGGCTGCTTCGGCATAAGCATCCCGGTCGGTAATATCAAGTTGAATACCATGCACTTTAACGTCTTTGCCTTTAAAATAATCCAGTGCTTGCTCTAAATGGTCTTGACGAATATCGGCTATGACCACTTTCATGCCAGCTTCTTCGGCAAAAACTTTTGCCTGGCCAAAACCAACGCCGGACCCTCCGCCTGTGATAAAAGCCACTTTGTCCTTAAGTTCTTTCACACACTTGCCCCCCTTAGAGATAAAATGTCAAAATCTTCTGTGTTTTCATCATAGCATTTAGCTGGATTCCGGTCAATTTATTTGTGCCGGCATCGTTAAGTGCAGCAGTGAGCAATTAAACTAATTAAGCAAGGAAGAAAGGAAATTTCTTCACATCGTCGAAAATAATTAGCTCGGAAAACTAATAAGTTTCTAGGAGAGTGTTGCCTGGGCAAAAAAATATATGCTAGAATAGTTTTAGACTTCTGCTAATTTTCAGAATTGGGATGTAAATCAAAAAAAGTTGGGTTGGCTATCCCTGCAAACCCAACGGCAAAGGAGTGGAGGACATATGAGCAAAAATTTAATTACGGTTTTAGATCCTAGGGGACAACCAAGCGGTATTTTTGGGAAGGTATTAGATTTAAGCAATCCCATGGCTATTTTGGATCCGGAAAAACAGCCCACAACTACTTTAGAATCTATGACCGGACAAAAAATGGCCGACCGTCTCGACACTTTGGAAGGCAAAACAGTCTACCTGGTAGAGACGGGCTTTGCCGGAGCTGCCGACTTCATGAAGGAAGTTCAAGGCTGGTTTCAAAGAAACATGCCCAGTGTGAAAACAGTCTTACGGTCAAAACGCGGCAATATGTTTACCGATGATCCGGAGCTGTGGCAAGAAATTAAAGAAAATGGGGACGCTGCCATTGTCGGCGTGGGTGGGTGAGACGGATGTTCGGCGAGTATCGCCGATATCGCCCGTACATTGGAAAGCGAATACCGTATACCTACGGTGCCAGTGGTAACTGCGCGCTTTGAGCATTATGTGCAAAATGACTCGCGTAACCACGGCATGTTTTTGCGTTATGTCTTTCCACCCCATCCGGTAGGTTTTATCCCCAAAGAAAAACTGCGCGGCTATGTGGATGGTCTTAACCCTGTTTCCGGCAAACCGTTAATGCCGGAAATGGTAGAAGCTTTAACCAAACCGTTAACGGAAGAAGAAAAGAATCCTGTCATTGAAAAGAGGCCAAAACATCCACGGCTTTTGCCACCGGATACGGAGGAAAATTTACACCGCCTTTTCCTTGAAAACGGTTGGACTGACGGGCTGCCCATCGTCCTGCCTACAGAAGAGCGGGTGGCCGAAATGCTGACTGGAACAGATCGCGATCCCCAGGAAGTTGTGGGGAGAATGTCTGTAACTACGCACCAAGAGCGTCTTGAATACACCGTGGAAAAAGTGGCCGTCATTGCCGTGATGGCAGGCTGTAGACCGGAACATTTACCGGTACTGCTGGCCATTGCTTCTACGGAAATTCCCGCCTTCCCCAGTTCTACCACCTCTTTTTCCAGTATGATTATGGTAAATGGACCTATCCGTCATGAGATTGGTATGAACTGTGGTTTAGCGGCTTTAAGCCCCTTTAACTATGCCAACGCTGTGATCGGTCGCGCTTGGACATTAATGAGTATTAATTTTGGCGATGCCAGGCCTGGAGATACTTTTATGCATTCCTTGGGCCATCCCATAAACTACAATAACCTCTGTCACGCAGAAAACGAAGAAGATTCCGCCTTTGAACCATACCACGTAGAAAAAGGTTTCAAACCGGAAGAAAGTACCGTTACTTTATTTAGAGGCTGGAATTATAACGGTATCAACTTGGGCCCGGCCAAGGCCATGGCTGAAGCGCTCAAAAGGCAATCTTCCATGGGCAGAGCAGGTACTTTCTTAATGGACCCGCTAGTATCTGCTCACTTAAAAGACGAAGGTTTTAAAACCAAGGAAGAATTGCGCCAGTATATTGCGAATGAAGCGGAAACTTTCCCGCAAATGATTAATTTTATCGTAGTGGGCGGGCAAACAAACCCCATGTGGGTGCTGACCGACTACACACCTTCCATTACCGTGTCCATTGATAAGTGGATTCCCAAAACAGGCATTAAAAAAGATGAAAAACCTCTCAGAATGCCACAGCCGGTATTATGTAAGGACGGAATTTGCGGTATCTAGATAAACTTACTGTAGGTTGAAACGGCTTTTAGCTTTGGCTAAAAGCCGTTTTCAGACACAAATTGTGATTAACGCCAAAAAATTACGTGGGAGGAATGGAAAGTGGCAGGGAAAATCACAGTTTTAGATCCGCGGGGACAGCCCAGTGGTGTTTTCGGCCGCAGATCAAGCGGAGATAATCCGGGGACTATCTTAAGCCCAAGGGTGCGTCCCGTTGACAGCCGTGAGGCAATGGAAAAATTACAGATGGCAGATCGCCTGGATACGCTAGAGGGAAAACTGATTTACCTAGTTGATGTGGGTTTTCCCGGAAGTAAAGAATTTCTCGAAGAAGTGGCGGAATGGTTTAAGGAAAATATGCCCACCGTGAAGGTAGTGTACAGGCAAAAAAGATTTGATCCCTACAGCGATGATCCCCAGTTATGGGAGGAAATACATGCTGCAGGGGGAGACGGGGTCATTATCGGTGTGGGTGGGTGAGACGGCTGTTCAGCGAGTCTCGCTGATTTTGCCCGCACCTTGGAAGATCATTATAATATTCCCACCGCTCCCGTTGTCACAGCACGTTTTGCCGACTATGTTTTAAAGGATTCCAGAAGTCATGGTATGCTTTTGCGTTATAGCTTTCCCCCGCATCCCATTGGATTTATACCCAGATCCTATATCAGGGACTATATCAAAGGAAACGATCCTTACACAGGAAAGCCCTTAATGCAAGAAATTATTGATGCTTTAACCAAACCGCTCACAGAAGAAGAAAAAAATCCTGTTGTTCCAAAACGTCCCCGGCATCCACGACTGTTGCCACCCGATACGGAGGAAAACCTGCAGCGCTTATTTTTAGAAAACGGCTGGACAGACGGCTTGCCTATTGTCTTACCCACTGAAGAAAGAGTGGCGGAAATGCTGACCGGTACCGATGCGGACCCAAACCAAGTGGTGGGCAGAATGTCCATTGCTTATTATGAAGAAAAATTGGAATATACAGTAGAAAAAGTTGCGGTGAATGCCGTAATGGCAGGGTGCCGGCCGGAGCATTTGCCGGTACTTTTGGCCATTGCCGAAACACAGCATCCTTCACTTCCTAGCTCCACCACTTCTTTTGCCAGCATGCTCTGTGTAAACGGTCCCATCCGCCATGAAATAGGTATGAATAGCGGCTTGGCGGCTTTGAGTCCCTTTAACTATGCCAACTCTGTAATCGGTCGCGCCTGGACATTAATGAGTATTAATTTTGGTGAAGCCAAACCGGGAGATACTTTCATGGCTTCCTTGGGTCATAACCTAAACTATAACAATATGACATTTGCCGAGAATGAAGAAGACAGTCCCTTTGAACCTTTCCACGTGGAGAAAGGCTTTAAGCCGGAAGAAAGTACTGTGAGCATCTTTAGAGGCTGGAATGTATTGGGGTTAGGTTTAGGCAATGTGGAAGAGATGGCAAGGGTTTTAAAAAATCTTCCCACCATGGCTCCCACAGGAACATTTGTGATGGATCCACTTGTGGCTAGAAGTTTAGTAGATGAAGGATTTAAAACTAAAGAAGAGCTCAGGCAATACTTTGCGGAAAAAACAGGCTTCCCGCCTTCCGCCATTAATTTTATGGTAGTAGGTGGTCAAACTAATCCGCTGTGGATTACAACGGATTTTGTTTACACGGAAACGGAAAGTATTGATAAGTGGATTCCCAAGGATGGAATCAGAAAAGACAAAAGGCCACTGCGTATGCCTGCACCTCTAGTTTGTAAAGACGGAATTTGCAATTTACCAAGATAGGAGGAAGTAGAAAATGCAAAATGTTGCAGGAAAAGTTGCATTTATCACCGGCGGTGCCAGCGGCATTGGTTTAGGAATAGCCAAAGCCTTTGCCAAAGCCGGCATGAAAGTTGTCATTGCCGATCTGCGTCAAGATGCCTTGGATGAAGCAATGACTTTTTTCCAAGAGAAAAAATTGCCGGTACACCCAGTTAAGCTTGATGTAACAGACCGCCAGGCGTATGCTCAGGCTGCAGATGAGGCGGAGAAAGTTTTTGGTAAAGTCCATGTGTTGGTGAATAACGCCGGGGTAGCCATGCCGGGTAGTATTGAAAAAACCACCTTTAAAGATTGGGATTTTGGTGTCAATGTAAACTTAATGGGTGTGGTGAACGGAATTTTGACCTTTTTGCCCCGCATGCTTGCCCACGGTGAAGAATCCCATATTGTCACCACATCTTCCATGTCCGGCTTATCTGTGGTGGATGGAAATGTTATCTACAATGCTACTAAAGCGGCATTAATTACCATGACGGAAACAATGGCTGCGGATTTAAAAAATACAAATGTGGGGGTTTCCGTTTTTTGTCCCGGACCGGTCTCATCAAATCTGGGGTATACTTCGCAGATTGTCCGCTCGGAGCATTTAAAAAATGAAGAACAAGGCCAGATTCCACCACGCAAAACTTCATCTGCTCATGAAGCATTCATGTCGCCGGAAGAAGTGGGGCTGCGCGTACTGCGCGGTATTAAACGGAAAGACCTTTATATCCTCACTCATCCTGAATTTAAAACAGGACTTAAAGCTCGTTTTGATGCTATTTTAAGAGCTTTCCCTGATGAACCCATTAATGAAAAACGTGTGGCCGTGATTAAAAATATCGGCACCTTACTTTACAATCCAATCTATGAGATGCAAACTACCCCGGGAGAGCCGGACTGGGAAACTGAATAGGAGGCAGGTTGATGGAAAAATTAGAAGGTAAGACTGCTTTTATTACCGGTGCTGCCAGCGGCATAGGTCTTGGTATTGCCAAAGCATGTGCCAGGCACGGCATGAAGGTAGTGCTTACCGATGCACGCCGTGATGCTCTGGAGAAAGCCCTGACTTATTTCCAAAAGAAGAACTACCCTGCCCATGCCATTGTGCTCGATGTTACAGACCGTGAAGCTTACGTCAGGGCGGCAGATGAAGCGGAAGAAGTATTCGGCAAGATTCATGTTTTAGTCAATAATGCCGGTGTAGCAGCAGGGGGAGGCCCTGTTTATGAGGCCACCTTTAAAGATTGGGAATTTATTATCGGTGTGAACTGTCTCGGGGTAGTTAACGGCATTAACATTATTGTTCCACGCATTCTTCAACACGGTGAAGGTGGGCATGTGGTAAGTACATCGTCAACGGCAGGTATTTTTGCCGTTACCGGAACCGGCCTTTATAATGCCACAAAATATTTTGTGGCGGGATTAATGGAAACACTGGCGTGTGATCTTGAAGGTACAGGTGTCGGGGCCTCAGTTTTTTGCCCCGGACCCGTGGCCTCCAACTTGGGGATTTCTTCCCAGGCAGTGCGTCCCGAACACTTGAAAAACGAAAACGCACCGCATCCACAGCCTCCCAGGGATGTACGCCCAGGAACCATGGATTGGTCCAAATATTTTATGACACCGGAAGAAGTGGGTGAGCGTGTTGTACGCGGTATAAAACGTAATGATTTGTTTATCTGGACTCATCCGGAATTCAAAGCAGGGATTAAAGCCCGCAATGATGCCCTTTTACGTGCTATTCCTGATGAGCCCATCAATGAGGAACGGGCGAAAATTTTAAAAAACTTTGGTACATTAACCTACAATCCCATTTATGAAAAACAAACCACCCCGGGACCGTTGGTCTGGAAGCCTGAGGCTGAAGAAGACGCGCTCAAAAAATAAATACCGGTAAGTAAAAGAAAGCTGCTGTAAACCTGGAAATATCCAGTACAGCAGCTTTTTTTATGTTTTTTCTCATGGATCCGCGGTTATTTTTATTTAGGGCAATTTTGCAGGCAAAGTGCAAATTTTGGGAGCTAAAACTAAAAAGTGTGTGCATTTCGTGAAAGCGCAAAGCATCTAAGAGGAGTCTATCAATGTAAACACGTTTAGTTGCAATAACAATTTATGATTGCCAGCATATATTGGATATGTAAGTAGTGATAAGTTTGAGGCAAAAGGTCTGAAGTTGTTTCAAGTTTTGCTGCTGTGTCCAACATAGGCAAAGGAATGATGCTATGAGTTCGTATCAAGTGGTTCGCAGTAAAATGGCAAAGACGAAAGTGCTGCAAACTGATGCTTGGTTGTCACGTTTCATACCCGAAACCAAATTATTTAGCAAAGAAAATTTAAAAACAATGCTGTCAAAGTATAGCAAAGTTTATGTTAAGCCGGACTGTGGCCGTAAGGGCGAAAGAGTTATGGCCATAAACTTCATTCCGGGGGAAGGATATAAAATCCATTATACAGACAGCGCAAAAACTGTTGCAGATATTCCTGCCGTAGTTAAATTTGTCAAAGAAATTGCCGAAAATGACAAATTTATTGTGCAACGGGGTATCGATATGCTTTGCCTTAATAATGTTCCCTTTGATTTAAGGGTTAATGTCCAAAAGCCTTATACAAAATGGATAGTCTCAAGTATGATTGCGAAAAAACAGGCACCGGGAAAAATTGTAACCAATTACAGCCAGGGAGGAACTTTGGTTGCTTTTACAGAGGCCTTGCAACTGGGCGGGTTGGGAAATGCACAAATTAATAAACTGAGGAAGCTATTAACAAATTTAGGGGAGCGTACAGCTATTGTACTCAATGAAAAATATCCCGGGTTAAGGGAATTGGGGCTTGATATTGCCTTGGATAAAACTACACAGAAACCGTGGATTTTGGAGGTAAATACAAAACCTCAATATCCAAAAGGATTAAGTGCAGAGTTTGATCGCTACCGCCGCATTATTAAACGTAAATATCGTTAATTGCTTGAAGTGCAGGGGAGCTAACCGGAAAAGATTTTACGAATATACTAAACTAAAATAATTGTAAAAGGATTTTCCTTTGAGCCCCATCAAAAAAATGTATGTAAAGGAGCTTGACAAGTTGCGCAGCCAAAAAATTTTTTCCAAACCTGTGGTGGCAGTAATGTTAAGAAGAGATATTCTGCAGAATCTGAAAAAACAAATGAATTATTCTTGGCTTTATTACTTAATAGAAGCCAACCAAGCAGTAAAAAATACATTATATTTTTTTTCCCTTGGTAATGTAAATTTACGGGAAAAAAAGATAAAGGGTTATTATTGGCATCGAAAACGCCAAAAATTAGTGCAACAGGATTTTCCCCTACCGGATGTGCTTTACGTCAGGTCCGGAATTCATCACAGGTACACGAAAACTTATAGGGACCTATTCAATGCAGTACGGCAAAAAAACGGGCATTTAATTACGCAAACTACCTTTAATAAATGGCGACTCTACCAAGTAATTAGCCAAAGTCCAACACTAAAAAAATATCTTCCTGACACCAGAACAGTGGAAAAGACAGAGGATATCGAAAAAATGCTGCAAAAATACAAAACAATTTATTTAAAACCTCATGTGGGCAGAAAAGGAGAAAATGTGTTACGGATCAGAACAATGCCGGACGGCAGCTATCAGTGCAGTAATTTCCGTAACGGGCAATTGGTCGTCAGAATGGTGCCTGATTTGCAAACTTTATTTCTGGAAATAAACAATTTTTATCAAAGTAGAAAATTTTTAGTGCAGCAAGGGATACAGCTTCTACAGTTTGAAAACAGGCTGGTTGACTTGAGGGCGGAAGTGCAATATGACGGTAACGGTAAAGCAAATATTGTAGGCATTTCGGCGCGGCTGGGCCAACCTTTATCACCCATTACCACCCATGGTGATGCTTATAAATTTGAAGATTTTTTTCGTAATTATTTAGGGTACACAAAAGAACAATTAGAAAAACTGCGCTCAGAAGTTTATGTCTTCCTTACCAATATTTATGAATATCTGCAGAAAAACTATGGCAGATATGCCGAAATAGGCATTGATTTTGCCGTTGATGTAAACCAACAAATCTGGTTCATAGAGGCCAATTCCAGATCAACAAAAGTATCTTTGGAAAAGGCTTACGGTAAAACGGCACTTTATCAAAGTGCGAAAAACATTCTAAATTATGCCAAGTATTTATCTACACTTCCGAAAAAACGTAGAAAAACTCTCAGCCCCAGTGTACGTTAATTAAGCTAAAAAACAAAAAGAAGTTCTTTGCAGAGTCAGAACCAATTTTTTTCCCAAACATATAATATTTTTAGCTGTCAACTTAAAAAAGGCTGTGGGCAAAGATTGGGAGAAAAGAGGTTCAGTTATACCGATGAAAGCAAATGATCATTATCTAGCTGCCCTAAAGCGGGTTAAGGAGCTGGAGGCTTTAATTCAGGACTATAGTAGACAAAAAGAGCAAATTCCGGATGGAATTACACTTTGGTCAAAAATCCAGGCAAAGCAAAAACAGTTGCAGGCGGCCTTAAATTCCACAGAGCAACAATGGCATGACTGGCACTGGCAGGTAGAAAACAGGATTTGTGATGCTGAGCTGTTGGCAAAATTATTGCCTCTAAATAGCACACAAAAACAGGAAATCGAAGAGGTTTGCCGCTCATATCGCTTTGGCATTTCCCCATACTACTTAAGTTTAATTATCGGGGAAATCCCCTGCCATCCTCTTTACCGCCAAGCTGTACCCAGTATTGAGGAAATTTTAGACCGGCAGGGTGAGTTAGACCCCATGGCAGAGGAAGCAAGTATGCCGGCACCGGCGGTGGTACAACGCTATCCCGATAGAGTGATAATTAATGTCACAAACCGTTGTGCCACATTTTGCCGCCACTGCCAGCGCCGCCGCCGCATCGGCCAGACAGATAAACATACAGCTATCAATGATTTAGTGGCTGCCGTGCAATATATTAAAGAGCACAAGCAAATCCGGGATGTCCTGATTACCGGTGGCGATGCGCTTATGCTCGATGATGAGTTGTTAGACTGGTTGTTGACGGAATTGGAACAGGTGCCTCATGTAGAAATTAAACGTTTGGGTACACGTGTTCCCGTCACCTTGCCGATGCGTATAACTGATGCCTTATGCAGGATGTTAAGCCGCCATTATCCACTTTATATAAACACCCAGTTTAACCATCCCCTGGAAATTACCCCTTTGGCAGCTGCGGCCTGCCTGAAATTGGCCCGCAGCGGGATTGCTTTGGGAAATCAGTCTGTCTTGCTTGCCGGTGTTAATGATGATGCTTTTGTCATTAAAAAGTTAAACCAGATGCTTTTGCAAATTATGGTGCGACCTTACTATCTTTTTCACGCCAAACCGGTGAGAGGAACCAGTCACCTTCGCACGCCTGTAGAAACAGGTATTGACATCATCAAATCTTTACGGGGAACCACATCCGGTTTAGCCATTCCCACATATGTGGTTAATGCACCGGGTGGACTGGGCAAAATTGCCCTGTATCCACAATGCCTTTTAGATAAAAAAGGTAAGAAAATTTTTTTACAAACTTGGGAAGGCAAAATTATTGAATATAGTAATTAGGCAGCCGGTTTTTCTCAGAACAAAGGAATTTGTTTTCAAATAAAATTAGCGCGGAGGAAACGCCGCGCTTTTTTCCTGTTTTAACCTGTGAAGTTTTAAATTTATTTTTGCTGCTTCGGGGCGTATTTGTTTTTTATTGTTTGATAAATTTGGGGAAAATCTGCGCCATCCAATTGCATGGCAAATGCTTCTTTGAGGATGGTGCCAAATAAAGGACCTGGTTCAAGTCCCATTTCCAGAAGATGCCTTCCTTTTAGTAAAGGTGTAATTTTTGGCAATGATAACTTTTCTTTTTTTTCAGCTAACCATGCTAACATGTCATCAATTCTAGGTTTGGTGCCTAAACCCCGCCCTGCATCATCGGCGCGGACGAGAAGAAGCAGCTCATCAAGGTCAATGCGGACGGCAAGACGGCGCACGGCGGCGTCAGTGGCATTGTTTTTATACAGAAAGAAAGGACTCATGTGCTCTTTAACCATGGTGGTCACATAATCTATTAATTTTTTCTCCTTTGTGAAGCGCTGCATAAATTTCTGTGCCAGTTCTGCCCCGACGGCAGCATGTCCGTGAAAAGTAATGATGCTGTTTTCTGCTTTATAAGTTGCCGGTTTGCCTAGATCATGACAAAGCGCTGCCCACATTAAGCCCTCAGGATATTTTGCCTGCGGGCGAAGTTTGGCGGCTTCGTCTACCACCAAAAGTGTATGTTCCCACACGTCTCCTTCAGGATGATGGTTTGGTGGCTGGGGGCAATTCACCATTGCCTGCAATTCCGGGAACAATTCAAGTCCGCCAATTTTCTGTAAATACCGTAATCCCACGGAGGGTTTGGCAGCTTGCAGTAGCAATTTTTTAAATTCACCGTACACCCTTTCCCGGGGGATGGTGTGAAGCAGGAATAAATCTTTTGCCATTAGTTTTAAAGTGTCCTGATGTATGGTAAATTCTAAACGCGCTGCAAGTTGGATGGCACGTAAAATCCGCAACGGATCATCCCGAAAAACGTTTTCACTGACGTGGCGTAAAATTTTTTGTTTAATATCCTCCCGACCGTTTACATAGTCATAAATTTCTCCCGTCAAAACATCCATCAACAAAGCATTCATAGTGAAATCACGCCGCCAAACAGACTCATGAGGCGGGCCTTGCGGAAGGGAAAAATCAATATTATTTAAACCTTCTCCCTTGACGAGAAAAATACTGAATGCTTTCCCCACCTTTTTAACCTGACCAAAACGGGAAAGTATATGATAAAGCCGGTGGGGCTCAAGGTGAAAAACCTCCACATCAATATCATGGGAAGGTCTGTCCAATAAATAATCACGCACAAAGCCGCCGACAAAGTAACTTTGCCCCCCTGCTTGTGCAATGGCTTGCGCCACTTCCTTTACTTTTGTCATTTCAGTTTTCCTCCTTTCCTGATGATGGAGAAATAGACGCAAATTTTTACCGTATAAGGAGTAAAAGGGATATTTCCTGTAGATGTAGAAATCTTTCTTGGCAAAGTCATCGCTGTTTTGTAAAAAAAGTTGTGCCTACTAAAAACAGAAGTAATAGGAGTATATCATGCAGGAGATTATTTTAAGCATCATTAGCCAATTTGGCTATCTGGGCATTTTTCTGTTAATTACAGTGGAAAATATTTTTCCGCCTATACCATCTGAAGTTATTTTAACCTTTGGCGGTTTCTTGACAACATATACCAGTCTGAATGTTTTGGGTGTAAGTGTTGCTGCTACCGGCGGCTCGGTGGCAGGTGCTCTGATTTTATATCTTATTGGCTATCAATTAAAAGCAAAACGTATTGCGCAACTTTTTGACGGCAAAGCAGGTAAATTTTTACGTCTAAGCAAAAAGGATCTCAAAATGGCGGAAAGCTGGTTTGTCCGCCATGAAAAAAAAGCCGTTTTTCTCTGCCGCTTTGTACCAATTGTGCGTAGTTTGATTTCTTTGCCGGCGGGAATGGCAAAAATGCGCTTCAGTACGTTTTTGGGTTTGACAATACTCGGCTCTTTCCTCTGGAATGTAGTTTTAGTGCTATTGGGCCGCCTTGCCGGCAGCGCCTGGGAAGCAGTGGTAAGTTATCTGGATATTTATACCACAGCGGTTTTAGTTATTTTCATCTTAGTAGCAATAATTCTGGCCGCACGTTTTCTCAAAAAACGTTTTAAATGGGAAAACGACAAAGGTGAGCAGAGTTAGTTCATTTACTTTCCACCGTAAAAAATAAATAAGAGAAATATGTTTATAAAGAAAAAAAGAAACTCTTAAAAGGGTATAAAAGTTTCGGAAAAGGAAAAAGGTACAAATTTATTGAGAAAAATAAATTGCATAAGAACAGTATTACTAATGCTTATAAAAAAAAGGTCCAGGATTTAAAATATTCCTGGAACTTGTATTATCTGATGGTGCCGAAGGTGGGACTCGAACCCACACAGGTCGAACCCCGCTTGATTTTGAGTCAAGTGCGTCTGCCAGTTCCGCCACTTCGGCATTATTTTGTTAGCGTCACTTATATAGTATAATAAATTTATTCCGCTTTGTCAATGCAGAGATTTTTTGCCGTACAGGAATTATTGTAGGACTACAATACATCTTGGACATTAAGCTTTAAAAAAAAGAATGCAAGATGAGGACAAATCGGTTATTGTTAAGTTACTAAGCAAAACAAACCGAAAGGAGTGCCTCATCCTGCATGAATAG
>JAAYMK010000004.1 GCA_012521405.1 Bacillota bacterium
ATTATCGGTGCAGGTATAGGACTGGCAATGGGAGCATTACCGGGCTTGACCGTGACCATGACTGCCGTTTTGGTGGTATCTTTAACTTATGGCTGGCCCATGACGGATGCTTTAGCTTTTATCTGCGGCGCTTTTTGCGGCGGTGTCACCGGCGGCGCCATCTCAGCCATCGGTTTAAATATTCCCGGCACCAGTGCTGCCGTGGCTACGGTATTTGACGGCCATCCGCTAAAAAATAGAGGAGAAGCCGATAATGCTTTAAACGTAGCGCTCATGACAAGCTTTATCGGTGCTATCATCGGCATTATTATCATGCTTTTGGTGGGTCCCGCCATTGGTAAGTTTGCTTTAAAGTTTGGCTCACAGGAGTATTTTCTCATTACATTATGGGGGCTTACACTTGTTTCTGTTTTAAGTAAAGGCAATTGGGTAAAGGGAATCTGCAGTGCCTTTTTTGGTCTTTTTGTGGGTATGATCGGCATGGATCCGGTTATGGGGTTAATGCGCTTTACCTTCGGTACCAGAATTTTAAGCGGCGGCATTAATTTTGTTGCCGCCATGATCGGACTCTTTGGCATGAAGGAAGTTTTTAACCAGTTAAGCACCACAGCCAGCTTTAACATCACCCGCACTGTTTATAATCTTAAAGGCTTGCTGCCAAAAATGGATTTGTTGAAGAAGGTGTGGCGCGTTATCCCATGGGGAGGGCCTTTGGGCACATTGATCGGTTTGCTGCCCGGGACGGGGGGCGATGTGGCTTGCATTGCCGCTTATGGCGTGGCCAAGCAAGTGATAAAAAAACCAAGCCGGCCCTTCGGTGAAGGTGCTTATGAAGGTGTGGCGGCGCCGGAAGTGGCCAATAATGCGGCCATCGGAGGCGCTATGACCACCATGTTAACACTGGGGATCCCTGGCGATTCCGTTTCTGCCATTATTTTAGGTTCCTTTTACCTCCACGGTTTACTGCCCGGGCCCACCTTTATGATGACGGAAAAACATTACTTTTACTTGATTGTGGGCTATTTGATTATTGGCTCCATAGCTGCTTATATCTTTGGTATTTTAGGCAGCAATTTAATCTTAAAAGCCATTAATTTACCCAAGTCGCTGCTTATCCCCTTTATTACCATCTTATGTGTTGTGGGCTCCTATGCTTTAAGTAACAATTTGTATGATGTGTTTATCATGGTGATCTTTGGTATCATTGGCTATGTGTTTGAGAAGACAGGCTTTCCCATTGGCCCCATTGTGCTTGCCATTATTTTAGGACCAATGATCGAAAGAAATTTACGGCAGGCATTAATTAACACAGGTGGAGTTTTTCCCTTTGTCTCCTCCCTGTTCACCAGACCCATCAGCCTTGTCATTTTAATTTTGGTGATTGCTTCCTATGTTTTGCAAAAGCGGGTCATGAAAGACGCCAATTAGAAAACAAAGTAATTAAACCCCATTTTTGCTCATATAAATTGTAACCGGATCTTGAAAAGAGGGGAAAAAATGAGCAAAAATGGGGTTTCCGTTTTTAAAGTGGCCGCCACCTATATCGGCACGGTGGTGGGGGCCGGGTTTGGCACAGGACAGGAGATTTTCCAGTTTTTCTCCCGTTTCGGCCTGCCCGGTCTGGCCGGTATTGCGGTGGCAACCTTTTTATTTGTCTGGCTTGGCTATTTAATTATGGAACAGGGGTGTAAACTGCGGGCTTCTTCCCATTATGAGTTAATCCGTCACCTGTGCGGCCCTAAAATAAGCCCGCTTTTAGATTTAATCATTACTTTTTTCCTTTTTGGCGCACTGTCTGTGATGTTTGCCGGGACAGGTGCTTTGTTTGCCCAGCAGCTGCAGTTACCAAGTATTTTTGGCAGTGCCGTCATGGCTTTTTTTACCGCCCTTACTGTCTTAGCCGGTTTTAGTGGCGTCATTAGCAGTATAAGTTTCATGGTCCCGCTTTTGTTAGCTGCTGTAGTTGCCACTTGTACCTTTGGCATGCTGCAATCACCGCCGGATCTTTTGGCGGCAGCACCGGCAAAAAGTGGTTTATTGCAGAGCTGGTTGCTGGCAGCTGTTTTATACGTTTCCTACAACCTTATCCTTTCCCTGGCGGTCTTGGGCCCCTTGGGGGCGGAAGCGGGACGGCAAGAAACGCTCAAAAAAGGAGCCCTCTGGGGTGGGCTCGGTTTAGGAATAAGTGCCGCTTTAATTTTTCTGGCCATGGCGGGCTATTTGCCGGAAATTGCCGGGATGGAACTGCCCATGGTTTATATTGCCGTGCAAATTTCGTTTTTTTTCCAGCTTATCTATACGCTGGTGCTGGCAGTGGAGGTATATACAACCGCCGTGGGCTGCTTGTATGGTTTTGTCGCCAGAGTTGCGGCAAAAAGCAGCCCGCGGATAAAAACTTTAGTCATCCTTGGTACTACTGTGGCCGCCTTTGGCGCCAGCCGCATAGGCTTTGCCAATTTAGTCAGTTTTTTATACCCTGTTACCGGTCTTTGTGGTCTTGTATTTTTATTTTGCCTATTGTCTGCAGCCATGGGGAGTTAAACCTGCCTTTTTTTGCAGCCGGGTTTTGCGGTGCTCTAAAGCGGCCGGCAAAAGCTGCCCGCTGCAGGCAGCATCCGGTTGCGCTTTGACGCGCTTTAAGATGTATTCAGTCAAGGTTAAAGCGGCGGTATAATTTTTGCGCCGGTGCTCATAATACTTGGCCAATTCCAGGTACGCGGTTAAATTGGCAGGGTAGATATTGATCAGCTCCTGCCAGGCGGCAGCAGCTTCCTGCCATTTACGCTGCCTTTTATAAATAAAGGAAAGTTGCAGTAAGGCATCCTGTTCAAGTCGCGGCAAACCACAGCGGGAGGCCTGCCGGAAACAAAAAACGGCTTCCTGAAAGCGGTTTTGGGCGCAATGCAGCTTGCCCAGGGCAAAATAATCTGCGGTGTGTAAAGGAGTTCTAGCGGCCTGAGCAACTACGGTCAAGAGACGTACCATGGAGAGGATATCCCAAACATTATGGGTAAAAACACTACGGATCTGGTCCATCCTGCCTGTGCGCAGGTAAGAAAAATAAATGGCCGGTACCAGAGAGCCGGGAATATCATGCTGCCGCTGAAAAGCCAAAATCTCCTTTTCCAAGGATTGAAGACTGCAGGAAAGTAGTCTGTCCTTCCACAGCCGGCGGGAACAAGTAAGAAGATCCAAGTGATACGCCGGGGTAAATTTTTCCGCAATGCCGTTTAAAACCAGGCGGGTCTGGATCAGGGGCAGATCAAAAGTTTTGCCGTTAAAGGTAATCACGCCGGGGAATTTTTGTGCCGTATGGTAAAAATGTAAGAGCATGGCCTTTTCCGCTGCCGGGTTAGGGAGAAAATACTGCCGCAGGTAAAAACAATCATCCTGGCACCAGCCCAGGCCGATTAAGATCACCCACGTTCCGGTGCCGCCGGCAAGGCCTGTGGTTTCCGTATCTAAAAAAAGCAAATCCTGTGGTCGCAGTTTTTCCAAGGTTTCATCCTGGGTTGCCAGGATGAAACCTTTTCCCTTAAAATCCAGTATTTCCTGCAGCAGGCCGTTACCGTGTTTTTTAGTTAAAGGAAACCTTAATTCCCGGTAATAACAGGGGCCGGCAGGTGTGTGGGCGTACACTTCTTCACCTGGGAAAAGAGAAAAATGTATTTTACGGGTTGGTACTATTTTGGCCGCCGTTTGGATTTCTCCGGAATTGCGCAGGCGCAGCAGCCGGGAGCGCAGGGAAGTCATGATAAAATTACCTCCAACAGTTGCAGGGTGTGCTCTTTGCCGTTTTCACCCACCAGGTGTTCCGGGCCCACACAGGAAGGACAGCCGCTGGTGCAGGAACAGTTGTTAATTACCTGCCGGGCGGCGGCAAAGATCTCCTGATAAATGTTAAAGATTTCTTTACTGTAACCTACACCGCCGGGGAAGTTATCATAGAGAAAAAGTGTGGGCAGGCCGGTAAAAGGTGCCCGTAGTTGCGAGACGGCATGTAAATCTTTCGGATCGCCCATGACAAATAAAGAAGCAATTTGGGCGGAAAGATTGGCCAGGCCCAAAAGGCCTGTCTGGATTGCCGCCTGTTTCATCCCTTGTAGAGCCGGGGGAGGAAAGGCCAGCCAAAAAGAAGTTGTATGTATTTCCGTTTCCGGTAAATTAACCGGACCGGAACCGATATTTTCATGGGTATGAAAGCGGATTTTTTTAAACATGGAAACTAAAGCATTCAGTTTTACTTCTCCCCAGGCACAAGTTACAGGGCCTGTTTTTTCGGCAAAGACATCCAGGACTTTTAAGTCCACTGCCAGGTCGGCATCAGTATAGTAGTTTACATCCACCCGGCGCACATATGCTTTCTTTTCGGCAAAATCCAGTTTTTCCACCTGGTACTGGTCGCCGCCGTGGATATAAATGGCTTCTTCGTGCACCAGCATAGGGGCGCTGAAGCGGTCCACTTCCCCGATTACCCGGGGCTGCGGTCCGGTAATATCAATAATGACAACATTTTCCCGGGCTGCACTGCGCAGGCTGATTTCTGCCGCCGGATAGGAGTCTTCCATCCAGTGATAGCGGTCGGCGGTGGCATAAAGAACTTGTTCTTCCGCCAAGAAGTCTAAAATTTCTTCCACCTCGGTCTTGCCAAACAATTCACCTTTGGTAAAGGGCAGTTCAAAGGCGGCACAGCGCACATGGTTGGTAAGGATAATGAGATTGTCGGGGTTAATCAAGGCTCTTTCCGGGGAACTTGTAAAAAAATATTCAGGATGATCGGCAATATAGCGATTTAATGGGTCGTTACCCAGGATGAGCAGGGCCAGGGAAGCACCGTCACTTCTGCGTCCCGAGCGGCCTGCCTGCTGCCAGGTGGCGGCAATACTACCGGGGTAGCCGGTCATGATGCAGGCCTCAAGCTGCCCGATGTCAATGCCCAGCTCCAGGGCATTGGTGCTGACCACCGCTTTGACGGTGCCTTGGCGCAAACCTGCTTCAATGGCACGTCTTTCCCGGGGTAGGTAGCCGCCGCGGTAGCCGCGGATACCGGAGTCTTTCCCGGGGAGTTGCTTTTTGGTGCTTTGCTGCAGGTAAGTAAGGAGCACTTCCACTCCCAGGCGGCTGCGGGTAAAAATGATAGTTTGAATCTCACGACTGATTAATTCCGTGGCAAAGCGGCGTGCTTCCAGCATGGTGCTGCGCCGCAAGCCCAATTCTTTATTTACCAGCGGCGGGTTATAGATAATAAAATGTTTTTCTCCCCTGGGGGCGCCGCTTTTGGTGATTTCCACCACTGGCGCTTCAATGAGAAGTTGGGCCAGCTCGCCCGGATTGGCGATGGTGGCGGAGCACATAATGAAGACAGGGGAAGAGCCGTAAAAACGACAGATGCGCTTTAAGCGGCGGATTACATTGGCCAGGTGACTGCCGAAAACACCGCGGTACCGGTGCAGTTCATCGATAACTACATAACGCAGATTTTGAAAAAGCTTTAGCCATTTTGTATGGTGGGGCAGGATCCCTGCATGCAGCATATCCGGATTGGTGACCACAATCTGCCCGCTGTGTCGTACTTTTTGGCGAATGCCCGTCTCCGTGTCGCCGTCATAGGTATAGATATTTAAATCTAATTTTGTACTTCCTGCCAGTGCCCTTAATTCCGCCACCTGGTCTTGCGACAAGGCTTTGGTGGGAAAAAGGTAAAGGGCCCTGCTTTCCGGGTTTTTTATAATGGCATTAAGTACCGGCAAGTTGTAGCAAAGAGTTTTACCGGAGGCGGTAGGTGTGACGATTACTACATTGTGCCCTTGTTCAATTTGCGTAATTGCTTCCGCCTGGTGGCTGTAAAGGCGGTTGATGCCGCGGGCCTTTAAACCTTCGCGTACATTTTCCGCCAAAAAGTCAGGGAAATCGCTGTACACACCTTCTGTGGCCGGGAGAACTTCCCAACGGGAAACATTTTGCATGAAAGCAGGATCATGACGCCATTTGTGCAGCAGCTTTTCCAGGGTGGTCATAACTCCACTTCCTTCCCGGGCAAAAAGCATATTTGTTTCAGTTTACCACTTCAAACATATGTTCGTCAATAAGCCGCTTTCCTGCGGTAATTACGGCAGGATTATGAGGGAGTTTGTGGAACTGTAATCACAAAACCTCACAAAAATTATGTGGAGGAGCGAAAATATGGATGCTATTTTCCAAAGGAGAAGTATCCGCAAATTTAAAGATGAGCCCATTAACGAAGAGCAGCTAAAAACTCTTTTAAAGGCAGCCATGGCTGCCCCCAATGCCTTTGAATCCAATGAGTGGGAATTTGTGGTGGTGCAAAGTGAAGAGGGCAAAAAGAAAATTATAGCTGCCCAACCCTATGCCCGGGCTGCGGAAAATGCCGCCGCCATCATTATTGTCTGCGGCAATACGAAACTGGAAAGAATTGAGCCTGTGCTGGTACAAAACTGTTGTGCCGCCATTGAAAACATTTTAATTTGTGCCACCGCTTTAAATTTGGGCAGTTTATGGCTGGGAGTGGGCGGGGAGACCATCACTAAATTGCGGCAAGCCTTCGGGATTCCTGAATATGTGTTGCCGGTGGGAATGGTGGCTGTAGGCCATGCGGCCCAGGTAAAACCGGCTCACGACCGTTATTTTGCCGAAAAAGTTCATTTTGAGCGTTTTTCTCGATCTGCAACCTCATTGACATAAGTAGAACTATGTGGTAAATTAAAACTGAAAGACGGATCGTGAAGATTCGCACAAAGAAAGATTATTGGCTTATTGTTTGACGCAACAGGAAAATAGCGGAAATGAAAACCACGAAGGGATGCTGTAAGAAGCAGCAACTTTGTGGTTTTTTTATTTTCCCCTAAGGAGGGCGCACATGAAGCTTGAAGAGATTTTAGCAAGGTGGCGCTTGCGGGAGCAGAATAAACAAGCCGGCATTGAGATGTGGAATGCCATGGCGGCAGGTTTTAGTCAAGATGAGTTGCCCACTTTTGCCAATAACAGGTTTTTGCAGCTTTTGCAAAAACACCAAATGATAACTGCAGATGCTTTGGTGCTTGATGTGGGGTGCGGTACAGGAAAATACTCCCTTGCCTTGGCCGGCCATTGTCAAAAAATTATCGGCATTGATTTTTCTCCGGCCATGATTGCCAGCGCCAGAAAAAAAGCGGCGGAAAAAAAGCTTAAAAATGTGGAATTTTACTGTCTTGATTGGCATGAAGTGAATCTGCAAGAAAAGGGCTGGGAAAAAAAATTTGATCTTGTCATGGCGCGCAACACGCCGGCGGTGCAAAGTGCCGCCACCCTGCAAAAGCTTTCCCTGGCCGGCAGAGGCTGGTGTGTGCTCTCAAAACCTACCCGCCGCACGGATCCTGTCTCGGATGAAATTAGAAGACTTGTTGGGATTGCGGAAAAACGTGAAAGTAGCGATGAAGATATTGCTTATGCCTTTTCCCTGCTGTGGCTGGAGGGGCGTCTTCCTTATCTTGATTATGAAGAGCAGCAATGGGAGATGCAAAAAACACTTCCTGAAGCCTATGGCATGTACATCAATCGCATGAAAACTTATCGCCGGCTATCTTTGGCGGAAGAAGAAAAAATTAAGCAATACCTTAAGTCCATAGCCAGGGACGGTTTGGTCCGGGAAAAGGTCAGTACTGTTATTACTACTTTCTATTGGCATGTATAAGACGTAAACGTTTAATCCATGACTTCATAGATGTAGGTTTGAGTTGGGAGGATTATGGATATGAAAAAGCTTTTAGGTCTTGTGCTTTTGCTGGTTTTGCTGCTTAGTGGATGCGGCGTCAATCAAGCCACTCCTCCGGCATCTTCCCCGGAAACGCGCGTGGTCACAGATGTTTACGGCAGGCAGGTGGAAATACCGCAAAAGGTAGAGACGGTGGCCGCCATTGGCGGAGCCGCCCGTATCCTTACCTATGCGGGGTGCGCAGATAAACTGGTGGGGGTAACGGAGATGGATAAAGAAAATGTTTCCGCCATGCCCTACTCCGTTGTGAATGCGGAACATTTTGCCACCCTTCCCTCTGTGGGTAGCGGCGGTGCCAATGATACGCCTTTCATTGAAGAATTGGTGACGGCTGCCCCCGATGTGATTATTGGTTTTACCGCGGAAAATACGATTCAAAACGTGGCGGAAAAGACCGGTATTCCCACCGTCGGCATTTATCCGGAAGAGATGTTTGCCGAAAGCTTTTATGACGCTTTAGCCTTGATTGGGGAAATCATGGGCACAAAAGAACAGACAACCCAGGTAATTGACTATATCAAGGAATGCCAGGCAGATTTGGACCGCCGCACAAGGGATATTCCCCATGAGGAAAAACCTACCGTTTATACCGGGGCTGTCAGTTTTAAAGGTCCTCACGGTTTTGAGGGAACCCATGCCAATTATCCGCCTTTCACCGCCATCCATGCCAGAAACGTGGCAGATGAAACAGGCGAAAAGGGAGCATTTATTGTGGATCTGGAAAAGCTAATTGTGTGGGATCCGGATATTATCTTTTTAAATCCGGCCAATTTGTATCTTGTTAATGAACACTATGCCAAAAATAAAGCTTTTTATGAAAGCCTTACGGCCGTGCAGAACGGGCAAATTTACACGCAAATACCATATAACTACAATTGGACTAATATGGAAATAGCCATTGCCAATGCTTATTATGCCGGCAAAGTCATTTATCCGGAAAGATTTGCCGATGTGGATCCCATCAAAAAAGCAGATGAGATTTTTACCGTCATGCTGGGCCGGCCCTTTTACGATAGGCTGGCGCAGGACGGTTTAAGATTTGAGAAAATCACCTTGGGAGAATAAATGCATGAAACACTTGGCCAGATACGAAAGTTATATACGTTTTAAAATAGTTTTTCTCTTGTTGCTGGGTGCCGCCGTGGTGCTGATGGCTTTATGGGCGGTCAGTGCCGGTTCGGCAGATCTTTCCCTGAAAGAAGTTGTGGCCACTCTTTTGGGCCGGGGAAGCCGTCAAGCAAGCATGATTATTTTTAATCACCGTTTGCCCCGTATCATGACCGCCATTGTAGCGGGAGTGGGGCTGGCGGCGACGGGCTGTGCCATGCAGTGCATTTTAAAAAACCCTTTGGCTTCCGCCTCTACTTTAGGGATTGCCCAGGGAGCGGCCTTTGGTGCCTCCTTTGCCATTATTGTTTTAGGAGCAGGGTTGCAAAATCAAACCTTGGACGGCATAACCATCATTAACCCTTATCTTCTCAGTACCTGTGCTTTTATTAGTTCCATGCTGTCCACTTTGATTATCTTGGGTCTCTCCTATCTCAAAAGGGTTTCTCCGGAATCCATGATTTTAGCCGGTGTGGCTTTAAGCAGCATGTTTGCCGGCGCCACGACGTTGATGCAGTATTTTGCCGCCGACGTAAAGGTTGCCGCCGTGGTCTTTTGGACCTTTGGCGATTTAGGGCGCACCGGCTGGCAGGAAATAATGATCATGACGGTTGTGGTCCTGGCAGCTTTTCTTTACTATGCTTTTAACCGCTGGAATTTTAACGCCCTGCAAAGCGGCGAAGATGCTGCCAAGGGACTGGGCGTCAACGTTACCGGTTTTCGCCTTTTAGGCATGCTGGTAGGGGCTTTTACCGCAGCCATCATTGTATCTTTTATCGGTATCATTAATTTTATTGGGCTTATTGCCCCGCACCTGGTGCGGCGTGTCATAGGCAATGATTTTCGCTATTTACTGCCGGCGGCAGCTTTAATGGGAGCACTTTTAATGCTGGCCAGCGATACGGCGGCCCGGCTGGTGGTAGCTCCCGTCATTCTTCCCATTGGCGCCATAACTTCTTTTCTGGGGGCACCTTTGTTTTTGTACCTGGTATTTAAAGGGATAGGTGGTGGAAAATGATGCAAGTGCAGGCACTTAGTTTTGCTTACAGGCAGGATCAACCGGTACTGCAAGAGATAAATTTTGCGGTGGAAAAGGGGCAATGCACCGCCGTTTTGGGAAACAACGGTGCAGGAAAAAGTACTTTAATTAAGTGTCTTAACCGCATTTTAAAACCGCAAAAAGGTATTGTTTATGTACACGGAAAAAATATCTACCAGCTAAAAAGAAAAGAAATTGCCAAATGCTTCGCCTATGTGGCACAGCATCATGCGGGTGCCAGGTTTACCGTCTTTGATACCGTACTTTTAGGGCGCAAACCTTATATTAAATTTGAACCGGCGCCGGAGGACTTCCGCATTGTAGAAACAATTATCAAGCAGCTTAACCTTGAAGATTTGGCGCTGCGCTACATTGACGAGCTTTCCGGCGGCGAATTGCAAAAAGTAATGCTGGCGCGGGCCCTGGCGCAGCAGCCACAGGTGCTGCTTTTAGATGAGCCTACCAGCAATTTGGATTTAAGCAACCAGTATGAAGTGCTGGCCATTGTACGGGAGATTGCCAAGAAAGAACACATAAGTGTGCTGATGGTGCTGCATGACTTAAACCTGGCGCTACGTTATTGTGACAGATTTTTATTTCTCAAAAACAACCGTATCTTCGCTTATGGCGGCATGGAAGTAATGACTCCGCAAAATATTGAAGAAGTTTATGGCGTACCCGTGGATGTACAGGAAATCAACGGCATAAAAGTTGTTATTCCTTTTCCCCGGAATAATTAAAAAACAAAGGGAAAAAGCAGCAAGATAACTTTTTTTACCGGAAAAAGTGCAGCTGCCGGGAAAGGAAATACTTGCAATTGACCGGTAGCTGTGGTAGTATCGTGGTAATTTTAAAGGTAGAAACTGTTGACTGAGAGGAGTACATACTTATGCTTCCTTCTAGAGAGCTGCAGGGCGGTGGAATGCAGCAGGAGCAGGGTATGGAATGGGCTCAGAAAGGCGGGAGGAAAGGCCTTACGGCCGAGTAATGCCCGACGGGATCTCTGCCCGTTATCAAGGGAGAGCGTATGTTAGTACGCATTTGAGGGGATGCTTTGGCATCAATTGAGGTGGCACCGCAGAAGCGCATGCTTTTGTCCTGAAAAGGGCAAAAGCTTTTTTTATTTTCTTTTACTTGGAGGTGAAGTGTATGCAAAAAGTAAAAGGCAGGTTTGGTATTTACGGCGGCCGGTATATTCCGGAGACATTAATGCGGGCGGTTACGGAGCTAGAGGAAGCCTATGAAAAATTTAAAGCAGATCCCGATTTTCAGGCGGAATTAAACTATCTTTTAACCCATTATGCCGGCCGTCCTTCACTTTTATATTACGCCGCCAAAATGACACAGGACCTGGACGGGGCAAAAGTCTACTTAAAACGGGAAGACTTAAACCATACCGGGTCGCATAAAATCAATAATGTTTTAGGGCAGGCACTTTTGGCCAAGCGCATGGGGAAAAAACGTTTAATTGCGGAAACGGGAGCGGGGCAGCACGGGGTAGCCACCGCTACGGCAGCCGCTTTACTGGACTTGGAATGTGATATTTACATGGGAGCGGAAGATATGGAGCGGCAGGCTTTAAATGTTTTCCGCATGGAACTTTTAAATGCCCGTGTCCACCCGGTAAAGACAGGAACGCAAACGCTAAAGGACGCCATCAATGAAACATTGCGGGAATGGGCTTCCCGCGTAGAAGATACACATTATGTTGTCGGCTCGGTGATGGG
>JAAYMK010000034.1 GCA_012521405.1 Bacillota bacterium
AGTAGCGCTACTAAATAACGTTGTTTGCGCTTTTTTAATCTTGTCTGCCTATCCAAAAATTCACCTCTTTTCCTGCATATTTACCTTCTAATTACTATGCCAAGGGGAAAACTTTCATGCCTTTGAGAAAACTTGTTCAGCAGGTTCTTTTTCTTCTTGGGACAAAAAGCTAGGGAAAAAAGGGCACAAAAAAAGAACATAAACTTTTCTGTTTATGTTCTTCTTGGGCGTCTATCCCGATTACCACCGCTACCTCGACGGTCACGCCGCTCATCCCGCCTGGGAGGTGTTTTTTCATCATCAAGCATCTCCCCTTTTTCATTGGGAATGGCGGCCTTGCGTGACAAATCAATGCGGCCCCGTTCATCAATGCCGATGACTTTCACCGGGATTTCATCTCCCAGCTTGACCACGTCTTCGGTTTTTTCCACCCTGCCATGGGCTAAACGTGAAATATGGATTAAACCTTCTTTACCGGGGAGAATTTCGGCAAATGCACCGTATTTCTCCACTCGGGTAATTTTACCCATATAGGTTTCTCCTACTTCCACATCTTTCGTCAGTGCTTCAATCATTTTCATGGCTTTCTTGCCGTTTTCCGGATTGATGGCAGCAATATAAATTTTGCCGTCTGGTTCAATTTCAATTTCAGTTTCCGTTTCTGTAACGATTTTGTTAATCATTTTACCGCCCGGCCCGATGACATCACGAATCTTATCGGGATGGATTTCCATGGTCAGAATGCGCGGTGCATAAGGAGACAATTCTGCGCGCGGTTCTGCGATTACGTCAGTCATTTTTGCCATAATGTACAGGTAACCTTCCTTGGCTTGGCCCAGGGCACGGGCTAAAATTTCTTTGGATAAGCCTTTAATTTTAATATCCATCTGTAATGCCGTAATTCCGTCCTTGGTACCGGCAACTTTAAAATCCATGTCTCCCAAGAAGTCTTCCATTCCCTGAATATCTGACAAAATTGCGATCTGATCATCCTCTTTAATTAACCCCATGGCAATACCGGCTACAGGTTTTTTGATCGGTACGCCGGCGTCCATCAAAGAGAGGGTGGAACCGCAAACGGCACCCATAGAGGTGGAGCCATTGGATTCAAGCACTTCCGAAACCAACCTGATTGTATAAGGAAAATCTTCCTGTGCGGGTATGACAGGCAGTAAGGCACGTTCTGCCAAAGCACCATGCCCAATATCACGCCGACTTGCACCACGCATAAAGCCGGCTTCACCCACACTATAGGGCGGGAAATTATAATGATGCATATACCTTTTATATTCTTCCAGTCCTAATCCGTCCAGACGCTGAACATCACCGGGTGCCCCCAATGTACAAACAGTCAAAACTTGTGTTTGGCCGCGTCTAAATAAGCCTGAGCCGTGGGTACGTGGCAGCACACCCACCTCTATTTCCAAAGGACGAATCTCATCTTGTTTCCTCCCGTCGGGACGACGGTTTTCCGTGAGAATCATGCTTCTCATGGTAGTTTTGACCAGGTTGTCAAAACTAACTAGAATATCTTCTTCATTTTCCGGGTATTGTTCAAGAAAATGTTCCAGTGCTGCCTTACGGGCCGCTTCAATGGCGGCTTCGCGCTCTTGTTTTTCCACTACTCTAATGGCCTGATCAATGGCAGCTTGACTAAATTCACCCACTTGCGCGGCAATGTTTGCGTCCGGTTCAAAGGGGGTAAATTCCATTTTCGGCTGACCTACTTCAGCAATCATTTGTTCGATTAAAGCAATAATGCCCTGATTAGCTTCATGGCCGAACATGATTGCTTCTAAAATTTCCTCTTCAGTCAACTCATGAGCTCCCGCTTCCACCATCATAATGGCATCTTTTGTGCTGGCAACCACCAGGTGAAGCCGGGATTTTTCCGCCTCTTCCTGTGTAGGATTAATCACAGGCTTTCCATCAACCCAACCGACCACCACTGCACCAATGGGCCCCTCAAAGGGGATATTGGAGATTGATAATGCTGCCGAGGCCCCGCAAATGGAAAGCACTTCCGGCGGACAGTCCTGGTCCACAGAAAGAACTGTCGTGACGATATGTACTGCATTGCGAAACCCTTTCGGAAAAAGCGGCCTGCATGGTCTGTCCGTTAAACGGGCAGCTAAAATGGCTTTTTCTGTCGGCCTTCCTTCCCGCTTAATAAATCCTCCGGGAATTTTTCCCACCGCATAAAGCCGTTCCTCATAATCCACTGTAAGTGGGAAAAAATCTACTCCTTCTTTGGGTTCCGGTGCTGCAGTTGCCGTGGTCAGGACCACGGTATCGCCATAGCGTACCAGTACTGCGCCGCCGGCTTGGCGAGCAACACGGCCGGTTTCGAGGCTAAATTCTCTGCCTGCTAATTGCATTTTATAAACCTTCATACCATACATCCTCTCCAAAATTGTAAGGCAAAAAAGCGGGGTTTCCCCCGCTTTACCGTCCGTATTGGGAAACTATCTGCGCAGATTAAGCTTTTCTAAAATAGTACGGTAACGCTCAGCATCAATTTTTTTCAAGTAGTTTAATAGGCCCCGACGCCGTCCCACCATTTTCAGCAGACCGCGTCTGGAGTGATGATCCTTTTTGTGCACTTTTAAGTGCTCTGTCAAATAGTTAATCCGTTCGGTCAGCAGGGCAATTTGCACTTCCGGTGATCCTGTATCATTTTCGTGCAAACCAAACTGACGGATTATACTTTGCTTTCGTTCCGGATCTAAACTCACAGCGGCACACCTCCTTTTCCGTTTTATCCCCTTAAGCCAAGGTAAACGTCGGAGACTCGATTACCCGCGCTTAAGGTTAACAAAGTAGATTTTACCATACTACAAACAGATTAGCAAGAAAACGGCGAAAAATCTTTACCCTCCGCAGTATAACTCCGGATTAAGTGCTGTGCTTTTTGCACATCTTGACAAATTTGCTGCACAAGTTCAGCAGCATTTTGAAAAGCCTTTTCTTCTCTCATTCTGTGTAAAAAGTACACGATTAATTCCTTTTGATAGAGATTTTTGTTCTGATCTAAAAGATGAATTTCTACAGTAGTATCTTTTTTGTGAAAAGTAGGCCGCCGTCCAATATTGGTCAAGGCCCAGGCTTTCATGTCACCGGCCACAACTTGGGTTAAGTAAACACCATGGGCAGGCAGCATAATTTGCTCGTTAACCTGTAAATTGGCAGTGGGAAAACCAAGTTTCCGGCCACGCCCGTCACCGTGAACAACAATACCACGGAGAAAATAGGTATAGCCTAAAAGACGTTGCACATCCTGCACCAAACCCTGTGCCAGATAAGCTCGGATGGCCGAACTACCGACGATTTCATTATCTACTTTAACAGGTTCAATGACCTGCACACAAAAACCGTATTTTTTGCTTAGTTTAACCAGATCAGAGGGCGTTCCTTTCCCCCGGTGGCCAAAAGAATAGTCAAAACCAACCACCACTGCGGCCACATTAAGTTCTGCCGCAAGAACCTGTTGCACAAAACTTTCCGGTGTGATGACGGCAAATTCTTTGGTAAAGGGATGTATGATGACATAGTCGATGCCCACCTTACCTAAAAAAGCAATGCGATCTTCCAAAGGCAGCAAAAGTTTAGGCGCATGTTGCGGAAAAAGTACTGTCAAAGGGTGAGGCACAAAAAGTAAAACGGCGCTTTTTTTCCCCTTTGCTTTGGCCAGAGCAATTGTAGCTTGCAGAATTTTTTGGTGGCCCAGATGAACGCCATCAAAATTTCCTAGAGCCAGGCAAATTTGTCCCGAATGATGTTTTTTCAGCGCTGCAATACCATCAATGATTTGCATATGTTTCACCTGTAGAGAAAGACTTTTTGCGGTAAAAGCATGTTTTTACTTACTTTCGCCAGGGCGAGAAATTCTTGCTTTGGTCCATAAACACGGAATAATGGACTGTCGTGAGTTTTGCTATCTATGGGCACTGCCCTACCGTTTTTGATGGCTTTGGCAGCCTTTGTGTCAAGATTAATGGCAGGCAGATGATATAGGGCTGTATCCAGAGGTAAAAGTGCCTCTTTGAGATTGTTTTTTTCGTGTAATTGGCATAATTCTTCCAGGGTATAAGCTTCTTGCAAAGTAAAGGGTCCTACTTTTGTCCGTAGCAGGAAAGACATATGCCCCACTGTTCCCAAAGCTTCGGCAATTTCACGGCAAAGGGTACGTATATATGTGCCGCGAGAACAGGTAACATCAAACATAATTTTATTTTCCCGGTAAGAGAGGAAAGTAACTTTAAAGATATGAATCTGTCTTGCTGGTCGCGGAATCGTTTCTCCTTTGCGCGCGCGCTCGTAAAGTTTTTGGCCGGCAATTTTCACGGCCGAGTACATGGGAGGGGTTTGTAAGCGCCAGCCCAAAAAACTTTTCAGCACGGCATCAATTTGTGCTTCAGTGTAGCTACCTACTTCTTTTTGCTTTAACACGGTGCCTGATGCATCCTCAGTGTCTGTGGCTGTACCCAGTGTTATTTCCGCACGATAGCTTTTTTCCATTTCCAGGCAATATTCCGCAATCCGGGTAGCTTGTCCCACACAAATAGGTAAAACTCCGGCAGCACCGGGGTCAAGCGTACCGGTATGGCCGCATTTACGCACTCCCGTCAGCCGCCGGATAAAAACTACAACATCATGGGAGGTCATTCCAGCAGGTTTTAAGATATTTAAAATTCCATGCATTGCTCAATCTCCTTTGTTACAGCCGCCACCACCTGTTTCACTGCCGTTTGCAAATCTGCCTGCAGTGAACAGCCGGCGGCTCTAACATGCCCGCCTCCACCAAAAGCTGCAGCTATTTTTGCCACATCTATATTAAAGGAACGAAACCCCACTTTAACAGTGCCGTCCGCTTGCTCACGAAAAAGCAAGCCCACTTCCACCCCTTCAATATTTTTGGCAAAATTAACAATCCCATCTAAATCATCATTACCGGCATTTATTTGCGCCAATGCCTCATTTTTCAAGGTCATCCAGGCTATCCTCTTATCTGCGCTAAATTGCAGTGAAGATAAAGCCAGGCGTAAAGCCATAATTGCCGGAACGGATCTTAAATCAAAAATTTGGGGTGCTATACTTGCCGGTTTTACTCCCGCCGCCAATAATTTGGCTGCCATTAAGTGGGTTTTTTCCGAGGTGTTTTCATATTTAAAGGAACCGGTATCTGTACTAATGGCAACATACAAGGCGGTAGCTATTTCCAGTGTGAGTTTAACATCAAGTTTTTCCAAAAGCGCAAAGACAAGTTCTCCCGTTGCCCCCGCTTGCGGATCTACATAATTAAGATTGCCGAACAGTGTATTGGTGGGATGGTGATCCAAATTGAGAATAAATAAATCTTTGATTTCTTCCCAAATTGGCTGCAGGCGGTCCCGATCGGCACAATCTAAAACCGCCACACAATCAAAAGTAAAGAAAGGGAGGGAGGTGCAGATTTCTTCAGCTCCTCTTAAGAAGGCAAATTTCGCCGGAACGCCATCGGCAACATACATGGTAACATTTTTCCCCAATTTCTTTAGTGCCAAGCCCAGAGCAAGCAGTGAGCCAATGGCATCACCATCCGGCATAATATGCGACACCACTAAAATTTTATGACTCTTTAACAGGTGCTGAGCAATACTTGACAGGTTACTCATTGTCATCGTCCTGCCGAATTTGGCGCAGTACTTGATTTATATGGGCACCGTAGGCAATGGAATGGTCCAACTGGAAAGTCAGTTCCGGTACATGTCTTAAGCGAATGCGGCTGCCCACAAGTGAACGAATAAAACCTGTTGCTTTTTTTAAGGCTGCCAAGGCAGCTTGTTGCTCTTCCTCGCTGCCGTAGACGCTCACAAAAATTTTCGCATGTGATAAATCCTTTGACACATCCACATCTGTCACACTGATTAAACCTGTAACTCGTGGATCTTTAATTTCATGGCGTAAAATATCACTAATTTCTTTTTTTAGTTCCTGGCTGACTCGTTGCGCACGCTGTTGTGACATTTATATCCCTCCGTCCAGCACGAAACCTTCTAATTTGTCGCTTTAAAGATTGTCCGTAGTTTCCTCCATGGTGAAAGCTTCTAAAATATCTCCTTCTTTGAGATCATTAAATTTCTCCAGCAAAATACCGCAGTCATAACCTGCTACCACTTCACGGACATCATCTTTAAAACGTTTCAAACTGCTGATCTTTCCTTCATGAACAACAATACCGTCACGAATGACGCGAATATCTGCATTACGTGTTATTTTACCTTCCAGCACATGCGATCCGGCAATGGTGCCCAAACGGGAAACTTTAAAGAGTTGACGTACTTCCGCTTGGCCAAGAACAACTTCTTGATATTGAGGTGCCAACATCCCTTTCATGGCATTTTGTACGTCTTCAATGGCTTCATAAATTACACGATACAAACGAATTTCTACATTTTCTTTTTCCGCCAGTTTACGGGCATTTTGCTCCGGACGCACATTAAAACCTATAATAACGGCATTGGAAGCCGACGCCAGCATCACATCAGATTCAGCCACCGCACCGACGGCACTATGGATGATCTGTATACGCACTTCCTCAGTAGAAAGTTTGATTAAGGATTCCCTTAATGCTTCTACAGAGCCTTGAACATCTGCTTTTATTATAATATTTAGTTCTTTAACATCACCCTGTTGAATCTGGTTAAAGAGATCATCCAGTGAAATTTTTGTGGTCTTATTTAATTCTAATTCACGGCGTTTTTCCGCGCGTTTCTCGGCAACCTGCCGGGCAATCTTATCATTACTGACGGCCTGTAGATCGTCTCCAGCTTCCGGTACATCGGATAAGCCCAAAATTTCCACCGGGGTAGAAGGGCCGGCTTTTTTAACGCGTTTCCCTCTATCATCAATCATGGCCCTGACTTTCCCGTAAATAGTTCCACAGATAATTGAATCGCCCACATTCAAGGTGCCGTCTTGCACCAGAACTGTTGCTACCGGTCCCCGACCTTTATCCAGTTTTGCTTCAATCACTGTACCTAAAGCAGGCTTATTGGGATTGGCTTTTAATTCAGCCATCTCGGCCACTAAAAGAATCATTTCCAGCAGATTGTCCAAGCCGGTTTTCTTTAAGGCCGAAACTTCCACCATGATGGTATCGCCGCCCCATTCCTCCGCCACCAAACCATACTCAGTCAGTTGCTGTCTGACGCGGTTTGGGTTGGCGGTAGGTTTATCTATTTTGTTAATGGCAACAATGATGGGAACACCGGCAGCTTTTACGTGGTTGATGGCTTCCACTGTCTGTGGCATCACACCGTCATCGGCAGCCACCACAATAATGGCAATATCGGTTACTTGTGCACCGCGGGCACGCATGGCTGTAAACGCTTCATGCCCCGGTGTATCCAGAAAAACTATTTTCTTTCCTTGATAAGTAGCCTGATAGGCACCAATATGCTGTGTAATACCGCCTGCTTCAGAAGAAGTTACATTCGCTTGGCGAATGGCATCCAATAATGAGGTTTTCCCATGGTCAACATGACCTAGGACTGTAACAACGGGCGGACGCGGACGTAAATCTTCTTCTTTGTCCTCAACTTGTTCAATTAATTCCGCCTCCAACTCATCTAGCTTGATCTCTACATTAAAACCATAATCCTCCGCCAGCATTTGGGCAATCTCTGTGTCAATGGCTTGATTAATTGTGGCCATGACACCCAATTCAATTAGTTTACTGATGATTTCCGCAGCGCCAACACCAAGTTTATCGGCGAGCTCGCCTACTGTAATACGTCCTTCCAAGACAATTGTACTTTCCTGGCGCTTTTGTTCATCAAGTATACGTGCTTCACGCAGCGCCTTACGTTCTTTTTTGCCCAGACGTTTCTTTTTTGCTGTTTTTTGTTTTTTCTGTTTAATTATTTTTTTACCTGCCATCTGCTTTTCTTCCTCACCGGTGCTTTTGGCAGACTTTTTCTCCCGTTTGGGGGCGGAGGCAGGTTGGCCCTGTTTGCGCCGACCTTTTTCTTTTGTTGCTTGAGGGCGCGGTTTGGCGGCAGTTTTTTGTTCTTTTGTTTCTGCCTGGCCTTTTGCTTCTGTATGGGTATCGGCAACAAGCACTTCTTCCTTGCCTGTCAGTTGGTAACGAATACGTCGCGCCGCTTCCGGCTCAACTACACTCATATGATTCTTGACGCTGTATCCATTACTTTCCAGCAAGTCAATAATCCGTCTGCTGGAAACTTCCAGCTCCTTAGCTAACTGGTAAACCCTAATTTTAGCCATGAATTACACCTCCATTTTTTATCCTCCTTAAACAGATGCTCATTCTAATAATTTTTTTATCCGCAATGCCAAGCCTGCATCTAAAATCACCACTGCAGTACATGGTGATGTGCCTAAAGCCCGACCGAGATCCTTTTTTTCCGCCGCCACCAAGAGCGGTACTCCATAGAAATTGCTTTTATCTCTGTATTTTTTTGCCATAGCCCCACCAGCGTCGCCGGCAAGGATTACCAGCTTGGCGGCACCGGAACGAATAGCCCGTAAATTCTCTGCTTCCCGAAAAGTTAACTTTCCGGCACGGCGGGCCAACCCCAGTAAAGAAAGGACTTTATGCATCATCAGCATCAGCAGGAAGCTGTTCTGCCAATTTTTCCAGCACCTCAGGGGAGATCTCATGTTTTAAACTTCGCTCAATTTTTTTACCTTTGATTGCTTTTTGCAAACAGCTGCGTTGGGGACAAATATAAGTACCACGACCGGATTTTTTTCCAGTGGGGTCTATCTCCACCTGCCCTTCAGGGGTGCGGACAATACGAATCAGCTCACGTTTTGGTTTTTGCTCCCCGCAACCGACACAGGTACGTAAAGGTATTTTACGCTTCCTCAAGCCCTTCAGCCCCCTCATAGGAATCTGTGGAATTTATAACTTCCTCCGGCCCTATTTCCTGTGTTTCTTCAGGATTATTTTTGTGAGCTTCACTTTCACTGGTAATGTCGATTTTCCAGCCTGTTAATTTTGCTGCCAAACGGGCATTCTGCCCTTCTTTGCCAATGGCTAAAGAAAGTTGATAATCGGGTACAACTACGTTGGCTAATTTTTCCTCGGTCTGCAGCTGGACCGAAATAACTTTAGCCGGGGAGAGTGCATTGGCCACAAAAACCTTGGGATCTTCATCCCATTTGACAATATCTATTTTTTCCCCACGCAGTTCGCTGACAATGGCTTGGACCCGGGCACCTTTTGGTCCCACACAAGCTCCTACCGGATCAACATCTTTATTGGCCGAAAAAACAGCCACTTTGGAACGGTACCCGGCTTCCCTGGCAACCGACTTTATTTCCACGGTACCGTCATAAATTTCCGGCACTTCCAATTCAAAAAGACGTTTTAATAAACCGGGGTGTGTCCTGGAGATAAGTATTTGTGGTCCTTTTGTTGTCCGCCTTACTTCCGTTATATACGTCTTGATTCTTTCTCCTTGTTTATATTCATCATTTGGCATTTGTTCTGTAGGCGGCAAAACGGCTTCGGTTCTACCTAAATCTACAATGACATTTTTCTGTTCTATACGCTGCACAATGCCCGTAATAATGTCATTCTCCCGATCAACAAATTCTTCATAGACCATTTCACGTTCAGCTTCACGAATGCGTTGGATGACAACCTGCTTGGCAGTTTGTGCCGCAATTCTCCCGAAATTTTTTGGCGTAACTTCACGTTCTATCACATCGCCTACTTCATAACCAGGATCTAGACGGCGAGCTTCTTCTAATGATATTTCCAGTTGTGGTTGTTTTACTTCTTCCACAACCTGCAAACGAGTATAAACTTTAATGTTCCCGGTATCCCTGTTAATATGAACGCGTACATTGGCGGCAGTATTAAAATTTCTTTTATAAGCAGAAACCAGTGCTGCTTCAATGGCTTCAAAGAGAATATCCTTTGTAATACCCTTATCGCGTTCAATTTCAGCCAGTGCAGCTAAAAACTCTTCGTTCATGAAAAAGCCTCCTTTCCGGTATCTCTATTGAAAAATCAAATTTGCTTTAGCCACTATTTCCAACGGAATCTGCACCGTTTCTCCTTCTACTTCTAAAAAAATGTTTTTTTCTGCCAGCCCTTGTAAAATGCCTTCGTAGACCTTTTTCCCTTCCAGTGGTGCAAAAAGTTTAATCCGTACCGGACGGCCGCTAAAGCGTTGATAATCTGACTCCTTTTTTAAGGGTCGCTCAACGCCGGGCGAAGAGACCTGAAAATCGTAGCTACCGGGAATAGGATCCAGAAGATCCAATTCGGGGTCTAACAAACGGCTAAAAGCTTCACAATCATTTAAAGTTACGCCGCCTTCTTTATCAATGAGAAAGCGTAAAACACGACGGCCTGCTTCTTTTGTCAGTTCCACATCCACCAACTCCAGGCCTAATCTTTCTGCCAAAGGTTCTGCCATTGTAAACAAAGTTTCTTTCAGTTTTGCCACGGCAAACCTCCACCTATTATATTTGTTTTAACATTATTGTGCCCCAGTGGTCGTAATTGCAATAAGCGTACTGCAAAACATAAGAGTGGGCAAGCCCACTCTTTCACACATAAGCATTTCTATTCCTTGATATTTTACCACAACTGGTAGGAATTCGCAAGCTGCAGGTAACTAAGGATAGTGTCAAGACACTTTAGGTTTTATTGAACCCCACATCATTTACACGAAACAACGTTCATTTAACTTTCTCAAAGCTGATCTAGTAAGGTTGCTGCCGCCTTTGAAAAGCGGCACATTG
>JAAYMK010000035.1 GCA_012521405.1 Bacillota bacterium
TCTGAAACAGGCACTTTGTTGCGAAAATCAGGACCGTTTTTTGTAAACTGGTAGGCTTCCGTAACCCTTGAAAAATGGGCAATCTCTACTATTTTTTCTTTTGTATCCACGTTACGCACTCGACATGGCTCGTCTGCGGAAACATATCTACGGGCTGGGCTTCCAGGGCTTTGTAGCCGTTTTCGTTTAAATACTTTAGATCTCGTGCCAATGTGGCCGGGTTGCAGGAAACATAAACAATGCGCTCAGGCTGCATGGACGTTATCGTCTCTAAAAGAGCCTGGTCACAACCTTTTCTGGGTGGATCGACAATGACGACATCGGCCTGGTACCCCTGTCTCAATAACTTGGGCACTACCACTTCTGCTGCCCCGGTATAAAATTCGGCATTTGTAATTTTATTGAGTCTGGCATTATCGTATGCATCCTCTACGGCGGCATCAACTATTTCCACCCCTACGACCTTGGCGGCTTGATCGGCAAGATAGAGGGCAATTGTGCCGATGCCGCAATAAAGGTCAAAAACGGTTTCTTTGCCGGTAAGAGCGGCATATTCTTTAACTTTGGCATAAAGCTTTTCCGTCTGCAAGGGATTAACCTGGAAAAAGGAACGGCTAGAAACTTTAAATTGCAGGGAACCGATCTTTTCGATTATATATGGGCTTCCCCACAAAGTTACTTCTTCCAAGCCCAGAATAGTATTACCCCGTTTGGTGTTAATATTTTGCACTATACCGGTGAGGTTTTTAATTTTTGCGCGCACGCGTTGCACAAAAGCATCGGCTTGCGGGAAGTTGCGCCCGTTTGTAACTAAAACCAGCAAAACTTCCCCTGTGGCAAAGGAGGTGCGCGTCATAATCTGCCGCACAAATCCGGTGTGATTCCCTTCATTATAGATGGAAAAACCCATTTCCTGCAGGATTTGGCGTACAATTTTAATGGTTTCATCATTGGCAGGATGTTGAATAGGGCAGCCGGCTAAATTAACTATTTTATGACTGCGTTTTTCATAAAAGCCTGCCTGCACAATGCCTGCTTCTACACCAACGGGAACCTGCGCTTTATTGCGATATTGCCAAGGATTTGCCATGCCGATAATAGGTTGTACCGGTATTTCAAGGCGAGCAATACGTTTGAGCGCATCTTCTACATAATTTTGTTTGCAGCGAAGCTCTTGCTGATAATCAAGATGCTGTAGTTGGCAGCCGCCGCAAGCGCCATAATGCTGACAAAGGGGTTTAACACGAAAAGGGGAAGATTTTAGTATGTTCACCAACAATGCTCGGGCATAATTTTTTTGCAAAGATATCACCCGGGCAATAACCTGATCTTCCGGTGCCGTGTCCGGAACGAAAATGGTAAAACCGTTATAACGGCCTACACCTTCACCCTGGTGATTGAGATTGTCTATTTGCAGTTCTATTTGCTCTCCAATAGAAACAGGAGCCTTCCTTTTTCCTTTTGACATTGTTTTCACCTGCATTGCTTTTTACTTTACTAGTATAGCAGTTTAGAGCTTTTTCTGAAAGAGAAGAAGAAAAAGCGTAAAGCGGTGGATAAACACTGTTTTACGCTTTTTTCTCTTTTTACTTAACAAGATATGATTATTCCACCTTCTCCGGCATAAGTTGCCATGGTGGCTCCCATGTTGTTTACAATAATGTTACGGGAATTAAATTGTTCATGTAAAGCTTGTTTTAGTGTCTCCACATCGGCTAAATTGCGAAAATGCGTAATACCAATCTTACGTTCCGTTAAGTCCGGACAGTAGCTTTGCAATATTTGCAGGGCCCTGTGCAAAAGTTTCTTGCTGCCTCTTACTTTATCCAGCAGAACTACTTCACCGTCTTGATTATGTAATAAAATCCTTAAATTCAAAATATTAGCCAAACTACCTTTAAATCTGCTTAAGCGCCCGCCTTTTACTACATTTTCCAATGTCTTAAGTAGGATTACAATTTTCATCTTTTCCCTGTACCTGGTTAATTCAGCAACTACTTCAGCGGCAGAACATCCAGCCCGGGCCAGTTTACAGGCTTTAAGGACCTGCAGGCCATGTCCCAGGGAGCCGGCAAGTGTATCAAAAATAACAGCATCAACGCCGGAAAGTTTTTTTGCCA
>JAAYMK010000036.1 GCA_012521405.1 Bacillota bacterium
AAGGAATTGAAACCCGGAATGGCAATGTCTCCTATATTCCGCTCTGCTTTGTTTCTAGCCTACCTATAAGGAATTGAAACAATACTTTATCGACTCTGTTCCATCTTTGTGCCGTGTGTTTCTAGCCTACCTATAAGGAATTGAAACCCGACAGCGCCGGGCATAACGCTTACGGAAGTGTTAGTTTCTAGCCTACCTATAAGGAATTGACACTGTCTCTGTTATATCAGAACTTGCTTTTGTAAAATAAGTGTGGTATGATCAAAATGGTTTAAATTGAATATGGTTACTTATACAGATGCCTCGTAAGAGGGTAAAAGGGAACTCGGGTGCAAATCCCGGACGGTCGCGCCACTGTAACCGGCGAGAGTTCCATCAAGAGGCCACTGAAGCGCAAGCTTTGGGAAGGCGATGGAAATCGTTTGAGCCGGAAGTCAGGAAACCTGTCTGTATAAGCAAAACTCATCCTTCGCGCCAAAGGAGAGGGTTTTAATTGTTTTGTGCCAAAAAGCCCCCTTTTGGGGGCTTTTGTTTTTTTGCAAAGCTAAAGAGAAAGGGAGGATATGTATGAAGAAAAGTTATTTAATTTTTGCCCTGGTTCTACTGATGTTGGCAGCAGTGGGGTGCAGTGAAGCTACGGAAAAAGAGCAGGATGGGCCCTTTGCTACTTTGGTTGATCAAATGGGCCGCGAAGTTGTTATTGCCAAGCAGCCGGAAAAAATTATTTCCGTTTCTCCCGGTAATACGGAAATTGCTTTTGCTTTGGGGCTTGATGACTTAATTATCGGGGTAACCGATTACTGCAATTATCCGGAAGCAGCCCTGGCAAAGGAAAAAATAGGTGGTTTTTCTACACCTAACGTGGAAAAAATTATTGATATGAAACCCGATTTAGTTTTAGCCGGTAATATGCATCAGGAGCTAACTGCTCAACTGGAGGAGCTTGGAATTACCGTGCTCACCTTGGCACCAAAAAATATGGCAGAGATGTATCAAGCGGTGGAGTTGGCCGGAAAAGCAAGCGGTTACGAAGATAGAGCTGCAGAGCTTATAGAAGAAATGCAAAGCCGCTTGGCAGTTATCCAGGAAAAGTTGGCCGCCATTCCGGAAGAGAAGCGCGTAAAAGTTTATTATGAAGTCTATTCTGAGCCGCTCATGACGGCCGGCGGCACATCCCTTATTAACGAAGTCATTAAACATGCCGGCGGCATCAACATTTTTGCCGATTTAGAGGAAGATTATCCTATGGTTAGTGAGGAAATGATTCTCACTAGGGATCCTGACTTTATTCTTTATCCTTTGTTCCATGGCTCTGAAGAGCTAAATATTGCCGGTAGGCCTGCATGGCAGGGAGTTACGGCCATTAAAAATGGTAATGTACACGGGGTTACAGACGACTCCACTTCCCGCCCCGGCCCAAGGTTGGTGGATGCAGTGGAGGAAATGTTTGGTGTGTTTTACCCGGAATTAAAATAGTGATAAAAAAATCGCCGCACTTTGCGAGTGCGGCAATTTTTTAAGCGTCTTTCTTGGGTTGCATAGTTTCGCAGCAGGTTTGTGCCGAAGTAGTTGCAGACAAATGCTTAAAGTATGCTATTCCCAGCTCATCTGCATATTCCTGATTAAATTCCTCTGCAGAGTCTGTCAGATTGTTTTTTACCCAAATAGTATCGGCCAGGCATTTATTGTCTTTGCCCCAAAACTTGCATGTATCAACAGAGCAGTAAACTTCCGGCATTGTGTTCTTCCTTTCCTTTTATAGTTGGCGTTTTTAGCTTGGCCAACTATTACTGCTCTATACATAAAAATTATTTTTTCCTGTCATAAACATAATAGGTATGGGCATATTTGTTTTTTTCGTCAATAACGCCTTCACGGCAGGATACCAGTTGCCATTCCGATTCGTCATACTCGGGAAAGTAAGTGTCACCATCAAAATTTTCATGTATCCTGGTAAGATATAACCTGTCCGCATAGGGGAAAAACAGTTTAAAAATTTCCGCTCCGCCGATGACAAAATATTCCTGCTTGGGATCAAGTCTTGCTAAAATTTCTTCTACAGTATGAAAAACAAAAACATCTTCATGGGCAGGCGGTTTATATGCTTTATTTGTGGTGAGAATAAAATGTTTGCGGCCCGGTAGTACCCTGGGCAGAGATTCAAAGGTTTTTCTCCCCATAATCATGGTTTTACTGCCGGATAAAGTTGTTTCTTTGAAAAATCTCACATCAGCCGGCAGGCGCCAAGGCAGCCTGTTATTTTTGCCAATCACATTATTTTGGGCCACGGCGACAACAAAACTAATCATTGCTTTCCCTCCCATTAACCGGTTGTGTCCATTATGACGCAAGAGCTGGACAAGCGCAAGGGCAGAATGTTTGTTTTTCTTATTTGTTAAGAAATGTGCTGCTTGCAACGCCGCTAGTATGTTATGATGTATGTTAAAAGCAAAGCCAATTTATTGGAGGCAGCCTCATGCTTGAATACGGTATTATTATTTTTAATCAGATGATTGTCATGGTATTATTGGTGGCAGCAGGTTATTTTTTCTACAAGAAGGGAATCATTGACGACCCTGCGGCGGAAAAACTTTCTCGATTATTGTCAACCTATATTATTCCTGCTTCCATCATCGTTTCTTTTCAACGCCCTTATGAAAGTGCTTTAGCAAAGGATTTGTTCTCTTTATTTCTCACCGGTTTAGGTTCTTTTTTGCTTTCTATCCTGCTGGCGCAAAAAGTTTATCCACCACAAAAATTTGCCAATTACGCAGACAGGCAAATGTGCATTATCTTTACCAATAATGGTTTTTTGGCATTTCCGCTTCTTGAAGGTATGTTTGGCAGCCTGGGTGTTTTTCTTGGGTCTGCACATCTTGCCGCTATGAATCTTGTGCTCTGGACATACGGAGTTTATCTTATGGAAGAGAACGGGAAACAATTAAGTTTAAAAAAAATTGTGGCTAACCCGGGAGTGTTGGCTTTTCTTTGCGGAGTAATTGTTTTTGTTTCTCCGGTAAAACTACCTCACAACATCTTTCTCGCCCTGAAATATCTTTCCGGGATCATGACACCACTGGCCATGATTGTCCTGGGCAGTTTCATTGCACAAATTAGCGTCAAATCATATTTTAATGATTACTCCGTCCGGCAGGCATCTTTTTATCGCTTAATTGTTATTCCTGCAGTCACAATGCTTATTTTATATTTCCTTCCCTTGGCTTTGACAGCGAAAATAGTGCTACTTGTGGCCGTGGCGGCACCGACGGCCGTTGTTAGTCCCATGTTTGCCAAAATCTATCATACTGATTATTTGTTTTCTACGCGCGTGGTAGCGTTGTCTACATTGCTATCAATTATAACTTTGCCGCTCATAATTACTGTTTTTACCTATCTCAGCTCTTTGTAAAAACATACTTTGCTAGCGGCATTACCTTTGCTAAAATCTTTCAAAAAGTGCATGATGGCTGGACTATTTAGTAATAAAAATGAAAAGCGAAAAGAGGGATATGATGTTGAGGAAGCTCACAGGCAGCTTGCGGGAGCTGGCAAGGAATATTTTCATCGGGCCGGACGCCCGGGCCTTTTGGGCTCACCGGCAAAAATATTTTAACAGTCGTAATAAAATAATCAAGGCATATCACAAGCTATGTTGTGCCAGAATTCTTTATAAAAATAATGCTGCCATTCCGCTGCAGACGCGCATTAAAGGAAAAATAAATTTTCCCCACGGTTTAAACGGGATTTTAATTTCAGAAGGTGCGGTCATTGGGCGTAACTGTACAGTGTACCAGCAGGTGACCATCGGTTCAAATACCCTTAAAGATTCAAAAAAAGCCGGAGCGCCTACCATTGGTGACAATGTTTATATTGGGGCCGGCGCTAAAATTATTGGTGGGGTAAAAATCGGGGATAATGTACGGATTGGGGCCAATTGTGTAGTGGTGGAGGATATACCTCCTAATTGTACAGTAGTGCTGGAAAAACCGAGGATTATAGTCCATCAAGAACAAAAAGATAATACTTTTATTTCTTATGCAGATTTTATGGCGGCCACTGTACAAAATTCGCCGCAAACAGAAGATGTGGGTTAAACAAAAAACTCAAGTCATGCGACTTGAGTTTTGTTTTTGCTGCAAAAAATATTAATATGGTTCAGTAAAAACTTCGAAATGAGCTTGCGGGTGATCACAGGCCGGGCAAACTTCGGGTGCTTCTGCGCCTTCATGGATGTAGCCGCAGTTGCCGCACTTCCAGCGAATAGGCTGATCCTTTTTGAACACTTTATCGTTTTTCATATTGTCATACAGCTTTTGATAGCGCTCTTCGTGCATTTTCTCACTAACACAAATGGCACGGAAAGCAGCTGCGATTTCGGGGAAACCTTCTTCTTCAGCTATATCGGCAAACTCAGGGTATAAATCATGCCATTCTTCGTTTTCGCCGTCAATGGCGGCTTTTAAGTTGTCAAGGGTAGTGCCTTGTGCGATGGGATAATCTGCTTGAATTTCAATTTTTGCCGGCAGCTCATCACCAAGACCTGCCACCAGAAACTTCCAGAAGCGCTTAGCATGCTCTTTTTCGTGGTCGGCAGTTTCCAGAAAGATGTTTCTAATTTGCTTGTAACCTTCTTTGTCAGCTATGGATGCATAGTAGGTGTAACGATTTCTTGCCTGTGATTCCCCGGCAAATGCTTTAAGTAAATTCTCTGCAGTTTTAGTTCCCTTCAAACTTTTCATATTCATCCTCCTTATGTTTATTTTTATGGCGGCAGTCTGAACAGACGCCGCTATAAGAGACATTCTTTACTTCAATTTGAAATCCTTTTATTTCCGGTGCCTCAATTTCTGCTGCGGGTGTACTAAAATCATAAATTTTTTCACAAATGCGGCAGAAAAAATGCCCGTGATCTTTTGTATTGGCATCATAATGCTTTTCTCTTTGCTCAACGCCAACCAGTTTCACCAATTTATTTTCTAAAAGCAAATCCAATGTATTGTAGACGGTAGTTTTTGAGAGCGTAGGAATTTGCGGTAAAAGTGCTTGGTAGATTTGATCTACTGTGGGATGAATTGGGTGCGATAACAAGTATGCTAAAATGTGAATCCTGGTTAGTGAGGGTCTGATTTTTTTTGCTTGCAGTAGTTTCACTGCAGTATCTACAGCATTCATCTCATTCTCCAGTTTTTATTTTGTAATGATTACAAATTTGAAATTGTTACTTATATTTTTGCACGCACTTGGAAGCAAGTCAAGGTTAAAACTTCATATTAATAATTTGTTAATAATTTGTCTTTGTATGCAGCACAGGCAAATGTTTATGCTAAACGTTGTACAGTATAAAAAAGTAAAGACGGGGGACTAGAACCGGCAGGGGATTGGAGAAAAGTGATTATTTTCACAATTAATTTGGTTATTGACAGTTTGGAAACAAAATGTTAGAATTCTGACAAATGTCTTATGGGGGAATGGTATGCAGAAGAAAGCAGAAAGGATTGCTGACTTAATTGGAATGCTGCCCATGTTTATGGGTTTAGTTTTGGAAGGTATTGAAATTGAGGCGCCTTTTAGATTAAACGAAAGTGAAGAAAAGACTTTAATGTTTCTCCATAAAAATGAAGGTTCCCCCATGACGGAATACAGCAAAAAAGTGGGGCTTTCGAAGGGTTCTTTTACCGGCGTTGTGGACCGCCTAGTAAAAAAAGGTTTGGTGAAGCGTGCTTCGGTTAGTGAGGACCGCCGGGTTTATGCCCTAATACTTACGGAAAGGGGTAAAGAAGTCGCCAGGGATATTGACCGCCAATTTAAAGCGCATATCGCCCAAAAGGTTATGCATTTACGGGAAACAGATTTAGAGGCATTGAAAGATGCTTTGGAAGTTATTGTAGCCACAATGGAAAAATTTCAAGCAGGGAAGGGATGAGGATTTATGTTTAGGGTAAAAAACACGGCGCTGAAGCAAAATCGTATGCACATACTGGAAGCGATGCCGGTAAGTAAAGCTATTTGGGTCTTGGCTTTGCCGACCATGGTGGCCATGCTGATTCAAGTGGTTTACAACATGACAGATACCTTTTTTATTGGGAAATTAAATAATCCCAATATGGTGGCGGCCATTTCCATTTCAATGCCAATTTTTATGATTATTCAAGCTTTTGGTAATATTTTTGCCGTGGGCGGTGCTTCCCTTATTTCCCGTTTATTGGGGCGAGGCGAAAGAGAAAATGCCAAACAGGCAGGGGCCATTGCCTTTTGGGCGGCTTTATCCATGAGTATTGTGGTAACGCTCATTGGTTTTCTCTTCCGGAGAAAAATCCTTATGCTCTGTGGCGCCACTGATGAGACCATCGGCTTTGCTCTTAGCTACTTAACCATTATGCTTTTTGGCAGCCCTTTGATTGGTTTGCAGCATGCGTTAAATGGGCTGCTGCGTTCCGAAGGGGCAACGCGTGAATCCATGACCGGCATGATTATGGGTTCCATTTTAAATATGATCCTCGATCCCGTTTTCATTTTCACCTTTAATATGGGTATAGCCGGTGCCGCCGTGGCAACTGTTATTGGCAACTTGGTAGGTTTCCTCTATTTTATTGGTTTCTATGTACAGAAAAAAAGCGTGATTTCCATTTCTCCCAAGTATTTTCGTCTTAACTGGGAGTTTATTCAAGAGATTCTTAAAATTGGTATCCCTGCCACCATGGGTATGATGTTGATGAGTTTAGGTTTTTCTTTAACAAATGTGGTGGCCCGCGGTTTTGGCAATGATGTGATTGCCGCCAATGGTGTGGTCATGCGCATTACAAACATTGCTGTGATGCTCACTATTGGCTTGGCACAAGGCTGCCAGCCATTAATGGGATACAGCTACGGGGCTAAAAAATATCAGCGTTTACTGGCAACGGTGAAAAGGGCCATTACCATTGGCACCATTATGGACACTGTCTTTGCCGTCCTCTTCTTTCTTTTGGCTGATTTTTGGATTAAAGTTTTTATTGTTGATCCGGCCGTCATTGATTATGGTTCAAGAATCATCCGTGCTTTTACTGTTGCTATGCCGTTTTTAGGTATGCAAATGGTGCTGATGAACATGTTCCAAGCTTTGGGCAAATCAATTGAATCACTAACAGTTTCTTTAGGCAGACAAGGTTTATTTTATATACCGGCGCTCTTTATCTTTAGCAGTTTGTGGGGATTTGACGGTTTTAAATTTGCCATGCCTTTCGGCGATATTGCCACTACATGCCTGGCATTCGTGCTGTTTTGG
>JAAYMK010000037.1 GCA_012521405.1 Bacillota bacterium
AGTTTATTTATTAAAAGATAGTCAGTTTATATAACACGTGCTCGACTTGTGCAGTCTTAAGTATATCAGTCCGAATAATATTGATCATGGAAATCCCCAACGGCACCCCAGTTGTCATACTCAGTTATAGTTAGACATATCTTATCCTTTGGTGTACCAAGAATTGCGTTAATAACATTAAATGCCTCCCGGGTGAATTCTTTTTTCTTTTGATACGGGAACCTGCCTACATATTTGACATCAGCAAATACCATATCATCCTGTCTTTTTCCACCAAAATACATTTTAAGACCATCACTGACCTCAACCATGGTCCACTGTGGTTCTTTACCCGGTATTTTACTGAGAGCAACACCTAACCCGTCTACTAATTTCTGCTCATCATCAGGATGAATTTTTTTCGCAACACTTAACCTAATATACGGCATCTTTTAATCCCCCTTTTCCATATCCTTGTCGAGCCCCATGAAGATAACTCCCCAGTTGCCTGCCAGGTATGCAGCCTGGAATAAAACAGGCTTTCTCATTTTGCGAAATTTGATAGGAGCATGCCAGGTGTTAGGCGATCCTCCATGAAATAAAGCACCACTATAACCATGATAAAGGTGCTTTAGAATCTAAGGGATGTGGATGTTTGCTTTTATTCTAAGGCTTCATAAACTAAAAAGCCACAAACTCCTCTCGAGTTGTGGCCTCTCTTTCCACTGCTTGCACAGAACTAGCAAATATAGATAACCAAATCAGCCGGCAATGATTTTTACATAGAATTTACGCTTTCTAGGTCCATCAAATTCGCAAAAATAGATGCCCTGCCAGGTGCCCAGGCAAAGTTTTCCCTCCTGGATTATCACGGTGCAGGAGGAACCCATAAGGGAAGCCTTGATATGGGCGTGGGAGTTACCTTCTAAATGACGGTATTCCCCATGTACGGGAAAAGTTTTATCAAGCGCGGAAATTATATCCCGCACCACGTCCGGATCTGCATATTCGTTAATTGTGACACCGGCTGTTGTATGCGGTACAAATATCACTGCGATACCGTCCCGTACATTGCTTTTTTTGACTTCCTCAGCAACTTTACCAGTGATCTCAATAAACTGCTGAGGTTTTGTAGTTTGAATTTTGTAGATCATGGCACAGTTCTTATTACTCCTTTACCTGCAATCCGATGAGCTAAAAGTTATGATTTTATGACTCAAGGACCAGCTCTGCTAATTTTAACGGCGAAAGATGTTCGCCGTTTTTATAGGCGCGCATATTGCCCCCGGAAATTTCATCGATGAGGACAATTTTGTTCTCAATTTTACCAAACTCAAATTTAATATCATAAAGCTCAATTTCTTTTTTTGCCAATTCGTCTTTCACAATGGCGGCGATAGTCTTGGTTAACTGTTTTATTTCCTGATATTCGGCAGAAGTAAGTATGCCTAACATCACCAGTGCATCTTCCGTAATGGGAGGGTCTCCTCTTTCATCATCCTTGAGCGTGAATTCTACAAAAGCATCGAGAGGTTGTCCTTCCCTGGCATATTTACCGTAACGGCGCATAAAACTGCCTACTGCCCGGTAGCGACAAATTACTTCCAGACCGTCTCCAAAAAGTTTGGCCGGTTTTACTTTCATGGTTGCTGCTTCCAGATTGGCTTCTATGTAGTGGGTAGGTATGCCTTTGGCTTCTAAAAGTTCAAAGAAGTATTTTGTCAATTTTAAACCGGCTTTACCGGCACCGGCGACGGACAAGCCCACTGTGTTGGCACCGGGGTCAAAGACACCGTTTACACCGGTTAAATCATCTTTAAACCGCAGTAAATAGTTACCGTCCTCCAAAGCATAAATATCTTTTGTTTTGCCTTTATAAACAAGCTTCATGACCTTTCCCCTTTGCCTGCATAATTACACTTTATTTTAGACTATAATTAGCAATTACTGCAAGTGTTTTTCTATTGCTTTGCTTCTAAATGTCTTTGCTTGGCTGTTTCACAATACTTGGGGGAAATATCAATGCCCAGGTATTTGCGCCCTAGTTTTTCCGCCACAACAGTAGTTGTACCGGCACCATTGAAGGGATCTAAAATAAAATCTCCTTTAAAACTAAAAAGTTTTAGCACTCTGTAGGCCAATTCCTCCGGGAACATGGCCGGATGATCAAATTCTTTCATTCTGCGTTCCGGGGCGATGGACCATTTAACTGTGACCCACTCTTTAAATTCTTCTGCAGTAATGTCAGCATTTTCTTTCTCCCCTGCTTTTTTGAGGCTGCCTTTACAAAAGACTTCAACAAATTCCCAAGTATATTTCAAATAGGGACTGGAAGGACTCTTCCATGAACCCCAGGCTGTGTATTTGCAATTATAATTGTTCTTTTCCCAGAGAATTTCGCCCTTCCATAAAAGCTTTTTTTGCAGGAAATAATTGCTAATGATATGGTGTGTAGGAATATAATCGGAAAAGAGCGGCTGTACGTTGACGGCTATCCGCCCGCCAAATTTGAGGACGCGAATGCACTGGTCAAAAATGGCAAAAAGCCGGTCAAAATAATCTTGCCAGTAATGATCATCATCCTGCCCGTGATACTCTAAGCCAAAGTTATAAGGAGGTGAAGTAAAAATCAGATCTATACAGTTATCCGGTAATAACTTAAGTACTTCCTCACTGTCACCGCAAATAATCTGATTTGTAAGGGCAGGAGGGACGTTTGTGTTTTCCGGCGAAAAATTATGTCCCCGGGCATAAAAGATTTTATCCCGCTTCTGCTCCTTTAATTTGCGTTGCTTCACCTTCCGCTCCGCCGCATAATTGGCGTAAATACGTTTTGCTCCTTTAATATTGTAACTTTTAATCCCGGCTATTTTCCGATAGATCGATAAAGCCAACTCAGATTTATGTGCTTCAACATATTCTTCCAATTTGCCGAAGTTTAATTGTTTCAGAAAAATTGTTACTTTGTTTTGCTCTTGGCGAATAAAAGCATCATTAGCTGGAAAATAACGATTAAACAGCTCAATAGCCTCATGATCTGCTGTGGAAGCCCCTGTTAACGGGATGGGAATCTCAAGATACTCTTTTTTTCCCTCCGCCATTCTCTGCTCCCCCCCTGTCCGCATATGGTATAATTATATCATAAATTAGTAGCACTAAGGGAGAAAGGTAAAGATGGACAATTATTACTATCATCAACAGAACATCTTGAATAAAATAAAGACCAACTATAAAGGCTTGAAAAAGGAATTAACGCAATTCTATGAAGAAAAATACAAACCATTTCATTTGCAGCAGCTTGAAAACCAGACAATTCCCCATAGAGTTCTTTTACTAAATAATTATTATACTGCAGCTGAGGCTTTTGAAAATCAATATAAGATTACTTCCCAATCCAAGTTCAGATCTTCCATCCTGGAGGAATTTAATGTTTACCTTTTTAAAGACCTGCCGGAAATAAAAGAACTTAATTTAGATTTTTTTAATAAAGGTATTTATGCCGGTCTAAAACTTGATCATAACGGGCAGATTGCAGTTATTACTAAAGATGTTGATTTTTGCATTGGCAAAAGATTTGTTCTCACCCTAGAACAGCATGAATTGGAAATTATTATACCTTTAGTTGCGGTTGAAGTAAAAACTTACTTGGATGCTACCATGTATAATGAAGTACAGTTTTCCATGCAAACAATTAAAAATGCCACACCAAACGTACGTACTTACCTGTTGATGGAGCGTAATGAGGTAAAAGCTGATAAGATTATTGCCAGTAAAACCGAATCACCGCTGGATGAAATTTTTGTTTTGCGGGGGACAAAGGAACAGCCTATTGATGAAGACACAGTTTATGATTATTATCTTGAAATCTTGGCGGCACTCCGTACTAACCTTGATGTTGAATTAAAAGTCCCCGGCCGTCTTTTTAAATCCACCCCAAAAACATTGGCCCCAAAACATTCTACAGCCGCCTTTGCAAAAGTACTCCAAAAACATTAACAGGATCTTGGAGCAGGAAAACAAGGCGAAAACAAAGAAATATAAAAACAGATAAACATATTTGGCTTTGCTTCCTTATCTTTCCTTATTTTCCCGAAAAGCAAGCGAGAATACAATTGTCTGAATTTTTAAACTAAATTTTCCCAAAGAAACAATTGGTTTATTAAAAAAATACATGGAGGAGGGAATAAATGCAAAAAAAGCTTTATACAGAATTAAATCGCTCTGAACTGGAGAAAGAATATAATCGGGTTTTAGCCCTTTATCAAGAATTTTTGCAAGCCGGTTTGCAATTGGACATGTCCCGGGGCAAACCAAGTCCCGAGCAACTTGACTTGGCTTCTGGTATGGTGGATGTGGTAGCCAGTACTGATTCTTTTATTGTAGAAAACGGAACTGATGTCCGCAATTACGGTAATCTTGACGGCATTGATGAAGCAAAAAGACTTTTTAGCGAATTACTGGAAGTCCCTGAGGAGAATATTGCCGTTTGCGGCAATTCCACGGTAAATTTAATTTATGATCAAATTTCCCAAGCCATGTCCCATGGCATCTGCAATTCTACTCCTTGGCAGAAACTAGAAAAGGTTAAATTTCTCTGCCCGGTACCCGGATACGACAGGCATTTTGCCATTTGTGAATATTTTGGCATTGAAATGATTCCTGTACCTCTTTATGATGACGGTCCTGACATGGCCATAATTAAAAGTTTAGTAGAAAGTGATGAAAATATCAAAGGAATCTGGTGTGTGCCCAAGTATTCCAATCCTACAGGAATCACTTATTCCGATGCCGTAGTCCATGCCTTTGCCTCCTTAAAGCCGAGGGCAAAAGATTTTCGTATTTTTTGGGATTATGCCTACTGTGTACACGATTGGTATGACGAGCGTGATGAATTATTAAATATTTTCTCAACGTGTAAATTTTATGGTAATGAAGATTTAGTCTATATTTTTACTTCCACCTCAAAAATCAGTCTCAGCGGTTCAGGTATTTCTGCCGTGGCTGCCAGCAGCAAGAATTTGGCTGATATTAAACAGCGCCTGCAAGTACAAAGACTGGGCTTTGACCGCGTTAACCAATTGCGCCATGTCCGCTTTTTCCGCAATGTTGAGGGAATTTATGCCCATATGCAAAAACATAGGGCCATTATGGCCCCAAAATTTGACACCGTGTTTTCCCTTTTAGATCAGGAGCTGAAAACACGCGGAATTATTTCGTATTACAAGCCTAAAGGCGGCTACTTTATCTCCGTTAATACTTTGGACGGCTGCGCCAAACGTGTTTACCAGTTGTGCAAAGAAGCCGGTGTAACTTTAACCACACCGGGCGCCGCATTCCCCTACAATAGAGATGAGAAAGACGCCACCTTAAGACTTGCTCCCTCTTATCCCTCGCTGGCAGAATTGAAAAAAGCCATGGAACTCTTTTGTCTTTGCGTCAGACTGGCCACACTGGAGAAGCTGCTGGAAGAAAAGGGTTATCAGCTAAACCAAGAAAACCCCGGTGAAATTTAAATGATCCTTTCTTTGTCAGTGATGTAGTCATACTGCAAGTAAACATCTTCCGGCCTGTCCTGCAAATACAGGTAATGATACTCATTATAGGGACTATGGCGCATCTTGGTATAAAGATCACGGGCTTGCCCTTGGCAGCGCGGGCAGCTCTTTAAGGGAAGACTGATACAGTATACTTTGTTGTAGCCATGCAGCTGTCCCATGGCCTCAGATTCAATGAGTAAGTATCCCGGACAGTCAGAGCAAAGAACTAAAGTTTCCTGCTGCTGCTCTTGGATGCCGTCTGTATCATAGTGAATGTAACGGCTTCTTTTATAAACTGGCCCCAGTTTTTTACGGGCGGCAGCCACCAGTTCCTTCCTGCGTGCAAATACCTTACTTAATTCACTGACAATCTGCTCCAGCCGCTTTAGGCGCAGGGGGTCTTCTTGGGAAAATTCTTCATGATAGTCCGGTTCATACAGGTTGGAATAGTCCAAACCGGCCATGGCCATAATTATACCCATATTGACGTAGGGCAGCGCCGTTTCAATGGAATAGCCCCCTTCCAAAACAGCAAGATCAGGAGCCAGTTTTTCATTTAATTTGGCGTAGCCGCGGGCAGTAAAGGACATATTGGCCAGCGGATCGGTATAATGATTATCTTGGCCGGCAGAATTAATGATTAGTTCCGGCTGAAATTCTTCTAAAACAGGCAAAACTAAATGATCGAGAACATAGAGGATTCCTTCATCGGTAGTTCCCGGCGGCAGCGGCACATTGAGAGTCATTCCTTGTGCCAGCGGGCCGCCGATTTCATCTGTGAACCCGCTGCCCGGGTAAAGGGTGCGGCCGTCCTGGTGAAAGGAAATAAAGAGCACATCCGGGTCGTGCCAATAAATATCCTGTGTCCCGTCGCCGTGATGCACATCCGTGTCCACGATGGCAATACGCTCTATACCGTATTTTTGGCGTAAATACTCTACCATGATGGGTTCATTGTTAATATTACAAAAACCGCGGTTACCGTGGGCTACCCGCATGGCATGGTGCCCCGGGGGTCTGATTAAGGCAAAACCGTTTTTAATTTCCCCTGCCATTAAAGCATCAGCCAGCACTAAAGCACCACCGGCGGCAATGCGATGGGCTTCTGTGGCCTGTGCTTCAATATTAGGCACACAAAAGTGCACCCGGGCAATATCTTTTAATTCTGCCATCCGCGGCTGGTATTGGCAAATTTGCGGCAAATCCATGATTCCTTCCTCAAAAAGCTGGTCCCTGGTATAAAGCAGTCTTTCTTCCCTTTCCGGGTGAGTGGGCGATATGGCCCAATCAAAGGCCGGGAAAAAGACTAATCCTGTCTTATCACTTTTTTTCATGCTAGCACCCCTTTAAATTCATTAATGACACCGGGAGCAATTTGAATGCCCACATCAAAAAGCTTACCGATTGTTGACCAACCTCTGACCATATTAAACTGTTCTTCCCGGAAAAATTCATAACGATCTGCGTACTGTCCTATACCTCGTTGCCGGGCAATTTCTTGCAGATACTTTACAGCCAATGCTTTTACATCTTCCATTTGTGCCTTGGCATCAATGGCACCTGTTATGCCCTCCACATTTAAATCATAAACTTGTCTACGCGTATCGGCATGTAAAAGCAGTGACAAGGTGGGGCGGGCTACAGCGGCACCTAAAGCATTGGCAACAGGTGCGTATGTATGCACAAAACTTTGGGAGTCAAGCCGTTTGGCCAACGCAGGCACAAAAGCTTTTGCCGCGGCCCCAATGCCTACGACGCGCTCTGCCCGCACCTTTTTTTTGTTGACAATCTCCCAGATTCTGTAGGCGGGCTCTTGCTCCCAAGCCAGAAACATTTCCTTGATACTTTCTTCCAGGCGCCCAAGGAAAATATTCATGACTGTCTGAGCCAGCTCCTCCTCGGTCAGCTTTGCCTCTTGGGCCACTTTTGCCAAAGCGGCCCGGGATTGGGAGAGGTTGCCCAGCTTCCCTCCTTCTAAAAAGTTTACAGCATCAGTGGGAGTGGCGGCTGTTCCGCCAAAACAGGCTGCCGGCCCTAAAC
>JAAYMK010000038.1 GCA_012521405.1 Bacillota bacterium
CATGCATGTTTAAGCATGCGAAATATTTCACAATCGTAACAAAATCAATGCTATTCCGGGTCGATAAAGCTTCTAACCTATGACATAAGGAGGTGTCTGCAGAAAAATTAGCCGGAAATTTGCTTTTCTTTGTTTTTACCTAGACTTTCTGCATATTACCAAGGCTCCTATGCTCCAGGTGCAAGACACCACGGCTGCAGTAAAGTAACGGTCAAAATAAGAGAGTGGCTGCCGCCGAAGGTCAGTATGGCAGCTGCTTTCGTGAGACAAAGGAGGAAGAAAATGAAACCGGAACTTGAACAGCTGGCTGACACAGTCTGCGCCAAATATGATTATGACGCGGTTAATCTGTTGCCCATTTTGCAGGAAATACAAAGCAAGTCTCCACGCAACTATATTAGCGAAGAAATGGCAAGGATAATTGCAAAAAAGCTGGATATCACTGAAAGCCGGGTTTATGATGTTATCACTTATTTTTCCGCCCTTTCTTCTGAACCTAGAGGCGAAGTGATTATTCAAATCTGCGATTCTACTACCTGTAATGTTAACAATAACCGGGACTTAATCAGCTGGTTTGAAGAGGAACTGGGGATTAAGGTAGGTGAAACAACACAGGACAATAAATTCACCCTTATTTTCACCCACTGTTTCGGCGCCTGTGATGTGTCGCCCGCAGTGCGCATTGATCATGAGGTCTACGGTATGTTAACACGGGAAAAAGTGAAAGAACTGATTGCCGCCAAAAGGGGGGCTGTGGTATGAAACAAGTGCATTTTATCACGGAATTGTTTGGTAAATATGACGGGCGGAGCCTGCAAAGTTACCTTGACGTGGGAGGCTTTACGGCACTGAAAAAGTTGTTTGCTATAGGTACCGAGGCAGTACTTGCCGAAATTGACGCCTCCGGCTTGCAAGGACGGGGAGGAGCAGCTTACCCCACTGGGAGGAAACTGCGCCAGGCACTGGCGGAGAAAGCGGCACGCAAATTTGTCGTATGTAATGCTGACGAGGGTGAGCCGGGAACTTTTAAAGATAGAGAGCTGCTGAAGCGTAATATCTACCAGGTTATCGAAGGCATGGTTATTACCGGCATCAGCACACAGTCCCAAGAAGGCATTATTTACGTGCGGGAAGAGTATACAAATATGCATGATGAAATTAGGGCTGCCATTGCGGAATGCTATAAACACAACTACCTGGGCAAAGGCATTTTGGGCACATCTTATAATTTTGATTTAAAACTCTTTAGCGGTGCCGGATCTTATGTTTGTGGTGAAGGCTTTGCCATGTGTGAAAGTATGGAAGGAAAAAGTGGCCGCCCACGCAGTAAGCCGCCCTATGTGAAGCAGGAAGGCTTTTTGAATTTGCCTACGCTGGTTATAAACACAGAAACATTAAGTACCATTGTCAGTATTATTAAACACGGTGCCGACAGTTTCCGCCGCTATGGTACAGAGAAAAGCCCCGGCACCAAACTGATTAGTATTTCCGGGAAAGTAAACCGTCCCGGTGTATATGAGATTCCATTTGGACTTACCATAAGGGAAATAATTAATGACCTGGCCGGCGGTATGCGCAACGGTAAAAAAGGTCATTTTGTGCAAATTGGCGGGGCCTCCGGCGGCATTTTGCCGGAGCGTCTGTGGGATACTCCTTACACTTATGAAGATCTGTACAAGGCAGGCCTGAGTGTGGGTTCCGGCGCCATTGTGGTGGCGGACGAGGATAATAGCTTATTGGCTTACTTGAAAGTGGTCCAGGATTTCTTCCGCCATGAAAGCTGCGGGAAATGTACTCCCTGCCGGGAAGGAAACAGGCAGCTACGTTTTATTTTTGAGCGGATTATGGACGGTACGGCAACGGCTACCGATTTTGCCAGAATGGAAATAGTGCTGGATGTGATGGGAAGGGCATCCTTGTGCGGTTCAGGCAAAACGGAAGTTGTGCCCTTTAGGACTGCACAGCGGTACTTCCCGGAACTGTTTATACCAAAAGAAAGCCTAGCGGACAAGAAGGCGGTGGTGTAAATGAAAACAGTATTGCTGACCATTGAAAAGAAAGTTACGCTCACCATTGACAATAAAGAAGTAAAAGTGCCGGAAGGGACTACTGTACTGGAGGCTGCCAAAGTAGCAGGTATTCATATTCCCACGCTTTGTTATCTCAAAGATATTAACAAAGCAGGTGCCTGCCGCATCTGCCTGGTAGAAGCAAACGGCTCTTTGCAAGCATCCTGCGTGCTCCCTGTGTCTGAAGGAATGGTGGTTAAGACTAATACCCCCGAAATCCGGAAGATGCGTAAAAACGTCCTGGCTTTGATTTTAGCCAACCATAACAGCAGTTGCCCCACTTGTATCCGGAACAATAACTGTGAGCTGCAGACACTGGCTAAGGAGCTTAATCTAAGGGAGGAAATCTTTGAAAGAGAATATTCCCATCATATTGACGATTTTTCCCCGTCCGTAGTCCGGGATGATAGTAAATGTATTAACTGCGGTCGCTGTGTCAATGTCTGCAATGATGTGCAGACTGTGGGAGTACTAGGTTTTGTTCACCGCAGTGACCGGACCAAGGTGGCTCCGGTTTATGATAAATCCCTGGCGGAGCTGTCATGTATTAACTGTGGTCAGTGTATCGTTAATTGCCCGGTAGGGGCATTACGGGAAAAAGATAACACCGATCTTGTCTGGGAGGCTCTGGCAGACGAAAGGAAACATGTGATCGTCCAGACTGCACCTGCCGTCAGAGCTGCGCTGGGAGAAGAATTTGGCCTGCCCATGGGTACCAGTGTGACGGGGAAAATGGTAGCAGCCCTGCGACGGCTTGGCTTTGACAAAGTCTTTGATACAGACTTTGCTGCCGACGTGACGATTATGGAAGAGGGGACAGAACTGTTAAACAGGCTGGAAAACGGCGGCCCCCTGCCGCTGATCACAAGTTGCTCTCCCGGTTGGATTAAATTCTGTGAACACAAATATCCTGAATTGATACCGAACCTTTCTACCTGTAAGAGTCCGCAGAATATGATGGGTGCTCTGCTGAAAAGCCATTATGCTAAAATGAACGGGCTTGACCCAAAAGATATAGTGGTGGTTAGTGTCATGCCTTGCACGGCCAAAAAGTTTGAAGTCCAGCGGGAAGAGCTGGAGGTGGACGGCATTCGTGATGTGGATATCAGCATTACCACACGTGAATTAGCACGCATGATTAAAGAAGCCAGAATAGAATTTGACCAGCTGGAAGATGAAGATTTTGACGAATTTTACGGTGAATCCACCGGTGCGGCAGTCATTTTCGGTGCCACAGGAGGCGTTATGGAGGCAGCCATCAGGACGGTGGCGGATATCCTGACCGGGCAGGATATTGATGAAGTTAATTATGAAGCTGTGCGTGGGGTAGAAAGCATTAAAGAAGCGGAAATCCAGATCAAACCCGATTTAAAACTTAAAGTGGCTGTAGTGCACGGAGGAGCCAATATTAAAACTTTAATGGAAAGGGTCCTCTCCGGTGAGGCGCAGTACCACTTTATTGAAGTAATGGCCTGCCCCGGCGGTTGTGTGAACGGTGGCGGCCAGCCCATTGTGCCCGATAAGATAAAAATGGAAGTAGATGTGCGGGCGGAAAGGGCCAAAGCACTTTACTATGAGGATAGTGATGTCCTGCCGCGGCGCAAATCGCACCAAAACCCGTTTGTACAAAGACTCTACCGGGAGTTTTTGGGTGAACCAAACAGTCATTTAGCACATAAACTCCTGCATACCACCTATGTGAACAGGCAGTAATGTGTTAGTGTAAAATTACTATAGGTTTTTGAAGGAAAAATCTATTTAAAATAGAAAGAGGAACCTCACATTCTAGCAGAATGAATACCCCCTAAAAGGAGGCGGAGGTTCCTCATGGATGTAATTCG
>JAAYMK010000039.1 GCA_012521405.1 Bacillota bacterium
CCTAAGGCCCGAGCGCCACCGGCAACTCCACGAAGTAGGGAGCCTTTTTTATAGGTTTCGGATTCCACAAAAGAGGACTTATAACCATCATTACATAGGTCGCAGTAAAAGGTAAATTGGAAACCGGCCTCTGTGGAATTGTCCTCATAGTTTCTTGTAAATGCTTTCATCATTGTATTATCTCATCTCCTTAGGCCCTTCTTGGAAATATTGGGGTTTGCTTTGCCACAGGCCAGGCAATGGCTATTTTGAAAAAAGATCATTTCACCGCAGCGCTTGTTGGAGCAAGGGACCATAAAGCTGGCCTGGCATATTTCACAGCGTTCGCCTGCAAAGGTTTCCTTACCACATTGGGGGCATTGCAGCTTGAGAAAGCCTCCACATCCGGCGCAACGCAGATCTCCTTTGGAAATTTCCCGTAGGCAAAAGGGGCAGCGCAGCACGAAAGGACTGTTACTCCCGCACTTTGGGCAGAAGCGAGAATCGGAGTCAATCAGGGAGTCACAATACATACAGTTTTGTTTGTATGAGGCCATTGTTATCCTCCTCACTTTTAAGACAATGGATTACCGCATTCCCCGCAAAATCTTGTACCTACAGGATAATCTAGGCCGCAATGTGAGCAGCGGAGGTTGCTGGAGCCTCCTAGCTTGGAACCGCATTCCTGACAAAACTTTACTCCTTCCGGGTTTACTGTATCGCAGTTCGGGCAGGTACGTTTAAGCAGGTTTTCCTGTTCCAGTTGCTCTTGGGCGGCTTTTTCATCCTGGATTTTTTGAAGTTCAGTCCGAGCGGCGTCCAAACGTTTTTGGGTTAAGGTCAGCTCTTCTACCAGCTCACTGTATTCCGGTTGCTGGGAGAGACTGGGGTAGGCCTTTTTAGCCATTTGAACATAGATTTCTTTTTCCTGCTTTTCAAGATCATTGATACTTGTCTGTAGTTGAAAAATTTTAGTATTTGGATCATCCTGGGGCATAAAAGCAGCGAAATTTTTCATTAGGCCACCCAAACCCCCAAATAAATCATTAGACATGGCAAAACCTCCTTAAAAAGCTTAAATCTATTAGAATTTTCACTGATCCGGGAAAGGTGTCCCGCAATTAGGACAGAACTTGCTATTACCGGAATTCTCTGTTTGACAGTTGGGACAGGTATTTGGAACGCTTACATCGTTGTCTGTTTTTATTTCAGCAATTTTGGCTTTTATTTCAGCAATGGTTTGTTGTGAGGCCAGGATTTTCCCTATTTGCTCTGCGACGGGACTGTTGGGGTTATCTTTTTCATGTTCGAACATTATTTTCCCGATTTCCAGGTAATACTGATTTATTTGTTTTTCTTCAGAGGAGATGGCAGCGTTTAGTTTCGTGGTTTCCGCCAGATCCTTTGCTTTATCCGCAGCACTTCCCGCCACGTTACCGATTTTTTTACCGATTTTATTTATGAAAGCCATTGAATTCACTCCTTTGAGTCTTATCAATAAATTATAGTCTGCCGGTGCCTAAGACATTACTCTTCCGACTCTTCATCCTCCGACTCATCGCCCTCCGATTCATCGGATGGTGGTTCTGCCATGGCAAAATATAAGTTGACACCTGCTTTAAAGCCATCAGCGAAACCAATTAAATTCTGACCTATGCCTACTTTAAAGCCGTCTTTACTAACTTCACCGAAAAGCTTTATTGGTCCCAGGCCCTTACTCTTAGAAACTTTTTTGTCCTTACCTGCGCCGTAGCCTTTCATCACACTGTCCAGATTATCAGCCATGGCAAGGGCGGTTTCCTGAGCATCTTCCAGG
>JAAYMK010000040.1 GCA_012521405.1 Bacillota bacterium
AGAGGATGTCCGCATGTATTGAAGAGAAGAACGCAAAAAAGCGATTAGACTTTACATTAAATACGATAAATGTGCAGCAGATGTAATTCGTGAACTTAGTTACCCGGAACCGAAAAACCTTGAGAAAGTGGTACAGGACACACGTAGAAACTAGGGTTTTATTTGAACCGTATACACAAAGCTCTAAGTATTCGTTAGAACAAAAGAAAGATTCTGTGGAATGCTACCTGAAACACGGCCGCAATTTATCACGAACAATTAGGGCCTTGGGGTACCCTTCAGAAGATACATTAAGAGCATGGTGTAATGAATTACTGCCAGATTATCACAGTAAACGTGTCGGTAGTATTAGTATTACCCCAAAGCAGAAAAAAGAAGCGGTACTTGAACTATGCACCCGAACCGGCACTGCAAAAGATATAGCAAAAAAGTATGGCATTACCCGGGTAACATTGTATAACTGGAAAAACAATCTATTGCCCGGGGGTGCAGACAAAACAGTGGCTAGTAAAAATGACAAGCTTCTACCTAATGATAAGATACTCTTTTGTCTGAAATAGAAGCATTGAAGCGCCAAATTAATAAATTAAAACTTGAGAAAGACATCTTGGAACGGACTGTAGAAATCATAAAAAAAGACCCGGGCGTCGATCCGAAAAACCTGACTAACAAAGAAAAAACTATTCTGGTCGACGCCCTGAGAAATCAATATCCTTTAAAGGAGTTACTTCATTGCTTGGGGTTGACCCGTAGTAGCTATTTCTACCATCGAAAAATTGCCTCATTACCATCCAAGTACGAGAGACTAGAGCACCGTATCATAGAGCTTTTTAAAAATAATAGTGGGCGCTATGGGTATCGCCGGATCCACGCCTTATTAGCGCGGGAAGGGACACGTGTTTCCGAAAAGGTTGTGCGACGCATAATGTCGGAATGTGGCCTAGTTGTTGTCCTGAAAAAGACGTAAATATAACGCCTATCAGAGTGAAAGTGTGCCCGTTGCGGACAACTTGATTAAGCGTGATTTTCACACAGATGCGCCAAACGTCAAATGGGTTACTGATATAACAGAGTTCTCAATTCCGGCCGGGAAAGTGTATCTTTTGCCGGAGGTGGCAATGTCAGGAAACCCTTATTTTTTTTGCGATAACATCTGCCGGCAATTTTTGATTCGATAAATCTGCTTCATAACCGTTGACAACTTGGTCTATAAGATATAGACTGATTTGATTACAAGGGAGGAATATTATTCCCGGCAAAGTAGACGTTTTGTTGAGGATACCTTTGGCGGATCTTTGCCGAAGTTTTTAGCGGCTTTTATCGGTGGAAAAAACTAAGCAAACAGCAGGCGGAAGAGTTGAAAAGATTGATTGACGAGCATAAGGAAGTGTAGAAATAAGTGGCATGGTTTGCATTCGGGTTAATGAGCATGGATATGGGGCTAACCTGTGACGAAAGGGTATTGAAAATAATGAATGAAGACGGCATGTTCTAAATAGAAGCCCTCTTGCTTTTGGCGAGGGGGATGTAAGAGAGGGAGGATTAAAAACGTGTTAAGTTATAAAAAACCGAGTTTTTGGCTGATTGCTGTTGTTTTGGTTA
>JAAYMK010000041.1 GCA_012521405.1 Bacillota bacterium
CAGGCGTATGTAGGACTAGTATAGCGAATTTTCCCGCTAAAATCAAGTTTAAAATATGGAGCGGGTGATGGGAATCGAACCCACGTATCTGGCTTGGAAGGCCAGCGCTCTACCATTGAGCTACACCCGCTTACCGGCAAATTATTTAGATGGTCGGGGTGACAGGATTCGAACCTGCGACCCCTTGGTCCCAAACCAAGTGCGCTACCAAACTGCGCTACACCCCGAATCAACCGCAAAAGTTAGTATACCACCAAAAACGCCTCTTGTCAAAGGAAAAATTTGCTACCGCACTATTTGTGCTAAAAGGAGTTTTACTTTAGACAGCGCCTGTGCCCGGTGAGAAATTTTATTTTTTTCCTCCTTTGTCATTTGCGCAAAAGTTTTGCCTGCCGGTGGATAGAAAAAAAGCGGATCATAACCAAAACCGCCGGAACCCTGCGGGGCAAAAGTAATCAGTCCTTCGCAGACGCCTTCGGCAAATTGTGTCTGCCGTTCCTTGTGCGCCAAAGCGATGACAGCACGAAAGCGGGCTGTCCGCTTCCCGGCAGGTACATCTTGCAGTAATTTTAGCAGTTTTTCGTTATTTTTGGCGTCATCGGCATCTTCCCCGGCAAAACGGGCTGAATAAACGCCGGGACGTCCGCCCAAGGCATCCACTTCCAAGCCTGAATCGTCAGCCAACGTCCACTGGCCGGTAATGTGCGCCACTGTTTCCGCCTTTTGCGCGGCATTGGCAAAGAAATCCTTACCGGTTTCGGGAATCTCCCCGATTTCCGGGTAATGCGCCAAAGACACAATTTCAATGGGCAAATCGGCAAGCAGTGCCTGGTACTCCGCCAATTTGCCGGCATTTCTGCTAGCGATAACCAGCTTCATGACAAGACCCCTTGAAGCAGAGTTTTTTGTACTTTCACAATTTCGCTGATACCCATGGCAGCCAGATCAAGCATTTCATTTAATGTTTGGCGCGAAAAAGGTGCACCCTCCGCCGTTCCCTGCACTTCCACCAACTGGCCGCCGGCGGTCATAACCACATTCATATCAACTTGGGCTTTACTATCTTCCTCATAAGACAAATCCAAAAGCAGCTCATTTTCCACGATGCCCACACTGGTGGCAGCCAAAAAATCAGTAATGGGCAATTCCTCTAACGTGCCGTTTGCCACCAATTTGGCCAAAGCCAAGTAAAGGGCAACAAAAGCACCGCTGATGGAAGCCGTGCGGGTACCGCCGTCGGCTTGAATCACATCACAATCAATCCAAATGGTCCGCTCACCCAAAGCATTTAAATTCACCACAGAACGTAAAGAGCGACCGATTAAACGCTGGATTTCTAAACTGCGCCCCGAGATTTTACCCCGCTCACGCTGAGTGCGCACTTCTGTTGCCCGCGGCAGCATGGCATACTCTGCCGTAACCCAGCCTTGTCCCAGGCCGCGCAAAAAAGGCGGCACCTTATCCTCCACCGATGCGGTACAAATCACTTTCGTCTCGCCCAGTTCAATTAAAGCAGAACCTTCAGGCGCTTTTAAAAAATTAGGTGTAATTGTTAACGGCCGCATTTGTTTTGCCTGCCGACCATCAATCCTCATAAAGAACCTCCACCTTAAAATCGTTTTTTTATTATATGTGAAGATAAGTATTTTTTCAACCCGCTGCGGCAACCAAGTTCCATTTTTGTGGTCGAGCAAAAGATTCAGGGAAATGAATTTCCGGTCCGAAAGCGGGCACTTGACCATTAATAAGCAAAGATACCTCTTCAATGCCGGCAATTTCCGTCAGCGTCAACGCCACCTGCTGCCAAAAACGGTCAGCCGCCAATTGCCCGCCCGCCGGGAAAAAGTCGCCGGTCAAATGTAAAATCACTTTTGCCCCTTCCTGTTGGATGCTTTGCAGCGTCAAGCCGTCGGGCACCGCCGTAAAAAGCTTTTTCCCTGGAGCAGGGCCGCTTAATAATTCCTCTACCGTTTTGTGTACTAAATCATCAGTTTTGGGCACAACACGGGTGACCGGCAGGTAATAAACATTTTCACCGGCGGCATAAAGAAAATATAATGTAACTCTGTCCGTCTCGGCAAAATCTGTCACTGCTTCAGCAATTTCCAAGTTTAAACCTAAGGCACGGGAAAAGGGCTCTGCCCTGGTTCCCGCCGGGAACTGGGGCTCCGCCCCTCCCACCAAAATTTCTACCTCATCAATGGTGGGAAATTCCGTTAAAGTATAAGTAATCCCGGCAATGAGCAGCTTTTCTCTTTCCGGAGGAAAGGACAAAAATTCCTCACTGAAATCTACGCGCGCCCGGCCATCGCGAAGAGCTAAACCCAAAATTTTCGTGCCCGCCGGCAAAAGAGGCGCCATACCTTGTCCAAGTAAAGCGCCAGGCAGATGCCCTTCGGTACAATATCTTAAAGTGGCTTTGGCGATTCCCTCTTCCCAAGGTATGTAAACACGGACAGGGAGCAAAAACTGCCAGCTTTCATCAGGCAAAAACAACAGTGTTTCACGAAAATTAGCCCCTTCCGGTGCTTGAGGCCTGTCCTCTTCCTGGTTAGACGGCGGCATTAAATTTTCCCGTTCCGGCCACGGCAGCGAACATCCGGTATTAAGCAGTAAAAGCAAAACTAAAAAAATCGTATAAACTTTACGCATCTCAAGCCCCCCTGATTTTTTTCTCTGAGAAATGTATGTTGCGGGGGGACAAGATATGCCTGCAGGTTCCTCCTGTTATTTTCCCTTAAATTTGGCAAAATAATCGCCAAGAGAATTTTACCAGACAGGATTCGCCGCAAGTGAAATTAACTTTAAAAGGCAGTTGCGATTGCCTCCTGCAAAGATGAAACACCCACCACTTGCATGCCTAAAGGTACGTTAAGACCCGCCAGATTGAATTTGGGAACAATGGCCCGTGTAAACCCTAAACGTTTTCCCTCATGTAAGCGCTGTTGCAGGTGGGGAATACCGCGCACTTCCCCCGCCAAGCCCAGTTCTCCCAAAATCAACTGCTCGGAAGCAGCAGCATCATTGCGCAATGAACTGACAATACTGGCTGCCACGGCCAAATCAACGGCGGGCTCCACCAGGCGGACCCCGCCGGCGGCATTGACAAAGACGTCAAAATCATGCATGGGCATTCCCACATGACGTTCCAGCACAGCCAAAATTAATGCCACTCGATTTAGCTCCAAGCCGGTTGCCGTTCTGCGGGGATTACCGTAATTTGAGGGTGTTACCAAAGCTTGAATTTCCACCAAAAGGGGCCGCGTGCCTTCCATGGAGGCCGTTACCACCGAACCGGCGGCTCCCAAGGGACGCTGTGCCAAAAGCCATTCTGAAGGGTTTTCCACTTCCTTAAGGCCGGAAGCATGCATGGTAAAAATACCAATTTCATGGGTAGAACCAAAGCGGTTTTTTACAGCCCGCAGAATGCGGTAAAGATACTGCCTATCTCCTTCAAAGTAAAGGACACAATCCACCATATGCTCTAAAACACGCGGTCCGGCGATTTGGCCGTCCTTGGTCACATGGCCGATTAGAAAAACGGCAATATTCTCACTTTTAGCTAACCTTAACCAGGAGGCGGTAGCTTCTTTCAACTGGCTGACACTGCCGGCTGCCGAAGTTAACTCCGGCCGGTAAACTGTCTGGATCGAGTCCACAATTACCACCTCTGGCTTCAAAGCCAGCACTTGTTCTTCCAGGATGTTCATGTCGGTTTCCGCCAAAATCATAATTTGGGGGCTGTTGACATGCAGGCGCTTTGCCCGCAAAGCTACCTGGGCCGGCGATTCTTCACCGGCAATATAAAGTACTTTATGCCCGGCTGCTCCCAACCCTTGGGCTGCTTGTAGCACCAAGGTTGATTTGCCAATGCCGGGATCACCGCCAATGAGCACTAAAGACCCGGGGATAATACCGCCCCCTAAAACTCGATCCAATTCTACACTGCCGGTACGCAAACGTAGTGTTTTATCCTCGCTTTCCACCTCTAAAAGAGGAGTAATTTTGCTGCTGGCAGCCGCTTTACGTCCCTTTTGCGGTGCCAGTCGCAACTGTTCCTCCATTTGGTTCCATTGGCCGCATCCTGGACACCTGCCCAACCATTTTGGCGACTCATAGCCGCATTGTACACAATAAAAAACTGTTTTCTCCCGCGCCACGCTTTCACCCCGCCATGTCCTTTGTTTCCAATCTATGTTATTTTGCGAATTGCGTCAAGCACAGATCCTGCCTTCGCTAAAAAACGTCAACGGCCCGCCATTTCCCGGGCAATAAAAAGACAAAATCATTGCCTGCTTCTGCTAGATCTGCTAAAATATCAATGTAGACAACAAAAAATGCGCAAGTTGTTTTTTTTATGCCCGCAACAAAATTTGCAACATAGCATTGTTCTTACAACAGAGGAGGCTGGAATTTTGCATAAGCAACTGCAAAAAAAAGGTTGGATTGTCGTACTTTCTGCCACAGGTATCACTTTTTTGGGCGGTATCACTTACACCTGGAGCGTCATCAGTAGCGGTTTAATGCATGAGTATCACTGGACCAGCACGCAGGCTTCACTGCCGTACACAACCATGACCATTGCCTTTGTCATTGCCATGGTGGTTTTCGGGAAATTGCAGGATCTAAAAGGCCCGCAATTATGTACTGTCATTTCAGCAATTCTTGCCGGCACAGGGATGCTCCTTTCCGCATTTGTCAAAAATCCTTGGCTCATGGTTTTAACTTTTGGCATCATTGGCGGTGTTGGTTTTGGTATCACCAATGTGGTCAGCACACCGCCCGCCCTGAAATGGTTCCCGCCGGAAAAGCAAGGGCTAATTTCAGGCATTGTTGTGGCGGGAGCAGGATTATCTCCCGTTTTTTATTCGCCTGTTTCCAATTACTTAATTACTACTTTCGGCATTGCCAGGACTTTTATCATCCTTGGTTTGTTTACATTAATTTTAATTTTACTCTTGGCGAGAAATATTAAAAATCCGCCGCTGACCCATGCGCCTGCCACCCCTCAACAGGAAAAAACACAAGCGGTCAAAGATCTAACGAGCCAGGAGATGCTTAAAACGGCAAACTTTTATAAACTCTGGCTGATTTTGGCCTTTTCCGCAGCGGCGGGATTGATGATTATCGCACATGCCACCACCATTGCCAAAACGCAGGCACTTTGGAGCGGCGGCTACTTACTGGTAATGCTGATGGCTGCCTTTAATGCTGTAGGTAGACTTGTGGGCGGCGCCCTTTCCGATAAAATCGGCCGCATGAATATGTTAAGATTAATTTTTCTTGTACAGACCGGCAACATGTTACTTTTTAAAACATACGTCACACCGCTGTACTTGGCCTTTGGTATCGCAATATCCGGCTGCTGTTATGGCGCCATGTTCGGCGTGATCCCGGCGGCAACTTCTGACTTTTTTGGTCTGAAATATTTTGGTGCCAACTATGGTATCCTGTTTACCGCCTGGGGGGTTAGCGGTATCATTGGTCCCATGTCGGCCGCCCGCATTTTAGATACAACGGGGAACTACCACAACGCATATCTTTTAGCGGCGGCACTACTTGCTCTCTCCATCGCCCTTACTTTCACGTTTCCCAAAGAAAAGGCGCAAAGCAGCGAAAAATCTCAATGCCAATCCATCGCATAAAAAAAATTTAAAAAGGTGTATTGCCCGCTGCGGCAATACACCTTTTTTGTCTGCAAAACTTTTACCTAATCCCCCGGCGGAGCTTTAAAGCCCTCCCCTAAAACTTCATGGGCGTTGCTTAAAATGACAAAGGCTTTTTTATCTGTTTCCTGGACAATTTTTTTTACTTGTGTCACTTCCGCCTGCGAGACAACCGTTAGCACCATCTCCCGCGGCTGCCCGGTATAAGCGCCTTTACCGACAAAAATAGTTGCTCCGCGATCCATTTCTTTGAGAACCCGCTCCGCAATCTGGTTGGTTTTGCTAGAAACAATCAGGATGGCCTTGCTGCTGCGCAATCCCTCCTGCACCAAATCAATGACCCAGCTGGTGACAAAAAGAGAAATAAGGGCATACATGGCTAGTTCCAGGTTAAAAACAATACCGGCCAGGGCCACCACTAAAAAATCTACTCCCAAAAGACTTTGTCCTACAGAAAAGCCAAAAAACTTATTTAAGACTTGGGCGGCAAGGACAGTTCCCCCCGTTGATCCCTGAAAACGGAAAACAATGGCTATACCTACACCCATGACAACACCGCCAAAAAGGGAGGCCAAAAGTAAATCCTCTGTAACCACTGGTAAAAAGTTTAGCACTTCCACCATCGCGGAAAGCGCCACGGCTCCAAACAGCCCGCGCAAAATAAAGCGAAAACCAAAAGTTACGGCGGCAATAATAAATAAAGGTAAATTCAAAAAGAAAATAGTGGGACCCACAGGTAGATGAAAAAGATGATAAAGCACCACTGCTAAACCGCTGATACCACCGGCTGCTATTTGATTGGGCACTAAAAACATATTAAAGGAGGCGGCAACAACGGCAGCACCAATTAAAACACCGCCATACTCCCACAAAATTTTTAACCTGGACACATGAATACCTCCAGCGCTATTTGCTTTTACCGGCTGCTTGCCGCAAATATGCTTCCATCAACTCATCCAATTCCCCGTCCATCACGGCGTTAATATTGCCCATCTCCACTGCTGTGCGATGATCTTTAACCAAGGTATAAGGATGAAAGATATAGGAACGAATTTGGCTGCCCCAAGCTATCTCTTTTTGCTCACCGCGCAAACTGTCAAGTTCGGCAGCCTGCTGTTGCTGATAAAGATCAGCCAAACGTGCACGCAAGATCTTTAAAGCGCGCTCACGGTTAGCATGTTGCGAGCGCTCGTTTTGACAAGTAACAACAATTCCGGTAGGCAGGTGGGTTATCCGAACGGCTGAATCGGTGGTATTCACATGCTGGCCACCGGCGCCGCTGGCGCGAAAGGTGTCAATTTTAATTTCTTCCGGCTTTAGTTCAATTTCCTGATCGCCCTCTTCTATTTCCGGCAGGACATCAAGGGAGGCAAAGGAGGTATGGCGTCTTCCGGCGGCATCGAAGGGGGAGATCCGTACCAAACGATGCACACCGCGCTCCGCTTTCAAAAAACCGTAAGCATTTTTCCCTTTGATTAAAAGCGTAGCACTTTTAATACCCGCCTCATCCCCCGGCAGCAAATCCAATACTTCTACCCGGTAATTTTTCCTTTCCGCCCAACGCGTATACATGCGCAGGAGCATGGAAGCCCAGTCTTGGGATTCCGTTCCCCCTGCTCCGGGATGAATGGCAATAATGGCTGAATGGTGGTCATACTTTTCCCGGAATAACAAATTGAATTCTACTGTTTTTAGTTTTTCTTTAATTTCTCCCGCTGTAGCTTCAGCTTCCTCCCACAACTGTTCATCATTTTCTTCCCCGGCCAGCTCAATGAGTATTTCCAGCTCATCCAGTTTTTGTGCCAATGCCTCTAACGGTTCTACTTCATCGCGCAACTGGTTTATTTTTTTTATCGTGTCTTGGGCCTGTTTAGGGTTTGACCAAAAATCCGGGTGATTAGTTTGCACTTCTAATTTTTTTAGCTCTGTTTTTTTCCCGGGCACGTCAAAGGGAGACACTCATTTCATTTAATCGTTTACGTAATTCTTGATAAGTTGCTTTGATTTCCGCAGACAATCTAACCACCTACTTTCCACAACACTTTTTATATTTTTTACCGCTACCGCAAGGGCAAGGGTCATTGCGGCCGACTTTTTTTACCCGTACAGGGCGCCGGACGCCGGAACCGCCTGCAGGCGGCGTCTCATGGGTAACGGCCACAGCCTGCCGTTGCGGTAATGCCGCCAGCTGTACTCTAAACAGCATACTCACGGCATCATCACGAATTTCCTGAATCATGCGGTCAAACATATTTTTTGCTTCAAACTTATATTCCACCAAGGGATCACGCTGCCCATAGACATGGAGCCCGATTTCATGACGCAACAGGTCCATGGCGTCAATATGCAGCATCCATTTGATATCCACGGTACGCAGAATAATGGCCCGCTCCACTTCCCGCATGGTTTCCGCGCCCATGCTTTCTTCCCGTTCCTCATAATGCTCCAGGATGGCAGCAAACAAAATTTCTCTAATTTCTTCCCTGGTTTTCCCTTGCAACTTGTCAATGGTAAGTTTATGACGCGGCAAAAGGAAAAACTTTTCTGCCCAATTTAAAAGACCTTCTAAATTCCATGCTTCTTTATCATCCAAATAAGATCCCAGTTTTTCCTCCACAAGTTCTGCAATCCAGTCCAGAACTGTTTCCCGCAAACTTTCGCCTTCCAAAACGCGGCGCCGCTGGCTGTAGATTACTTCACGCTGTTCGTTAATAACATTATCGTACTCTAAAACATGTTTACGGATTTCAAAGTTGCGGTTTTCTACTTTTTTCTGCGCCGACTCCAGGGCACGGCTAATTAAAGGATGGTCAATGGGCGTATCCTCGTCCAAACCTAATTTTTCCATCACACTATAAATATTTTCACCGCCGAAAAGGCGCATTAAATCATCCTCTAGGGAAATAAAAAACTGGCTGGAGCCGGGATCTCCCTGCCGGCCTGAACGGCCCCGCAGCTGATTATCAATCCGCCTTGATTCATGGCGCTCGGTTCCCAAAACATGCAGTCCGCCTGCAGCCAAGACTTTTTCCCGTTCAGCTTCGGTTAGTTTACGGTATTTTTCCTTGAACTGCTCTGCCTTTTTCTTGGCTTCCGCTTTCTCTGCGGTGCTAATTTCCGGATTAGCCAAATATTCTTCCAAAGAACAGCCATATTCCCTGCGGAATTCATCTTCCGCCAAAACATCGGGGTTGCCGCCTAAAATAATATCTGTTCCCCGGCCGGCCATATTGGTGGCAATTGTCACCGCACCGTAACGTCCGGCCTGGGCAATAATTCTGGCTTCACTTTCGTGATGCTTGGCGTTAAGCACTTGGTGGGGTATGCCTTTCTTATTCAACAGACTACTTAACATTTCGGAAACTTCAATGGAAATTGTCCCCACCAAAATAGGTTGCCCGGTTTTATGACGCTCTTCAATTTCTTCTAGCACACGGCGGAACTTGCCATTTACAGTTTTATAAATAACATCAGGCAAGTCCTGGCGGATCATGGGTTTGTTGGTAGGAATTACCACCACGTCCATCCCATAAATACTTTGAAATTCAGTTTCTTCCGTGGCCGCCGTTCCTGTCATGCCGGCAAGTTTTTCATACATGCGGAAATAATTTTGGAAAGTAATAGAAGCCAGCGTCATACTTTCCCTGGCCACTTTAACCTGTTCTTTGGCTTCAATGGCCTGATGCAGGCCTTCACTGTAGCGACGCCCATACATTAAACGTCCTGTAAATTCATCCACAATAATAATTTGACCGTCTTTGACCACATAGTCGCGGTCCCGCTTCATCAAATAGTGGGCACGCAAAGCGTTTTCTATTTTTTTACGCAAAATATTCTTGCGCTCAATTTCTTCCCAATTGGTTTCAAAATTTTCTTCCACAGTTTCTATATCTTCATAGTCAAGATCTTCCTGGCCGTACAGCCCTTTCTCACCCAGCAGCGCCTCCACTTCATATTCACCTTCTTCAGTCAGCACCACCGAGCGGGCCTTTTCATCAACGGTGAAATGTTTTTCCGCTTTGAGCCGGCGCACGGCACTATCCACCCGTTGGTAATCTTCATACTGCTCCTGATCATCTTTCATTTGCCCGGAGATAATCAGCGGTGTTCTGGCTTCATCAATTAAAATACTGTCTACTTCATCAATAATGGCATAATAAAGCGGGCGCTGCACAAGATCTTCCTTGTACCGCACCATATTATCGCGCAAATAATCAAAACCAAACTCATTATTGGTGCCGTAAGTAATGTCGGCATTATAGGACTCCCGGCGCTGGGCCGGTGTCAGGCCATGCACAATCAGGCCAACTGATAAGCCCAAGAATTCATAAACGGGCCCCATCCATTCCCGGTCCCGTTTCGCCAAATAATCATTAACGGTGACAATATGCACCCCGCGACCGGCCAAGGCATTTAAATAAGCAGGCAGGGTTGCCACCAGTGTTTTCCCTTCTCCTGTTTTCATCTCGGCAATGCGGCCTTGATGCAAAACAATACCACCCAGCAACTGCACATCAAAATGCCGCATGCCTAAAACACGCCGGCTGGCTTCACGCACCACCGCAAAGGCTTCGGGCAAAATGTCCCATAATATTTTCTGTTCCGCCGCAAATAATTCCCTTTTAGCCTCCTGTACAGCACGGCGTATTTCTGGTTCGGCGTTGGTCGACAATTTACTTTGCAACATTTCCAGCTGCCGCTGCTTTTCTGCAACTGCTTCCTGTACGCGCGCTTTAAATTCCGCAGTTTTAGCCCGCAGGGCATCATCAGAAAGCTTCTCCATTGTTTCGGATAAACTATTTATCTTATCCACTACAGGTTGAATTTTCTTAAGCTCACGCTGGTTTACATCGCCAATCAGCCTGTTTAATAAGGCG
>JAAYMK010000042.1 GCA_012521405.1 Bacillota bacterium
TTAAATACAGTGCGGACGACGGAAATACATATATGCAAAAAATGCTGAATGCCATGAATGACATTACTGCTTCATCGAAAGATATTGCCAATATTGTCAAACTTATTGATGAAATTGCTTACCAGACCAATTTGTTGGCATTAAATGCGGCTGTAGAAGCAGCGCGGGCCGGTGAACACGGCAAAGGGTTTGCCGTGGTGGCAGAAGAGGTGCGGGATCTGGCCAACAGATCTGCCAAGGCCGTGAGGGAAACAACAAAATTGGTACAAAGTTCTCTGCAAAAGATTGAGGAAGGTGCGGAGATTGCCGGGGAAACGGCAGAACGCTTACATAAGATTTCCGCCGATGTAAGTAATGTCGTTGAATACATAAATCAGATTACCGAGGCTTCCACTGAACAGGCTGCGGCGGTGGAGCAAATTAACCGCGCCATTGGCCAGGTTTGGGATGTGGTGCAAGCTAATTCAGCGGCTTCAGAGGAAACTGCGGCTGCCAGTGAAGAACTATCCAGCCAAGCAGAATTACTGAAAGAAATGATTAGCAAGTTTAAAATAAAAGAGGTGTCAATGTCACCTACGCAAAATTTTAGTGCCTTTATTTAGCCAGCAATTCCGACCAAATTACTAGAGAATAAAAAAGGCTGCAACTTTTTGAACTTTTAGGTTCATTTTGTTGCAGCTTTTTTTTTGCTTCATTTTTGGTGCAGGGACGATGCATAAAAAAATGCAAAGTGGGAAGAATTAACAAGAAGTGTCTTCCTAGAAAAAGCAGGAAAGAAATTTGTTACAGGTGTTGTGCGCGAAAAACTCGTTTTAACCAGAAGTTAAAGTTTTGAGGTGAAAATTATGAAAAGGCAAATAATCAGAACGTTTATCGTTCTGTCGGTTGCTGTTATGGTCCTTGTCATGTCTCCTTGCCTGGCCATGGCAAAATATTGGATAGAGGCAGACGGCCCGGTTTCGGTACCGACGGTTCGCCCCTTGCCTGCATATTATTCTCAATTAAACGCATATCGTCAGCAGTTTTTGGAACAAGCTTCCGCAGCCGAATTTACTTATACAGTGGTGCGGGGCGATACTTTAAGTAAAATTGCCGCTGTGTACGGAGTCAGCCTCCAGGAATTGATCCGGCTTAACGGGATTGAAAATCCAAATATGATTTATCCCGGACAAGTGCTAAAACTCACAGTTGCTAAGGAGGCAGCAGTGTCTAAACCATCTGCTGTGACTCATGCGCTGCGGCAGGGGGAAACAATTTGGTCTGTGGCCAAACGGTACAACGTAGATACTGACGCTGTTTTAAAGGCTAACCGGATTAAGGATCCTAATAATTTGCAGGTTGGATTGGTGCTAACCATCCCTCAAGAGGCCGGAAAGGCAAACAGGCAACTTGTTGTTGCCGCCAGAAGCAGTAGCGAAACAAGAAATGAACGGCTTTTGGCGCGCGGTGGGCGTACACTGGCTTATACCAGAGCGTTTAGCGTAACTGCTACAGCTTACTGCAACGGAACACCTGCAAGCGGCTGTCCCATAGACAGCCGGGGCCGTAGCACCTGTACAGGTAGTTATAATGACGGCTTTACAGCTACCGGTATGCCTGCCATTGCCGGGGACGGGACAGAAACCAGTCCGCATATTGTGGCTGTAGACCCGCGGATCATTCCCCTTGGCAGTCGTCTCTATATTGACGGTTATGGTTTTGCCGTGGCCGCCGATACGGGCGGCATGATTAGAGGCAACCGTATTGATCTACTAATGGATACGCACCAAAGTGCTTTAAAGTTTGGGCGTAAGCAGTTACAAGTTTATCTGTTGTCTCCGTAAATGAGAAATTTGTACAGAGAGACGGTGCAGGCAGTCTCTCTTTTTTTTGTAAAGAAAGACAAAACAAACCAAATTTTTTGTTTTGTATACCCGGTATACAGGTATTTTGCTCTGGGTGGAGAATTTATTATATAAAACTTTATCTATAAGTATATTTTATAGCGCCAACAACAAAGTTTTAACACAGAGCGCTGTCAGGGAATAAGAAAAAGGAGGTTTAGAGATGACTGAAAATTATCTTGGCAAAGACATCGGCAAACTTGGCTTTGGTTTTATGAGACTGCCGAGAAAAGGTAATGATTTTGATTATGAATTAATTAACAAAATGGTAGATAGGTTCCTGGAAGCCGGCTTTACTTATTTTGATACGGCCTACGTTTATCCCGGTTCTGAGGAAGCCATGCGTAAAACCTTGGTGGAGCGCTATCCACGGGAAAAATATCAAATTGCATCCAAATTAAATATGTTAAATGTGCAAAAACCGGAGGATATGCAAGAAGTTTTCGAAACTTCACTCAAACGCTTGGGAACAGATTATCTTGATTTTTACCTTTTGCATGGTTTAAATGCCGCCTCTAACAAAAAATGCGAGGAAATAGGTGCCTGGGATTTTGTAAAAAAATTAAAAGCAGAAGGCAAAATTAAGCACTACGGCTTTTCCTATCACGATAATGCCGAAAATCTTGATGAAATTTTAACTAACCATCCGGATGCCGAGTTTGTACAACTGCAAATTAATTACCTAGACTGGGACAGTGAAGATGTGCAGTCCAGAAAAGTTTATGAAACGGCGCGCCGGCATAATAAACCAATCCTGATTATGGAACCGTTGAAGGGCGGGCTTTTGGCCAATGAAGATTCCGCCCTGGGAAGGTTCTTGCAAAAGGCCAATCCTCATGTTTCCGTGGCGTCCTGGGCAGTCCGTTTTGCCGCTTCCTTAGACGGCCTTATTGCCATGCTGAGCGGCATGAACAGTATGGAGCAATTGGAGGATAATATTAAAACGGTGCAAAATCTAAAACCGCTCACGGAAAGTGAAATGCAAGTGATCAAAGAAGCCGTGGAGCTTTTAAACAGTATTCCCAGAATCCCCTGTACAGACTGTAAATACTGTGTGGAACAATGCCCGCAAAATATTAACATCCCGGCTTTAATCCGCATCTACAACAACTATCTTGTCTACAATTCAACCCTCAACAGTGAAATGCCCTTCAGAATGGCCACCGCCAACAGGGGCCTGCCTTCTTCCTGTATTACCTGCAAGGCCTGCGAAGAACAATGTCCCCAGCATATAGAAATTTCCGATATTATGAGTAAAATGGTGCCTTTGTACGAAACAAAGTAGTAACTGTGTGCGGTTTGCCAAAAATATTTATACCAAAAGCAACATAAAAACAAGCGGCCCTTTGCTCTGGCAAAGTGGCCGCTTACTTTGGCCGGTTAATTTATTTTTTCAGGTGTTTATCAAGAAAAGCAAACACTCTGTTTTCATTTTCCGGATCGTTAAAGCGGGGATCACCGTGGAGATAATCGGGAAAAGCGTCAAATTCAACGCGGTCTGCACCGCAAATCTCCTTGACTTTTTCATAAAGAATCACAGATTCCTGAAAAGGAACAACCTGGTCTTTTTCGCCGGCTTGGATTAAAATGGGCGGGAAGGCGGGAGTGATGAAATTTAGGGGATTGGTAAAATACATAATTCCCGGATTGTCTACGGCGGAAATCCCCATAAACATATCAACAAAATTAATTACCGGCATACCCGGCTGGGCAATTTCTTCTGCCAGTTCCACCTGCATAATTAGATCGTAAAGTCCGTACCAGGCTACAACAGCCTGTACCTTGTTGGAGTAGTGCTCATTTCCCATCTTCAGATCTTCAAAGGCAGGATTGTCCTGTGTTGCGGCAGCCATCACGGCAAAATAAGCTCCTGCCGATGTGCCTGTGGAGGCAAAACGATTGCCGTCCAATAGATATTTGGCGGCATTGGCGCGGAGGAAACGGATGGCTGCTTTAAAATCAAAGAGTGGATATGGAAATTTTGTGTCGGGCGCAAGTCTTTGTTCGACGCTGACTACGGCATAGCCGCGGGCGATGCCGTTTAAAACATAAGCAAGTTGAAAATCACGTTTATCTCCTCCGAGAAAAGCTCCACCGTGCATAAAAATAATGGTGGGAAAAGGCCCGTCACCCTCTTCCGGCAGGTAAATATCAAGTTTTTGCCTGGGTGAATCTCCGGCATAGGGCACATCAAGGAATTTTCTTTTAATTCCGCTGACATCCAGCATGGGCAAAGCCATAGGCCCTTGGCTGGGATCTGGGGGGATAATTTTAAATACGTTCATCATAACCTCCTTGCTTTATACATAATATTTCTTATTTTCTGACTTTTGTCGGTGCCGCCTTTTTTGCTGTTTTAACGGTAAAGGCAAATCTTTAAAAATAATTCTAACAGTTTTTGCAGAGAGCGTCTAGATTAAGAAAGAAAACAAAATCGCACCGGCTGGCGGCGCGATTTTGTATGTGAGATATTTGTGATTAAATACTGCTATTTATGCTGTTTCTACAGGCCAATGATTTTAAAGGGAGTCATTGCCATGGTATAGCTGAAACCCTCCATGCTTGTACCTGCGACAAAACGTTTTTTGGATCTTTTGCTTACTTGAGAAGATTTAACATCATCTTTGTGATTAGTAACAACTTCTTTTAATTTTAGCAACATCGCTGTCATCTATATAACCCCCTCTTGGAAAAATTCTCATTTAGTTTGTTTTTTTCGCGGCAGGTTGTAGGGGTGGGTGAGCAAGTTTTCTCACCAGTTTTAAACTAATTTTTCCATGCTTTGAACTTTTTGTGTTATAAACGTAGTGGAAGATGAGAGGAATTAAGAAGGCCCCTCCGATGAGATTACCGATGGTAACAGGGATAATATTAGTGGTAAAAATCTGACTCCAGGTAAGATCTGCTCCTAAAAACATACCAAGTGGCAGGATGAACATATTGGCAATGGAGTGTTCGAAACCGGAGAAAACGAAGAACATGATGGGGAACCAGATAA
>JAAYMK010000043.1 GCA_012521405.1 Bacillota bacterium
ATCCCCATTGTGGTCAATAAGGGGCAAATTCTCTGGGTGGCAGGGGTAGATATTGCTGATGAGTACCGTGTAACACCAAAAACCAAACAGGTGCTGCATTTGCGCTTGTTTGCGGAAAATTCATCTACAAAAAACTGAAGCTAAAGGATGGTGCAAAATGCAGGAGAAAGCTATAGAAAGAGTTTTAATCAGCAGGGAGGAAATCCAAGCGAAAGTTGCCGAATTAGGTGCACAGATCAGTAAGGATTACGCTGGAAAAAAACTACAACTAATTTGTGTATTAAAGGGTGCAGTAGTTTTTTTGGCTGATTTAATGCGCCATATTTCCGTTCCTGTAGAAATTGATTTTATGGCAGTTTCTTCGTACGGGGCAGACACAAAAACATCAGGCATTGTCCGAATTTTGAAAGATTTGGACGGCAGTATTGCCCATAAACATTGCTTAATTGTGGAAGATATTATTGACAGCGGTTTGACTTTGAAATATTTAAAAGAAAATTTGGAGTCCCGTCAGCCTGCCTCCGTAAAAATTGTAACTTTGTTGGATAAGCCCGAACGACGCCAAGTAAATATTGCTCCCGATTACTGTGGATTTACTATTCCGGATGAATTTGTAGTGGGGTATGGTTTAGATTTTGCCGAACAGTATCGCTCTTTGCCGGATATTTGCGTTTTGGCGGATTAAGAGGGAAAAGGAGCTTTAAAGCGAGGGTTATCTTTGGCTGGTAAAGAAAAAATGACGGCTGTTGTTTTAGCCGGCGGCAAAAGTTCCCGCATGGGACAAAATAAAATGTTTTTACCTCTAGGCGGTAAACCGGTAATTTCACACTTGCTGGAAGTGTTAAAGCAAATTTTTACCGAATGTATCGTTGTCACTGACGAGCCTGCACTGTATCAAAACTATGGGGTGAAAGTGGTGCAGGATATTATAGTTTGCCGGGAGAAAAATTCCTTAACCGGCATTCATGCCGGGTTATTTTGTGCCAAATATCCCTATGCGTTTATGCTTGCCGGAGATATGCCCTTTGTACAGCCGCGGGTTTTAAAATATCTTTGTACTTTCGCTGCAGATTGTGATGTGGTTGTGCCCAAAGAGGGAAAATTTTATCAACCACTATGTGCCATTTACCACAAGAATTGTTTACCTTTCATTGAGGAGCAACTGGTTAACGGTATTTTTCGTATTGACCGTTTTTTTCCTAAGGTGCGTTTATGTGAAGTGGATGTTAATGAACTTAAAACCTTTGATCCCAAGGGCTATACTTTTTTTAATATTAATACGCCTGAAGATTATGCACGTGCTTGCGAAATTTACCAATTGATCCGGCCAACACAGAAGTTTTCGGGCTGATGAGAAAAAGCTGTCATTTTACTTTTCCTAATTGCCCACGGCGCAAAAGTATGATACTATGAACTGATAATTAGTAAAGTAATAAAATTGATGAAGTTTTAGGCAGGGTAATAGTTCTGTAATGTTTGTGCCTTGCTGCTGGGGAAATAATATGTTAAAATTGAAAAGTGAGTCTGAAACGGGCCTTAGGAGAGAGGAGGCATCTTTTTGAATAGATTTTTCAAGCAAGCAGTCTTTTACTTGCTTATTCTAATTATTGTGGTTGCAATGTTTCAATTTTTTAGTAAGCCTTTGGAAGAAGTTCAAGAGCTCACATACAGCGAATTTATCCAGTTAGTTGAAGAGAATCAGGTTGCATCAGTGCACTTTGTAGAAAATAATCTAACCGGCAAGTTAAAAGACGGCACAAAATACGAAACTTTTAACGTAGGAAGCAATGATGCCTTAATTGCCCGCTTGGAGCAAAACGAGGATATTGTTATTACCGGTGCTAATCCTCCGGAACCGCAATGGTGGGCTAATTTAGCATCTATTGTCGTTCCGTTTATTATTTTAATGGTAATTTTCTTTCTTTTTATGCAGCAAACTCAAGGCGGCGGCAACCGCATCATGAATTTTGGTAAATCAAGAGCTCGGATGCATGACAGTTCGCGCCGGCGTGTTACCTTTAACGATGTAGCCGGTGCCGATGAGGAAAAAGCTGAACTGGAGGAAATCGTCGGGTTTTTAAAAGAGCCGCGTAAATTCATTGAGTTGGGCGCACGCATCCCTAAAGGGGTACTGCTGATGGGCCCGCCGGGAACAGGGAAAACTTTGTTGGCCCGGGCGGTAGCTGGCGAGGCAGGTGTGCCGTTTTTTAGTATTTCCGGTTCAGACTTTGTGGAAATGTTTGTCGGTGTTGGTGCCAGCCGTGTACGGGATTTATTTGATACCGCCAAAAAGCATGCACCGTGTATTGTCTTTATTGATGAAATAGATGCGGTGGGACGCCAGCGTGGCGCCGGCTTAGGCGGAGGCCATGATGAGCGCGAACAGACTTTAAACCAGCTATTGGTAGAAATGGACGGTTTTGATGCTCATGAAGGCATTATTGTCATTGCCGCCACTAACCGGCCTGATATTTTAGATCCGGCTTTATTACGTCCGGGTCGCTTTGACCGTCAGATAACAGTCAACTTGCCGGATGTTAAGGGAAGAGAAGATATTTTAAAAGTTCATGCCCGCAATAAGCCCCTGGCGCAGGATGTAAATTTAAGCGTCATTGCCAGGCGCACACCCGGTTTTAGCGGGGCGGATTTAGAAAACATTATTAACGAAGGTGCTTTGCTTGCGGCACGGCGCAATAAAAAATTAATTGGCATGGCTGAACTGGAAGAAGCAATTGAACGCGTAATGGGCGGACCGGAAAAGAAAAGTCGCGTGATTAGTGATTTTGAAAAGAGAATAGTTGCTTTTCATGAAGCCGGGCACGCCGTAGTAGGATATTTGTTGCCCAACACTGATCCAATTCACAAAGTTTCCATTATTCCCCGCGGTCGTGCCGGCGGTTATACATTAATGCTGCCGGAGCAAGATCGCTACTATATGACAAAATCTGAACTGCTTTCACGGGTAACCATTCTTTTGGCCGGTAGGGTGGCGGAACAAATCGTTTTAAATGAGATTTCCACGGGAGCGCAAAACGATTTGGAGCGCGCTACAGCCATAGTCCGTCAAATGATTATGGAATATGGGATGAGCGAACGTCTCGGACCCATTACTTTAGGCAAAAAACAAGAACAGGTGTTTTTGGGACGAGATCTGGCCCGTGACCGCGATTATTCAGAAGAAATCGCCCGCTCCATCGATTTGGAAATTCGCAATATCATTGATGAGTGCTACAATAAAGCGGTAGATATTCTTACTGCTAACCGTGACAAGTTAGATCTACTGGCTAACGCCCTTTTAGAACAAGAAACATTAAATGCTGAAGAGATTGCCGCCTTAATGGAAGGAAAAACACTTGAAGAAATAAATTTGGCAGCCAGTGAAAAAAAAGCAGAGGAAACACCGCCCAGTGAAGCACAAAAGCAAGAATTTCTTTTTGAAGAAGATTCCCTACAAATTTTTGTTAATGGAAAAAAATTTACTTCCGAATAAGGATGGCAAATATTACACCGCTTGCAGGTTCTACCTGCAAGCGGTTTTTTGTATACTTTCCGGCTTTAAGACGATAATAACAAGGAAAAGATTTACGCAAAATCTGCCTGGATACAGTTGGAAAAAATAAAAAAGTCCAATTAAACAGGCAGGATTTACAATTTTGATGTAGAAACTTAGTAGCGGTATTAGCATTTTTAATAGCAAGGTAGGAGGGATGAAAATGGTCTTAGACCCCACAAAACATGCTGACTGGGAAATAGCAGAAGCGGCCGAGGAAAATATGAAAACAGTTTACCAACTCGGTGAGGAACTGGGTTTGGAACAGGAAGAACTGCTACCCTACGGCCATTATATTGCGAAAGTAGATTTTGCTAAAGTTCTTGAGCGGTTGAAGGATCGTCCCGATGGCAAATACATAGATGTTACCGCCATCACTCCGACACCTTTGGGTGAAGGTAAATCAACTTCCACCATTGGTTTAGTACAAGGATTAGGGAAACGCGGCAAAAACGCCATTGCCACAATCCGGCAACCTTCCGGTGGACCTACCATGAACGTTAAAGGTTCGGCAGCCGGCGGCGGTTTGTCGCAATGTATACCTCTGGTTCCCTTCTCGCTTGGACTAACTGGGGATATTAATGCCATTATGAATGCGCATAACCTGGCTATGGTTGCATTAACATCCCGTTTACAACACGAATTCAACTCTACAGACGCTTTCTTGGAAAGACGTGGGCTCAAGCGTTTAGACATTGATCCCCGTAATGTAGAAATGAAATGGATCATTGATTTTTGTGCCCAAGCACTGCGTAATATTATCATTGGCTTAGGCGGTAGACGCGACGGATTTTTAATGCAATCCGGTTTCGCCATTGCTGTTTCTTCCGAAGTAATGGCAATTTTGGCTGTAGCCAAGGACTTAAAAGATTTGCGTGAACGTATGGGCCGCATTGTTGTCGCTTATGATAAGCGCGGCAATCCCATTACCACGGAAGATCTGCAAGTTGCCGGTGCCATGACCGCCTGGATGGTAGATGCCCTAAAGCCCAACTTGCTGCAAACCATTGAGGGTCAACCTGTTTTTGTTCATGCCGGTCCCTTTGCCAACATTGCAATCGGACAATCCTCAATTATTGCTGACCGTGTTGCTCTCAAACTGGGTGACTATGTGGTTACCGAATCAGGCTTTGCTGCCGATATTGGCTTTGAGAAATTCTGGAACCTCAAATGCCGTATGTCCGGCCTGAAACCGCATGCTGCAGTTATTGTTGCTACTATTCGTGCTCTGAAGTGCCATGGTGGCGCACCGCTACCCATGCCTGGTAAGCCGTTAGATCCGGCATACACTGAAGAAAATCTGGAGTGGGTAGAAAAAGGTTGTGAAAACCTGATTCACCATATTAATATCGTGAAAAAATCCGGTATCAATCCTGTTGTCTGCATTAACCATTTCTATACCGACACCGACAACGAGATTAAGCTGGTAAAACGTTTGGCAGAGGAAGCAGGTGCACGTGTAGCCGTTTCTAAGCACTGGCAGTATGGCGGTGAAGGTGCATTAGAATTGGCCGATGCTGTTATTGAAGCTTGCAATGAACCTAACAATTTTAAATACCTCTATGAGCTTGACACACCTCTGCGCGAACGGATTCACCTTATTGCCACAGAAGTTTACGGTGCAGACGGTGTAGAATATACACCGGAAGCTCTGGAAAAACTGGAGCGCTTGGAGAAAGATCCGGAAATGGCCAAACTGGGTACCTGTATGGTAAAAACACACCTTTCCCTTTCCGACAACCCCATGCTGAAAGGTGTGCCTAAAGGCTGGAAGCTGCGTGTCCGTGACTTCTTGATTTATAAAGGCGCAGGCTTTGTGGTCCCGGTGGCAGGTTCCATTACCTTGATGCCGGGAACTGCAGCTACACCTGCCTTCCAGCGCATAGATGTTAATACGGAAACAGGAAAAGTAGAAGGGTTGTTCTAAAAGGACTAGAAATTTATCTGCACCTATGCTATACTATGTTTGCAAAAAATAGATATAATATTTTATTTCCGTGCTCACGTATGTGAGCCCGGTGCAAAGAGCAGAGTAGGTGGTATGCGTTAAGTGCTATGGGATGGGAAGTTGCCTATAGACGAAAGGTTCGTCCTGCGATATACCACCGCATCCGCTGCCGCACTGAAAGAGCAAGGGAAACCTCTTTTCTCTTAGGTGTGGCGCCTCTGCCATCCTAAGGGGAAGGAGGTGTTTTTTTGCGTATCCGTATTCGTACCAGAACGCTGGTTGGCGCAGCACTTTTAGTTGCCATGAATATAATCTTGACCCGCTGGGCCGCCCTGATGATTATGGGGGGAACCATTCGGCTCTCTTTCGGTACCATACCCATCTATTTGGCCGGTTTGTTCTTTGGCCCTGTAGTTGGCGGGTTGGTAGGCGGTGTTTCCGATTTGCTTGGCATGCTCGTCAATTCCTTTGGAGCCGCCTTTGCACCGCAGATCTTTTTGGCGGCAGTAATGCGCGGTGTGGTGCCGCCGCTTGTGATGCGTGTGCTCGGCGATAACCAAAAAGTCTGGCAACTAAAGGTATTCCTGGCTGTGTTGGTAACTGAGATAATCAGTGGTGCGTTGTTAACTACCTGGGGTATTTCCTGGCTGCAGAATACGCCTTTTATGGCCGTTTTAACACCACGGTTGTTCTCGCTGGCTGTGCAAATTCCCGTTTATACAGTGGTCACATCTACCCTCATGGCTGCCATGCGTCCGCTGCGCCTGCTGCATTCCGAGAGGAGGTAGCATTGTGGAGGTAAAGATTTTAGACATAGATAATTTGTCCCAGGCGCAGGAGGAAATTGCCGCTGTGGGGGCCAGTCCCGTGAGCGTAAAAATTATGGCACCCAAAGCAGTTTTTCGGGTGATAAAAGTATCCGGGATATCAGCCACGGCCGCCAATATTTTAAAGCAGGAAATGCTTTCTAAAGGCGGTGAGGCAGCCGTCTGGGCCGGGGCAGTTAACTGTAAACAACCTACAGGGGATGTGATTCTGATGGGGACTCTGCATCAGTTTCGCAAGGTCATCCGCAGCCTGCGGATTCAACCTGTAGGCCTGCCTAAACTGGCGGAAAAGTTAAAAAAACTACTTGAGGATGCATAAATAATTAAAGCTCAACTACGGTCCGGGAAGCCCCGGACCGTTTTTTTCAGCCACGGCAAGGTAGCCACG
>JAAYMK010000044.1 GCA_012521405.1 Bacillota bacterium
GAAGAAGTGTCAGAATACAAACACTTTAGACTTATTTTAGAAAATATGATTGATCTGGTTTCAGAAATTGACCATGAAGGCAGAGTTAAATATATCAGCCCCAGTTATAAAAAACTTCTCGGTTATGATTTGGAATCATTACAAAAAATACCGCCCAATGAATTTATCCACCCCGATGATTTTGAGCGGGCCGAGGCTTGTGCGCAGCGTGTGATTAAGACACAAAAACCGGCCCGGGTGGAAGTACGCTGCAAGCACGCGGACGGTCATTATATCTGGGTAGAAGCCATTGATTTCCCCCTTTTTGATAGCCATGGCAAAATGAGGGGCATGTTAGTCAGCAGCCGCGATATAACCGAACGCAAAAAAATGGAAGAAAGATTACGGCAGTTAAGCCAGTATGATGCTTTAACCGGTTTATACAACCGGACTTTCTTTGAAGAGAAAATGCAGCGCCTGCGGGAAGGGGCAAATGTTCCGGTGGGTGTGATTATTTGCGATGTTGACGGTTTGAAATTAATTAATGACGGTATTGGTCACGCCGCCGGTGACCAAATGCTGAAAAATGCCGCCTTTATTCTCAGCCGCTGTTTTACCCAAAACACTTTCATTGCCCGCACAGGCGGTGACGAGTTTGCCATCCTCCTACCCCATAGCAGTGCAGAGAAAGTAAAGGCTGCCGCCGCCCGCATTGAAAAGGCGGTCAAGGATTTTAACAATACTACTCCCAAACTACCTTTAAGTATCTCCGTAGGTTATGCCGTAGGGACAACAGGGGAATTGGATGATGTTTTTAAAGAAGCAGATAATCGCATGTATCAAAAAAAGTTGCAGCGCAGCAGTGAACCTGGCTTTTCCATCGCCCATTTTCTGATGGAAGCTTTGCAAATGCGCAATAAAGGCAGTGACGGTTCGGTTGAACGTTTAGAGTGGCTGATCACGGAATTTGGAAAAGTTTTAAACTTATCGGAGCAAAAAATTGAAGATTTACGCCTTCTTGCCCGTTTCCATGATATTGGTATGGTGGGAGTTCCGGATCGAGTGATTTTTTGTGATCATAAATATAATGAAGAAGAAAGACAGGCCATGCAGCGGCACAGCGAAATCGGACACCGGTTAGCCCTTTCCACCCATGGCATTTCCCATATTGCGGATTGGATTTTAAAGCACCACGAATGGTATAACGGGCAGGGTTATCCTTATGGGCTAAGCGGGGAAGAAATTCCTTATGAATGCCGCATTTTCGCCATTGTTGATGCCTATGACGCCATGACCAGTCGCCGCTCTTACCGCCCGGCAAAATCCCACCAGGTAGCTATTGAAGAACTTCAGCATAACGCCGGTACGCAATTTGATCCCCAGCTGGTGAAGCTTTTTGTGGAGGCCTTTGCGCATCAATGGCCGGAAACCAATTTCTAACGACAGCACCCATAAATTTATATATTCTAGCAGGATTTGTCAAAAAATTAATGAATAAAAAAAATAAAAAATTATCTTTTACCGGCTTTTCATGTAATTTAACAGGTCAGCTTATTTTTAGCCTGTGTTGGCTGGCCGTAAGTCAGTTAATTATATAGGGTGAAATGATGGTTA
>JAAYMK010000045.1 GCA_012521405.1 Bacillota bacterium
CAACCTTACTAGATCAGCTTTGAGAAAGTTAAATGAACGTTGTTTCGTGTAAATGATGTGGGGTTCAATAAAACCTAAAGTGTCTTGACACTATCGTCATACGCGCTTTTCTTGACAGCGTATGACCATTTTGATTATACTTGTACTTGAATTGTAATGTCAGAGAAGCTACCATTGCCAATAAAACAAGTTAAAACGGGAAAGACAATGAACGGGACGAGTAGTTAGAAGGCTGCGCTACAGAGAGCCGGGGATGCTGGAAACCGGTGCGCAACTTTTAATGAAAATCACCCGGGAGTTGCAGGTGAACTTTAAGTAGCCGTTGCCGGCGAAAGCCGTTATCTTTATAAGTGAGTTAAAGATTTAGCTAAATCTTTAACTAAGCGGGGTGGTACCGCGGGAATTTCCCGTCCTCAAGTGGACGGGATTATTTTTATGTGCGAAGATTTTAAAAATGGAGGACTTAAAGATGGAAGAAAAAGATTATGCCAAAACGCTTAATTTACCAAAAACTGAATTTCCTATGCGCGCTAATCTGGCAAAACGTGAACCGGAAATATTAAAAAAGTGGGAAGAAATGGATATTTACGGCAAGGTAAAGGCGCTGCGCAAAGGGCGTCCAAAATATATTCTGCACGACGGCCCACCATATGCCAATGGCGATATTCATATGGGTACGGCCATGAATAAAGTGCTGAAAGATATAATTGTCAAACATAGAAGTATGCTGGGTTTTGATGCACCCTATGTTCCCGGGTGGGATACACACGGTCTGCCCATTGAACATCAGGTGCTTAAAGCCGGAAAAGTAAAGCGCAATGAAGTGAGTGCTTTAGAATTTCGCAAGCACTGCCGCGAATTTGCCTTGCGGTATTTGGATATCCAGCGTGATCAGTTCAAGCGACTGGGAGTACGCGGCGATTGGGACAACCCCTACATTACTTTAATACCTGAATTTGAAGCCATCCAGATTAAAGTTTTCGGCGATATGTATAAAAAAGGCTATATCTACAAAGGATTAAAGCCTGTGCACTGGTGCCCGCAGTGTGAAACGGCACTGGCGGAAGCGGAAATCGAATATCATGAGCATCGTTCTCCATCCATTTACGTGCGCTTCCCCGTTGTTGATGCAAAAGGGAAAATTGCCGAAGCAGACGACACCTGGTTTGTAATCTGGACGACAACTCCCTGGACAATCCCTGCCAATTTGGCCATCTGTTTGCATCCTGATTTTATGTATGTGCAAGTACAAACTTTTGCATACGGTAAGTTAATTTTAGCCAAAGAGCTGCTCAAAAACGTCATGGAGAGCTTGCAAATTAATGAATATAAAGTCTTGGCAGAGTACAAGGGCAGCGATTTGGAAGGAGTTATTTATAAACATCCGCTGTATGAGCGGCAATCTCCCATTGTTTTGGGAAACCACGTAACATTGGAAGCCGGCACAGGCTGTGTGCACACAGCTCCCGGCCACGGACAGGAGGACTATGAAGTCGGTCTAAAATATGGCTTGGAAATTTATGCCCCCATGGACCATCGTGGCCATTTTACGGAAGATGTAGGTATTTTCGCCGGTTTGCATTATGACGAAGGGAATAAAAAGGTCACACAGGCGCTGGAGGAAGCCGGAGCGCTCTTGTCCTTATCATTTATCAAACATCCGTACCCCCATTGTTGGCGGTGTAAAGATCCTGTTTTATTCAGGGCAACAGAACAATGGTTTGCTTCCATTGAAGGTTTTCGTCAAGAAGCCTTGGCCGCCATTAAAGAAGTCAAATGGATTCCGGCTTGGGGAGAGGAACGGATCCATAATATGATTGTGGACAGGCATGATTGGTGTATTTCCCGCCAGCGTGTTTGGGGCGTTCCCATTCCCATTTTTTACTGTACAAAATGTAATCAAGAAATAATTAATGACGATACCATCCAATTTTTATCTGCCATTTTTGCCAAGGAAGGTTCAGATGCCTGGTTTGCCCATGAAGCCGGAGAGCTTTTACCACCGGGAACAACTTGTCCCCAGTGCGGGCATAACGAATTTCGTAAAGAAACTGATATTATGGATGTATGGTTTGATTCTGGTTCTACCCATGCAGCCGTTTTGGAAACCCATCCTGACCTGCGCTGGCCGGCAGATCTATATCTGGAAGGTTCAGACCAGTACCGTGGTTGGTTCCAGTCTTCCCTGTTAACTGCCGTGGCTACACGCGGTCGGGCCCCTTACAAGGCAACATTGACTCATGGCTGGGTGGTGGACGGCGAGGGCAGGAAAATGTCCAAATCTGTAGGCAATGTAATTGCACCGGAGCAAATTATTAAACAAAACGGTGCCGATATCTTGCGCTTATGGGTTTCTTCTGCAGATTTCAAAAGTGATGTGCGGGTTTCTCAAGACATCCTGAAACAGTTATCTGAAGTGTACCGGAAAATCCGCAATACAATTCGTTACATGCTCGGCAACTGTTTTGATTTTAATCCGCAAACAGATGCACTGCAGACGGCCGAGCTGGATGAATTGGATCGCTATGCATTGCACCGTTTGCAGATATTAATAGAAAAAGTCAGCCGGGCGTATGCTGAGTTTGAGTTTCATGTGGTCTTTCATGCCATTCACAATTTCTGTGTCATTGAAATGTCCAATTTCTATTTGGATGTCCTAAAGGACAGGCTTTACACCATGCCTGCCTCCTCTAAAGCCCGTCGTTCTGCACAAACTGCGCTTTACGAGATCCTGGTTACGCTAATTAAACTGATTGCACCTGTGTTAACTTTTACGGCGGAAGAAGCCTGGAGCTACCTCCCGGTACGTGAGGTGGAGTCAGTGCAATTGGCGGATTGGCCGCAAGTGCGTGCAGAATATAAAGATGAAGAATTGGCAACCCGTTGGCAAGGGCTTTTGGCCTATCGTGATGTGGTGACACGCCGTCTGGAAGAAGCACGCAAGGAGAAGCTCATTGGCTCCTCACTGGCGGCTGCCCTTGATTTATATCCGGACCAGGAAGCTTATGCAGCACTTTTGCCCTTTAAGGAGCGTTTGTGCGAGCTTTTCATTGTTTCTGCCTGCACGCTGCATGAACCGGGTACAGTTACAGACGCAAAAACAGAAAAAGGTCTGGGTGTAGTTGTCAGTACTGCCCCGGGAGAAAAATGTGAACGTTGCTGGATGATTCATCCCCAAGTTGGTACTGATTCTGAACATCCCGGACTTTGCCCCCGCTGTCTTGAGAATCTCAACGGTTAAGAAGCAGGCAAAAGACGTTGTCTTGCAGCAGACAACGTCTTTTTATTTGCAAAAAACACTTTCTTGTGCGGAGAGGAAATTTGCTTAACATATAAAAAGAGAAGCGTCTTTCTTGTGTTTAAGATCTTTTTTCAGTGAGAAAATAGAATATACAGCGTTTCTAACAGTGCAGGGTTTAAATAGGGGGGCAAAAGTGCGTGGGAGGTCCAGCAAAACCAAGTGATTTTATTTTGAATCGCCTGTACCGGCAAACAGGACGTTTGTTACAGGAAATTGACAAGTTTAATCTTGCAGAATATATGGAATTACTTAATAACCCGCGGCGTTTTTTCTGGGTTAACTTTTTAGGCGGTGTGGGGAGAGGGGTAGGTGCTGCCCTGGGCGCCACTATTGTTGCCGCCATTGTGATTACAATTTTACGCCGCCTGGTCTTACTTAATTTACCTATTATCGGCGATTATATTGCCGAGTTAATTCAAATCGTACAAAACCATCTTTAAGGGGGTTGTTTGGTGAACAAAAAGTTTCAGCAATATAAACTGCAGCTGGAAAAAATGAAACAAAAGCTTCTGGAGCAGATTTCACTTACGGAAGGTTTGCAAGAACATAAAGGATTACGGGAAGCCACGGCAGAACTTTCAATGGTGGATAATCATCCTGCCGATTTGGCCAGTGAAAATTATGAGCGGGCCAAAGATCTTTCTTTGCACGAAAAAAACAGATTAATTTTGGAAAAAGTGGAGGAGGCGCTGGCAAGGATTGAAGCAGGGCAGTACGGGCGCTGTAAAAACTGTGGCAAACCGATTCCGGAAGAGAGATTGAAAGCAGTCCCGTATACTGAATTATGTCTTGCCTGTAAAAAAGAAGCGGAAGAAGCGACGGAAAATTTTACCCGCCCCGTGGAAGAATTAATTTTATGGCCGCCCTTTAGCCGTACCTACATGGGAGAGAATGATTATACCGGGTATGACGGAGAAGATGCCTGGCAGGATGTAGATCTGTATAATAAGCTTAATCATGTCTTTGAGCGTGAAACAGTGGCGGAAAGTGATGAGACTATAGGCGCCGTTGAAGATATGGAAAGAATCTCTAACCAGGATTACGAAGAACAGCTGCCCGATTAATTGTTCACCGGAAGTTATGTATGGTACAATAAAGAAAAACTTTACCGGGGTGTCAAGGTGAAAGTCTATATCTTAACGTTTACTATTTTGGCTTTGGATCAAATTTTAAAATGGTTGGTGGTGCGTAATATGCAGCTGCACCAAAGCCTGCCTGTGATTAAAGGAATTTTTCATCTTACTTATGTTCATAACTTTGGTGCAGCCTTTTCCCTTTTTGCCAACTACCCGGTTTTGTTAACATTAGTGGCACTGCTAATAGTTTTACTCTTGCTAATTTTTCTAGCAAAACTGCCTCAACAGGAACGGCTTCTGCGATTAGCTTTAGCCATAATTTTAGGCGGAGCGTTAGGTAATTTGCTGGATCGCTTGCGTCTTGGCTATGTGATTGATTTTTTAGATTTTCGTATCTGGCCGGTTTTTAACCTGGCTGACATGGCCATCGTGCTGGGTGTTGGACTATTGTTTTGGGCAATGACAAAAATGCCGCAAGAGAAGGGAATTTAAACATGCATCCGGTTTTATTTCGGATTGGCGCTTTTAACGTTTACGCCTACGGCTTCATGCTGGCCTTGGCTTTTACCCTTTGTACGCTAGGCTTTGTCCGGAAAGGGAAAGATGTGGGCTTGCCGGAAGAAAAACTATTTGGTCTGGTACTGTGGATTCTGGTGGCTGCCATGCTTGGTGCCCGTTTACTGTATGTTTTACTGGAGTTTCCGGTTTATGTGGCAGATCCCCTTTCCATTTTTAACATCCGCAGCGGCGGGCTTTCTTTCCATGGTGGTTTAGTTTTCGGCATAGCTGCAGGGCTGTGGTATACATACAAACATAAACTACCTCAAGGACAAGTGGCAGATTTGCTGGCGCCGTATGTGGCGCTGGGGTATGCCTTTGTCCGCATTGGCTGCTTGTTAAACGGCTGCTGTTACGGACGGCCGGCCAATGTTTTTTGGGCTTTACCGGCAGCATATGCAGACGATACAATGCGACACCCGACCCAGCTTTATGCCTTTTTTGCCGCTTTGCTGATTTTTTTGTTATTGCGTTACCGGGAAAAACGGATCCGTTTTGCCGGTCAGCTTTTTTGGGAGTTTATTCTTCTTTACTCCCTTTATCGTTTTATCGTTGAATTTTTCCGTGAAGTAAATATGCATCTGGGGATGTTAACTCTGGGACAGGCAGCAAGCCTTGTGGGAGTAATCTTTGCTTATGTTGTCATACGTTTCTGGCCGTTAGGGAGGAAGCATGTGGGATGAAAACAACTGCATACGAAGTGACAGAAGAGTTAAGCGGCCGGCGATTAGATGTGGCGGTTACACTGCTGGAGCCCCATTTAACACGCTCCCGAGTGCAAAAACTGATTCAAGAAGGCTTAATATTAGTTGATGGTACAGCCCGTAAAGCCAATTATCGCGTGCGTCCGGGGGAAGTGTTGCAGGTAACGATTCCCCCGGCTAAACCGCTTTCTTTGGAGCCGCAGCCTTTGAAGCTGGACATCTTGTATGAAGACCGGGAGCTTCTTGTCATCAATAAACCTAAAGGCATGGTTGTGCATCCGGCTGCCGGCCATAATGACGGTACCTTAGTTAATGCCCTTTTACATTATTGTCATGATCTCTCCGGTATCGGCGGGAAAATGCGTCCCGGTATTGTGCATCGACTGGATAAAGACACGTCCGGTGTTTTAGTGGTGGCGAAAAATGATCATGCTCACCTGCATTTGGCCCGGCAGTTTAAAGAGCAAAGTGTGGTGCGGGAATATGTGGCCATTGTACACGGCAAAATGTCCACTTTGCGGGGAAGCATTAATGCCGCCATTGCCCGCCACCCTCGTGACCGCAAAAAAATGGCAGTTGTGCCGGCAGGAAAGGGCCGGCCTGCAGTAACACATTTTACTGTTTTGGAGCAATTTGCTAATTATACTTATGTTTTATTGCGGCTGGAAACGGGGCGGACACATCAAATCAGGGTGCACTTGGCTTCCTTGGGTCATCCTGTTGCCGGTGATACTGTTTATGGTTATAAACGGCAGCACTTTAACTTAAATGGTCAAGCCCTACATGCATATAAACTTGGTTTTCTCCATCCCAAAAGCGAGCAATACATGGAATTTACCAGTAACCCGCCGGAAGAGTTTCTTAATTTATTAAATGAGCTACGTAAGTTGAAAAATGAAAAAAATTAAGTTGGTTAGAGCTCTGGTTTAAATGAGCATATTGCAGCTTATCCCGGTAAAGCTATAATAAAAACTATTAATGGGGTGAGCTGTGCTTGGAATTAATATTATTGTATAGAACAACGGTGATGTATTTAGTCATACTTGCTGCCGTGCGTATTATGGGCAAACGTGAAGTAGGGGAGTTATCGTCTTTTGATTTTGTCGTAGCCATTATGATTGCCGAACTGGCGGCAATGTCTATAGAAAATACTAATTTGCCCCTGCATGAAGGCTTTATTCCCATCCTTACTTTAGTTTTTTTAGAGATACTGCTCTCTTTTCTTAGTCTCAAAAGCCACACTATCCGCAAACTTGTAGACGGTTCGCCCAGTATTGTTATTGCCAATGGTAAAATCATTGAGCATGAACTGCGTAAACAGCGCTATAATTTATCAGATTTGTTAGGTCAATTACGCGAAAAAGGTGTAGCCAATATTGCTGATGTGCAGTATGCAGTGCTGGAAACTTCCGGGGAATTAAGTGTAATGCTGAAAAGTGATAAACGTCCCATAACTCTAAGTGATTTAGGAATACCTGCTAAATATGAGGGTTTGCCAACGCCCTTGATTTTCGACGGCCACATTCATTATCAAAATTTACATAATTTAAGTTTAGATGAAGAATGGCTCAGAACAGAAATACAAAAAGCGGGTGTGGAATCAACAAAAGATATTCTTTATGCCAGCTTGGACACAGACGGGAAGCTTTATATCAGTGAAAAAGAAAAGTCAAAACGAAAACCTGCCACTAAATATTAAAAATGGCAGGTTATTTCAAACTGATTGGGGGAAAATTTATGAAAAAACCATTATTATTTGCCAAAGAACTTGTAAAAGAAGTTCTTTCTCCCGGAGGAATTGCTGTCGATGCAACTTGTGGTAATGGTTATGATACGCTTTTTTTAGCTGAGTTGGTGGGAGCACAAGGAACAGTATTTGCCTTTGATATCCAGCCGGAAGCTATTTCTGCCACCCAAAAAAAGCTTGAAGCTGCGCATTTATCCGAGCGGGTAAAGCTTTTGCAAACAAGTCACGCCCATGAAAGTTTTTGGCCGCCGGCACCTGTGCAAGCAGTGATGTTTAATTTAGGATATTTGCCGGGCGGCAACCATGAAGTGATAACGAAGCCGGAAAGCACTGTGGCGGCGTTGCAAATTGCTACCACAAGGTTGCAGCCGGGAGGAATTATTACTTTAGTTGTTTACACCGGTCATGCCGGTGGGCAGGAAGAATATGAAGCGGTTCGCAATTTTTGTAGCAAGTTGCCACAAAAAGAGTATGCGGTCCTGGAATATAAATTCATCAATCAGATTAATCATCCCCCGCTTTTGATAGCAGTTAAACGTTTAAAAAACTCTCTTGCGCTGCAGGAATCGTAAAAAAATTCAGTAAAAAGCAGGAAATAAAGTAAATTGTCTTGAATATAGTTTTACCGCTCCTTAAATCATATCTAGTTAATGGGAATTATGTCTAAAAAAGTAAAGGCAATATATTGCTATATGGCAAGCAAAAAAATTGTATTTATTATATAATTAATTATAGATAATGTAAAAATAAGTAAAGGAGGATTATATGTCTCGACGAAAAGCGCCCAAATCTGTAGTGAAGCGTTTGCCTGTTTATTTGCGGATTCTTGATAACTTGATTCGACGCGATGTAGAGATTATTTCTTCACGTGTCTTAAGTGATGAGACCGGTTTTACGGCCGAACAAATTCGTAAAGACTTGGCGTACTTTGGAGCGTTTGGCACCAGGGGTACCGGTTATAATACAAGTTATCTGAGAGAAAAGCTTTTGCGCATTATTGGTTTGGATAAACAGACAAAAATTATTGTGGTTGGTTTTGGACATTTGGGCAAAGCGTTAACACGCTATAATATGAATAAAAACCCCTACGTGAAAATTGTAGGTGCCTTCGATAACGATCCCAAAGAGCTGCATACAGACATTGAAGGACTCCAGGTTTATCCCATGGAAAAGTTGCCTGAAGTAATTAAAAAAGAGGGCGTCAAAGTTGCCATTCTTACAGTACCGGCAGAAGTGGCGCAACTAGTGGTGGACTTATTAGTTGAAAACGGTATTACGGCCATTTTAAATTTTGCTCCCACTAAATTGCATACCCCGGAGAATGTTTATGTGCATAATGCTGATTTAACCATTGAGCTACAAAGTCTCATCTACTATTCTCAAGAAGATGATAGATACAGCATTGAGGAATAATTTACCTTGATTTTAGGTGTTGACTTTTTAGAAAAGCTTGTGTATACTATAGAAGTGTCACGATATTGACACAAACGCGGAGCTGTGGTGTAGTGGCCTAACATGCCTGCCTGTCACGCAGGAGATCGCGGGTTCGACTCCCGTCAGCTCCGCCATTATTCTGCCGAGATAGCTCAGTCGGTAGAGCAGCGG
>JAAYMK010000046.1 GCA_012521405.1 Bacillota bacterium
AAAGTGGTGTCTCCGGAAGCAGGACTTGGAACTCTATCTTTTCCCGCGCAGCACGCGGCGCCAGTTGCATTTTTAGTTGTGCAAGTAGAGCAGTGATCTCTACTTTTTCTTTTTTTAGGGTGATTTTGCCGGAAACAAAACGGGAGAAATCTAAAAGTTCCGTCACCATTTCCGTGAGCCGGTCACATTCTTTTTCAATAATATTGAGGCCGCCTTGCAAAAAAGTTTTATTTTCATAGTCTTCTTTGAGGGTAATGGCCCAGCCTTTAATGGAAGTAAGGGGCGTGCGCAGTTCGTGGGATACAGAGGAAATAAAATCGTTTTTTAGTTCCTCTTTTTTAACAATTTCACCGGCCAGATAATTAAGTGTTTCCGAGAGCTTGCCGATTTCATCCCTTGACCGGTAGGCACTTTTCACCTGGAAGTTGCCGGCGGCCATTGCTTCTGCCGCTTTTGTCACCTGTTTCAGCGGTTCGGTGAGAGTGTTGGCCAAAATGAGGCTGACAAGTCCAGAAATAATCACTACCAGGCCCCCAAAGGATAAATAGCGGTAGGCGTTTACGCGGATTTCGTGGTTAACTTCACGTAAAGAGGCAAGCAAGCGCAGGACACCAATTTGTTCATTATCCACCATAATGGGAGCGGAAGCGGCCATAATTTTTTCGTTGTCGTAGGGTACTTGGCCCACCCAGGAAGCGGTACGGCCGGCAAGGGCGGCCGTTACATCTTCCATCTCCGGGGTAAGGTCGGTGATGGTACCCCGGGAGTTCATGAGGACCTGCCCCTGCATATCAATAATTTCCACTTGGGCAGGTATTTGTTTCCAAAAAGTATCCACGTTATTCAAAACGTTTTCTGCCAAAGTGGCATCGGCAAAATAGCGCACATAAAGGTCAGTGGCCGTCTGCAGCTGGCTAAAGAGGGAATCCCTTAAGCTGCCGTAGTAACTTTGCCGGATACCGTGAATCAGGAAAAATTCCAAAATAATGACGGTAATAATGATGATAAACATAAAAGAAATGACCATGCGGTGTTTAATACTGTGCATAACCGCCTTCTCCTTTCAGCCGGTAGCCAAAACCCCAGACGGTTTCAATCCATTGCGGGTGGGAGGGGTTATCCTCCAATTTCTCCCGGATGCGGCGAATGTGGACATCAACGGTTTTAGGGTCTCCGAAATAATTTTCGCCCCAGATGTGCTGTAAAATTTCGTCGCGGCTAAAAGCTTTGTAAGGTTTGCTCATGAGGATTTTCATAATGGCAAATTCGGTGGGGGTCAGATCAATAATCTGACCGTTTTTATAGAAGCGCTGGCCCTCCAAATCAAGGACAAGTTTTTGGAACTGCAGCAAGTTTTGTTTTTGCGGCGGGTCGTACTGGGTTTTGCGCAAATGTGCCCGGATGCGGGCCACCAATTCCAAGGGGTTAAAAGGTTTTACCATGTAGTCATCTGCCCCCAGTTCCAACCCCATAATTTTATCCATATCCTCACCGCGGGCTGTCAGCATAATGATCACCACCTGCGGTAAAAAGCGGCGCAACTGCATACAGACTTCAAAACCGTCAATCCCCGGCAGCATAATATCCAGTACGATCACATCGGGGGGGATATTTTGCGCCATGCGCAGGGCTGTTTCGCCGTCCCCCGCTTCCATGACGAAAAAATTATTTCTGTGGAGATTAACGGCAATAAATTTGCGAATGGAAACTTCATCTTCCACCACCAGGACTTTAGCCTGTTTTGCTTGCATGATGCTGCCTCCCTCGCACTGCTTCTTTTTCTATTGTACTATAAAGCGAAAAAAGAAGAGCTGCAGAATTCTGGTAAAAGGGAAACTGTAACTTTTTCTTAACCAATCTTAGTCGCTTTGTAAATCAATGTCGAAGCAGGGACTTTACAATAAAAGTAGGGAAAGGAGCTTTTTTGTGTGAGGGGGTTGAAGCTGTGAGGGTAAAATTTTTGGGTGGTTTTTTGTCGCTTGTGGCGATTTTTTTGCTTTTTACCGGTGTGGTTTTGGCCCCCGGTTACACACAGAGAGTAAACGACAAGGATTTGGGGGAGGAAGTTCCCCGGGAAAAGCCGGTTGTGCCCCCAGAAGATAACTTGCCGCCAAAGGCAGCCACAGGGGAGTATGATTACGGCAGTCCCGTGCCGCCGGCAGAGATACCCGTGGATGATGATTATTTTGCCGATGCGGTTTTTATTGGTGACTCACGCACACGCGGCTTGCAAACTTTAAGCGGGCCGACCACGGCCACTTATTTAACCGCCATTGGTTTGACGGTGGATACAGTGCTGACAAAACCCTTGATTAAGACGGAAGACGGTTTGGTTTCAGTGCTGGATGCTTTGCGCGCCACACCTTTTGGCAAGGTGTACTTGATGCTGGGCATTAACGAGCTGGGCTGGGTGTATAGTGAGGTATTTATAGAGCATTACCAAAAAATATTAACGGAAATAAAAAAAATAAATCCCCAGGCGCAAATTTATCTCCAGTCCATTTTGCCGGTGGCGGCCAGCCGTGAAGATCAAATCTACAATAATGCAAGAATTAGGGAATATAACGCCCTTTTGCAGCAGCTGGCCAGGGAAAATAAAGTTTATTATCTCAACGTGGCGGAATGCGTCAGCGACGCTGCGGGGGCACTTTTGGCAGATGCTTCTACGGACGGGGTGCACCTGAAAAAAGAATATTGTGATCTGTGGTATGAATATTTACGGCTGCATTATGTGCCTTAAAAAATGAGGGAAAAGGAGGAGGTCGGATGAGACGTTTTTCCGTAATTTTGGTGGTACTGTTTTTGCT
>JAAYMK010000047.1 GCA_012521405.1 Bacillota bacterium
CTTTCCCGCCACCCGTTACCTTACTAATGGCACATGTTTGTTTTGCCTGCATTAATTATATTTGTTACACATATAAGCCACCGTTGACGCTAAGGGTTTGACCGGTTATATAGGACGCAGCATCGCTTGCCAGAAAAACAACTGCTTCCGCAGCTTCTTCCGGCCGCCCGGCCCGGCGCAAGGGAATGCGCGCCAAAAGCTGTTCTTGGATATGGGGCGGTATTGTTTTTGTCATTTCCGTATCCATAAAGCCTGGAGCCACAGCATTAATGGTAATTCCCTTGCGTCCTAATTCTTTGCTTAATGTTTTTGTCAAACCAATGATGCCGGCTTTGGCAGCAGAATAGTTTGCCTGTCCAAAATTACCTTCCAAAGCAGCAATGGATGTAATATTGACGATACGGCCATAATTACGCGGAATCATAACTTTAATCACTTCTTGAATGCAAATAAACATAGACTTCAAATTAGTATCAAGAACTTCATCCCACTGCTGGTCAGTCATTTTGATAATTTGTGCATCGCGCGTAATCCCGGCATTATTCACTAAAATATCTATTTGTGAAAATTTGTCCATAGTTTGAGCCACTAAAGCAGCCACTTCTTCGCGTTTAGTTACATCACAGCGCACAGCCAAAGCTGTTCCGCCCGCCTGCTCAATTTCTTCCTTTACATCAAGGCAGCTTTCATAATTTAAGTCGCAGACAACTACTTTTGCACCTTCAGCTGCCATTTTTAAAGCCATAGCTTTTCCCAAACCACGGGCTGATCCGGTAACTATGGCTACTTTCCCTTTCAGGCGCATTTTACTCCTCCTAAACTTTTAAATTTTTACTCTATAGGAATGTTTTAGCATTATCTTTTTAAATTTTACTAATTCTCTCTCTATTAGAGTACACTGAAAAGCAAAACTCTGCAATTTGTCTTTTTAGGCATAATGAATGTACAAAAAACCCCCTATGGAGATACATAAGGGGTTATGAGAAGAAAAATTTTATCTTTAGACACGTAGGCAAGCTACCATATGTCCATTACCGCAATCCCGCAGTTCGGGGATAGTCTTGCTACACTCCGGTGTAGCCATGGGACAACGTGGGTGGAATGTACATCCGCTAGGCGGGAATAATGGACTGGGCACTTCGCCCTCCAGGATAATCCGTTCACGTTTTTCTTCTATTTCCGGATCGGGAACCGGAACAGCCGAAAGCAAAGCTTGCGTGTAAGGATGTAACGGGTTATTGTAAAGCTCTCCCGGCGTTGTAATCTCCACAACTCTTCCCAGGTACATGACGGCAACCCTGTCACTGATATGTTTCACCACAGACAAGTCGTGGGCAATAAAAATATAGGTTAAGAGTTTATCTCCCTCACTCTTCAGATCCATCAACAAGTTAATAATTTGTGCTTGAATGGAAACGTCCAGGGCGGAAACAGGTTCGTCACAAATAATCAAACTGGGATTACAGGCCAGGGCGCGGGCAATACCAATTCTCTGTCTTTGGCCACCGCTAAATTCGTGCGGGTAGCGATTCATTAAGGCAGGATCTAAACCAACCATTTGAAATAAACGTTCCACGCGCTCATAGTAATCGTCTTTATTTTTAGTAATGTTATGCACGATTAAAGGTTCGCCCACAATATTACCGGCGCTTTGGCGCGGGTCCAAAGAACTGTAAGGATCCTGGAAAATCATTGCCATTTCTCGCCGGACAGGTTTTAATTCTTTTTCCGGCAGTTGGGCAATATCTTCACCTTGAAAAATAATCTCACCGGCAGTAGGCTTATAAAGTCTGTTTATGGTCCGGCCCACAGTAGTTTTCCCGCAGCCACTCTCACCAACCAGTCCCAATGTTTCTCCTTTTTTCAGCGAGAAGGAGACACCGTCCACAGCTTTAACGTCAGCTACTTTTCTCCGCAGTAATCCCCGCGTGACGGGGAAGTACATCTTCAAATCCTTTACTTCCAAAAGATATTCATTATTATTTTTTGACTGTGACATTGTCCACCTCCGCAATGTCGACATAGCAGCGTATTTTGTGGCCTTCACCCTCTACAGGTCGCAGTTCAGGCATCGGTTGCGTTCTGCATTGCTCCGTTGCATAAGGGCATCTGGGCAAAAATGCACAAGTTGGAGGCATTTGCGTTAAGTTGGGCGGCAGCCCCTCAATGGGAATTAATCTTTCACCTTCCACATCAAGGCGCGGCACACTGTTAAGCAAACCGACAGTATAAGGATGACGCGGATTTTTGAAAATATCTTTGCATTTGCCCTCTTCCACAACTTTTCCGGCATACATAATATAGATGCGCTGTGCATAACGTGCTACTACGCCTAAATTATGGGTAACAATAACCAGGGAACTCTTAAACTGTTCCACCATGGATTTCATTAACTCCAAAAGCTGTGCCTGTGTGGTCACGTCCAAAGCGGTAGTGGGCTCGTCTGCAATGAGGATTTTGGGGTTACAAGCCATACCCATGGCAATCATCACACGCTGACGCATCCCACCGCTAAATTGATGCGGGTAATCATCAATACGCTCTTCCGGACTAGGAATTCCCACCAGGCCCAAGAGTTCGATGGCACGCTTCCGCGCCTCTTCCTTGCTCATTTTCAAGTGCAGCATCAGCGATTCACTAATTTGCTGGTTTAAAGTCAAAACCGGGTTAAGAGAGGTCATGGGCTCCTGAAAGATCATCGCAATTTTTCCGCCACGAATGGAGCGCATTTCCGGTCCGTGCTGCTCATATTCTAAAAGGTTTTTCCCTTCAAAAATGATTTCTCCGCCGACAATTCTACCGGGTCGGTTTATCAATTGCATCACAGACAATTGCGTTACCGTTTTTCCACAACCACTCTCACCGACCACGCCCACAATTTCCTGCTCATCAATATAGAAGGAAACGCCGTCAACAGCCTTTACGATCCCGTCGTCTGTCTTAAAATAAGTTTTCAGATCTTTAACTTCCAATAATCTACCCATAGTACTCCCTCCTCCCCGTTACAGCGTGCCTCTGAGTCTGGGATCTAAAGCATCGCGCAAACTGTCACCAAGAATGTTAAAGGAAAACACTACAAGCATAATGCAAACACCCGGAGCAAACGAGAGTATGGGATAAGTTTGCAGGTATTTAAAACCATCGGCCACCATACTTCCCCAAGCAACGTCAGGTGCGGTAATTCCAACACCAAGGAAGCTCAGACCGGATTCAGCCATGATAATACCACCAAGGGCGGATGTTAACATAACAATCATGGGCTGGAGAGCATTGGGGAAAATATGTTTCCAAATGGTACGGGCACTGCTGGAACCGATGGAACGCTGTGCCAAGATATAGTCGTTTTCTTTTACACTGAGGGTCATACCGTACATTAACCTTACATATCCGGGTACAGAAGCAACTGTCAGGGCAATAATAATGTTTTGCATGCCGCTACCCAGAACCCCGGCTAGCAGCAAGGCCAGAACAATCATGGGGAACCCCATTAGAGCATCCATAAAACGCATGATAACTGTACTGATAACACCGCCGAAATAACCGGCAATCATTCCCAATGCCGTCCCGATGGCGGCGGAAATAAATGCTGTGGCAAAACCTACAATTAACGCGGTTCTTGCTCCCCAAATCAGGCGGCTAAATGTGTCTATACCTAACCTGTCAGTACCCAGAAGGTGTTCACGGCTGGGCGGCGCCATGGAGTTGGACAAGTTTTGTTCGTTTGGATCGTACGGCGCCAACCAGGGAGCAAAAACGGCGGTAAAAATCATAATGCAGATTATGATTAAAGCAAAAATTGCCACTTTTCTTTGGAAAAATACGCGACGAAAACGTTTCCACTCACTGCGGCGTGGTTGAACTTCAGCAACGGTCTCTGTATTTACTACTGTTTCAGGCAAATCTTACACCTCCACCTTTAGTCGTACCGAATTCTCGGGTCGAACCAACCGTAGGAAATATCCACCAGCAAGTTGGAAGCAATGATAATGCAGGCCATGATTAAAGTACTTGCCTGAATTACTACATAGTCCTGGGCAAAAATACTGTTAACCAACAGTCTCCCCATACCGGGTATGGCAAAGATATTTTCAATAATGACGGAACCACCGAAAATACCGCCGATACTCATACCTAAAATAGTAACAATGGGAATCATACTGTTCTTTAAAATATGTCTCAAGACCACGGCTTTTTCCGTCAAACCTTTAGACCAGGCCGTCCGGACGTAATCCTGGTTGGCTACTTCCAACACACTGGAACGCATCTGACGTGCCATTCCTGCAATCCCGGCAATGGAGTTACAGAAAACTGGCATAATCAGTTGTCTTGTGCTTAACCAAAAGTTTTCAAAAGGTGAAGTGTAGCCGGCAATGGGTAACCACCCTAACCGTAAGCCAAAGATCAAAATCAGCATATAACCCAGCCAGAACACGGGAATGGCAATACCGATATATGACCCCACAACCACCACGTTGTCAATCCAGGTTCCTCTACGCAAAGCTGCCGCTAATCCTGCCAGGATACCGAGGGGTAAACTTATCGCCAGGGACACTAAAGATAAGTGCAGTGTAACCGGCAGGCGTTCCAACATCAGCTTACCCACATTTTCACGGTAATGGATGGAAAGTCCTAAATCACCGCGCATAAGATCTTTAACCCAATTGACATACTGCACCATAATGGGCTTATCCAACCCGTACTCGGCACGCAAAGCTTCAATTTGCTCCAAACTCATGGTGCCCATTTCCTGCGACTGTGCCATAAAAATAAGCAACGGGTCACCCGGCAGCAAGCGTATGGCAAAGAACACAATGAGTGAAACAAGTGTTACGATTACAAATCCCCATAACAACCTGCGTATAATATACGATACCATTTTAGGCCCCCTAACCTTTTAGTAGTTTCTCTACAGCAAAAATCTTCTCACAGCTAACTTCCTTTTTCATTTTCACTTTTTTTCTGATAGTAAAGCGTTTTCTGATTATTTTACATTTGCATTACTGAACCCAAATTTTTCTCCCCGCTGGACATCACCCCTAAGTTTAAGATTATCTAAGATTAATTACAACGGTGGTTTAATGGATACTTGTACGACCCTCCTTTGCTCAGGGGTAGAGAGGCATATGTAAACAGAAATATGGACACAAGTCTTTTATCGGAATATTCAATACCTTCTGCACTTTCACCCTTCTCTACATGATAACACATTTACTCTTGTTTATGAACAGTAAAAATTAAAATATTATCCATCTTTGCGTGATCTTTTTTGTATTGAATTCTCTGAAGATAATCTATAAATTAAATTCGCTAAAACTAGACAAAATCCTGCAAATATCGATAAATTAGCTATTGCTGCCAGTACCGGCGTCATAAAATTATGCTACTCACTTGTTGCATACAGTACCATAATCATATCATTAAATCATAAGAAAGAAAACAATTTACTTTTGCAAAATTTTACGTTTAGCACCCCCTTGGTAAAACTTCGCTGCTGCTTGCGTTTGTTTCACATTAATATGTAAGTATTGCGGGTAGGAATTTTTGATGGCGGGAATGGTAAACAGGTTTTTCTTTACTGCTACTTCCGGCAGGCTGTATCCTTCTGCCATGAGAATCTCCAGATAGATTTCTTTTTTCTTATTTACTTCCCGGCAAACAGCATGATAATTTAAGACGCCCGGAAAGGAAAAAATTTTTTCATCCAAGTCGGGCATGGCCAAAAATTCGTCCCCAACTTTGATGCGTTCAGAAATCCTGTACTTGACCAAATCAAGGCTGCGCAAAACAGTACCACAGGCACACGGTTTTTCCAGGAAACGGCTTAAATCACCGGTACGATAGCGAATAAGAGGCATGCCGGTGCGTGTCAGCGTGGTAAAAACAATTTCACCGGTTTCACCCGGCGGTAAGACCCGGCCAGTCTCTGGGTCAACGATTTCAAAATACAAATCTGCTTCTCGCAAATGGTAGCCGGCCAGGGCTTGGCATTGAACCCCTCCACCCAAGCCCATTTCCGTCATGCCATAGTGATTAAAAATTTCCGCTTGCCAAGCAGCTTTAATGGCATGGCAAATTGCTGCCGGCACATAATCGGTGCTTAAGAGCACACTTCTAATCTTACCTTGCAGCTTTGCTCCATCTTGGTGGCGCGCCATGGCCAAAATCTGTATCGGCACTCCCACCATGGCAGTCGCTCTATGTAAAATTGCTTGTTCGATGGCGTCTTTAGTATCAGTTACAAGCCCGTAAGGTATAGGAAATGCGCCAAGACGCTCTAAACCTTTTTGCAGTAAATCCCCCACACTGCCCGGTTGCTGGCAAGGTAAAAGTATCATCACCCGGTCCTGCGGTCCCACCAAATTACGCATCCCGTAGTCAAAAAAATCAATTGTTAATTCCTGATCACCGGACGTAAAAAAAACTCGCTTCGGCTGCCCGGTTGTGCCGGACGACTGAAGCGTAACAATGCGGCTAATTTCAGTCAATTTAGAGCAGACAAAGGCAAGGGGATTTTCCTGCAAATCGCAGGGAAAAGTAAAAGGCAATTTGGCAAAATGCTCAAAATCTGTGATGTGCTCCGGCTCAACACCTTCCAATTTTTTGCGGTAAAAAAGACTTTTCTCTTTTACCCACCGTAAAGTCTGGCGAATTTTTTTCAATTGATACTGCTTAAGTATTTCCGGCGTTAAATTGCCTGGTTTGACGCCGACTTTGACGGCGATCCAATCCTCAAGGGGCGTTTTTATTGCCATCAATACCCATAATCCTCCAACAATTCCATGGTTTTATCATAAGTTGCCATTAGCATTTTAGGACATTTTAACATTCTCTTCAACTCATTACCTGCTAAAATTTCCTCACAGTTCAAATGCTGATATTCTTCCTTAAACCATTTCACCAATTTGGGAATGACGGTGGCATACTCCTCTCCGCCGCTGTTACTTTGTTTTTTTCGGTTAAGTGGCATTAAATTGCATTACTTGTCTCTATCATAGCGGAATTTTTTTCCGCAATCAATAAAAAATAACCCGGTTTAAATGCTTTAACTTCCTCTCGCGTTAAATCCTTGTTTTCTCTTTTGGTGAGCAGGCATTGCCACAATATATCCCCATAATTTTGATTTTGTAATATACTGCTTACAACAAGCTGTACTAAAAGCTGTGAATGATCTTCCCAAAAATTCAGCCTAAAGCCATGTTCTGTAAGCATTTTTTCATAATATTCTTTTGTTAAGATTCCCGGCCGCCGGCGATAGTAAAAATCACTGATAATTAATTTCCCCTGGCCTTTTAAGACACGGTTACTTTCTGTCAACACCAGTTTATGATTCTCCATTAAAGTAAATGTGCATTCCATCAAAATGCCGTCAAAGGCTTGATCCGGCAAAGGCAAATTTTCACCACTGCCTTTAATGAGTGGCAGCGACGCATTTCTTGCCTTTGCCTTCTGCAGCATAATTGCAGACGAATCTACTCCTACGGCGTCAAATCCATATTCCTGCCGCAAAAAATGGACGGTGGCACCTGTGCCACAACCAATATCTAAAATTTTCGCTCCGGGGGAAAAATGGCATAAAGCAATTGCTTTACGCGTTAATACAAACCCGCCGGGACGCAAAGTCTCTCCGGTTATAGGTTCCAGCTTATCCTGTTCATAGAGCGACAATTCTTTTTTCATTTTACTTCACCCCAGATGGTAACACTTGCCATCAATGCAACACCGCACCCTGTGCCTCCATTTGTTCAGACAAACTAGGCTCACCGATTCTAAAGATGCTGCTTGATTGCTGGATTACACTGACATGTGCATACTCCAGGCCAAATGTACACAAATATGCTAAATCCAGATTCCGCTGCAGCAAGTAAGATTGTATCACTAAATTGACCACAGGGTGTGCAACAATGGCAATATTACCTTGTGTTTGTTCCGTAATTTGTGTAAACACAGGTATGGCCCTGTCCGCCACTTCAGCCAAGCTCTCGCCGCCGGGAGGTTGAAATTCCCAAAAGTCATCCCCCAAATTTTTCATGGCAACTATCTTATTTTTCAATTCAGATAAGGTAAGATTTTCCCACTCACCCCATCTGATCTCCCGCAAACCGATTAAAGCTTTTGGTTTGATTGTCTGTCTGGCTGCAATAATGGCGGCAGTTTCTTTTGCGCTGCGTAGATCGCTGCAGTAGACGGCCTCAAGCTTACGACCGCTTAAAGCCTGCGCCAAAGCTTCTGCTTGTTTTACTCCATGTGGACTTAAAGGGGGATTACACCGTACAAAATAGTCTTTAACCCGGTCTTTAAGCGGTTCAGCATGTGTAATCAAATAAATTAATCTTTTTTTCATGGTTATCCCGTACTCTCTTAGTATACTTCAATAGCTCAACGGGCGCAAATTAGGCACAGCAGCAAAGGTGCACTACAACATTGCCGCTATTTCGGCCATGGCTCTAATGGCAAGCTTAATTTGCGCTTGAGTATTGAAGGGTCCTGGACTGAAACGCACTGCTCCTGTTTCTGCCGTTCTTAACGCTTTATGAACCAACGGTGCACAATGGAGCCCCGTACGCACGGCAATTTGATAATCACCGTCTAAAATTTCACCGATAACACTGGCATCTCTATCTTTCACGGTACAGGTCAGAACAGGAACGCTTTCTGCTTTCGGTTCAGGGCTAAGCAGACGAATACCTTTAATTTCCCTTAAACCCTCATAAAGGAGTTTTGTCAACTGAGTTTTCTGCTGTTGCATTTTGGTTTTGTTTTGCTCAAGGTAGTCGAGGGCAGCAGATAAGCCAAAGATTCCGGGCATATTTAACGTACCTGCCTCAAGGCGGTGCGGGTAACTTTGCGTATGTCGGAGATTGAGCGAATCAACGCCTGTTCCGCCAAAACGGGTTGTTTGTAACTCCAAGTCCGGTGAAATAATTAACCCGCCAATGCCGGCAGGCCCCATTAAAGCTTTGTGGCCGGTAAAGGCAATGGCACTTACTTGCCACTCCAGCATGTTGATGGGAATATGCCCAGCACTTTGGGCCACATCAAGCAGTAAAGGAATGCCGTGTTCTGCACAAAGGCAGCCGATTTCTTTAATCGGCTGCACAGTGCCCAGAACATTTGAGGCATGGCTGATAACAACCAGCTTGGTCTTAGGCTTAAATGCCTTCACAATATCATCAGGGCTAACCAGCCCGTGTTCATCAAAGGGAACAAGATCGTAGGCAATGCCGTCGCGTTCCCGCAAGTGGTATAGCGGCCGCAAAACGGAATTATGTTCTAGCTGCGTGCTGACGACATGATCACCCGGCTGCAGCAGACCCTGAATGGCCAAATTCAAAGCGTCAGTGGCATTTGCTGTAAAAATAACGCGGTTTGGGTCCGGTGCGTTAAAAAAACGGGCAAGTTTTTCTCTTGTTTGCCAGACAAGTTCAGCTGCATATACCGCCAAGTCATAACTTCCGCGCCCGGGAGAGACACCATAGCGCGCATATTTTTCGTTCATTCCAGTTAAAACTTCTGGTGGTTTAGGAAAAGATGTGGCAGCATTATCCAAATAAATAAACTCGTTTGTTTCCATTTCCTTGGTTAACACTCCTATAAACAAGCTCTGGGATTAGGGAGGCCGGCAATGCGGCGTCCGTCTTTTTTAATACCACCCGGGAAGAGAGCATTAATTTCCGCAATACTTAATCCTGTCCCTTTTTTTAACTGACTGTTAAGGGGTGCTCTACCAAAGGTAAAATAGTATTCACGCATGAAGTTAATGACTTTCCAGTGCTTTTCACTTAAATCAATACCACACTCCTGGGCCAACGCCACCGCAACTTTTTCGTTCCAGTCTTTAGGCTCCCAAAGATAACCTTCATGATCAAATAAAAGAGTGAACCCGGCAATAGACCGGTAGCTTTGCTCGAGTTCACTCTTTTGCTTAAATTTTTCTGCACTCATTTATTTCTTTGCTAAAGCCGCCTTAATTTTTTCCGGTGTTGCCGGCAATTCGGTAATCCAGACCCCAATGGCATCGTAGATGGCACTGATTACAGCCGGAGCCGTGGGCAACATGGTCATTTCGCCGACGCCGGTACTGCCGTTGGCACCATTGTAGCGCGGAGTTTCTGTGATGATGGAGACCATTTCGAAAGAATCCTTCATGCGTGGATACTTAAAGGTCACCCAATCTTTGGTGTAGCCGGCAATATACTCTTCACGCAGAGCATAGCCTACCCCCATGTCGGCACCGCCTTCAAGCTGGCCTTCATAGTTGAGTCTGTTAATGACGGGACCGCTGTCTACAGCCGTGGTTGCCTTCAGAACTTTTACTTCTCCCGTTTCTTTACTTACTTCCACTTCAATCATTTGTACGCAATGTACTTCGGACTCATAACCGGGCCCTTGACCGGTTTCTTTATCTAGAGGACCGGCAAATTCAGCTTGCTTGGTACCGTTGTAGCGGGCAGGCTTACCGGCGGCTATAAGTTCCTTAAATGTCTTGGCCCCGACCTCTTCCATGGCTTGTTTGATTTGTTCAATGGCGTTGATAAGTGCGCCACCGCACATATAGGTCATACGGCTACCGGCTGCCGGACCGGTTGCAGTAGTTTCATCGGTATTTCTGGTCACCAGGCGCACTTTGTCCATGGGAATACCCAGACCTTCCGCCGCTATTTGCGTCAGCATGGAATCATTACCTTCACCCGGATCGGCCACGGCGGCATAGATGGTAACACCTTCGTCTTCATTCAGCTCAACGCTAACAATAGACTTGTCCCCGGCGCTACCTACACCGAAAGAGGCTGCCGCGATGCCTACACCTCTAACGATATTGCCGTCTTTATATTTCTTAACTTCTTCTTTAGCACGCTCATAGTAAGGCTTAATTGCTTCACAAACTACCGGGAAAGGCCATTCCCTGGGTACTACACCGTTGGACTTGCTGTGGCCGAGGCTGGGTTGCAAGGTGTTTTGCAAACGGAACTCTAGGGGATCAATACCCATTTTTTCCGCCAGCATATTAACGAGACATTCCAAAGTAAAATTGGTTTGTGGCGGACCGGCACCGCGTGCTGAAGAACCCCAAGGATTGTTTGTGTACACTAGCCTGGACATGGCATGCAAATTGGGGATATTGTAGGCACCAGACAACATCCGTAAAGATCTGCCGATAATAACGTCACCGTTGGAGTGGTATGCACCATTGTCCACGGTAAAGTCAATTTTATAGCCGGTAATGTAGCCGTCTTTATCGGCACACAGTTTAGCCTTCATATCATAGGGATGGCGTTTGGGTGAAAGAAACATTGATTCCTGCAGGCTGGGTCTGTAACGGACAGGACGCCTGAATTTTAGCGCCGCTGCGGCGGCAATGGCTTCCGAAGTAATTTCAACTTTCATACCAAATTGACCGCCGGAAAAAGCTTCTTCATAGCGGATATTCTCAAAGCCAAGAGCATCCTGTAAAACAGCCAGGTGTTTATGGATATTAATACTTCTGCCCACAACAACCAGTTTCTCTTCGCCGTCTTCTTCAGTAAGATACGCCAAACTTACTTCCGGCTCCAGCGGCGATTGGTGGTTGATTTGTGTTTTAAAATGTCCTTCTACGACAGCAGCTGCTTCAGCAAAGGCTTTATCTGCATCACCTTTAATTTGCGGTTGCGTGTAATACAAGTTGGGCCGGTCGTCGTGGACTTGGATAGCGCCCTCTTGCAAAGCTTCTTCTGGTGTATTCAAAACAGGCAGCAGTTCATACTCAACTTTAACTTTTTGCGCTGCTTCCCTTGCTTGGTGGCGGCATTCAGCCACAACAGCAACTACAGGATCACCAATGACACGCACTCTGTCTTCACAGAGAACGGGACGGTCATCTGTATTCATCACCAAGCGGTTGGTGCCCTTAATGTCCTTATAAGTTAAAAATCCTACAACACCGGGCATTTTTTCTGCTTCGGAAAAATCTATCTTGACAATCTTGGCATGGGCATGGGGACTATGTACCACAGCAACTTCTAAAGCCCCCGGAACCACATAGTCTGCAGTAAAGCGTGCGGTACCACAAGCTTTAGCCAAAGCCGAGGGCCGTGGATGCGATACGCCTACTTTGGGACCGTTAGGATCAGGACGTACTTCATCAGGTGTAATTTCGCCCCGGAGAAAACGAGCGGCCAATTTCACAGCGTCAATGATTTTCACATAGCCTGTGCAACGGCACAGGTTGCCGGCCAAAGCTTTTTTAATTTCTTCGGTGGTGGGGTTGTTATTTTTGTCAAGAAGCGCCTTTGTTGCCATAATAAAACCAGGAGTACAATAGCCGCATTGAATAGCTCCGGACAGAACAAAAGCCTGTTGAATTAAATGCGGGTTCTCCGGAGTGCCGAGACCTTCAACTGTAATGATGGAAGCGCCGTCCAGCTTGGCCACCTTATACAAGCATGACTTTGCAGCCCTTCCATTCATAATTACCGTACAGGCGCCACATTGTCCGGTTTGATCGCAAGATTGCTTGGTACCGGTCAAGTGAAACTCGTCACGAAGCAAATCCAATAGCGTTAAATTCTCATCGGCCACAACTTCGTGTGACCTTCCGTTAATCATTAGCTTGACTCGTTTCATACTCACCCTTGCTATCTCTCCTTACTTTAGCATTTTTTTATCTATAGTTATGTCTTAAAAGACATAATGCCGACAAGAAAATTTACTGCTTCAGCAGCTTTTTTATAGCCTAATTTGAAGCAGTGCCGACACCAAACTCCTGTTTTTTTTGCATGATCAGCCACATACCTGCTTCACTGTTGGAAACCTCAAGATATGCCAGATCCAAATCTTTGAGCAACTCCAAATAATTTATATTGTTAGTCTGATTAATTTTCTGCGCCATATTTTTGCGCCAATTCTGATCTTTTTGCTGCATTTGCAAGTAAATCTTGCGTTTTAATTCGGCTGAACCAAAGCCTCCACCAATATAAGCCATGCCTCCCGGCGCAAGCACGCGATAAATTTCATGTAAAGCTAATTTTTTTTGCTCCCAAAAATATAAAGAGCCTCTGCTAATAACTAAATCAACAGACTCATTATTTAAAGGAATCCGATAAACACTGCCTAAAAGCGTATGCACCCGGCCTTGCAGGCCGGCACGCTCAATATTTTGCTCGGCAATCAGCAGCATATCCTGTGAACAATCCAAAAGATAAGTATTGAAATCAGATATTTTTGTCAACTCAATACCCAAATGACCCGTTCCAGCACCCACATCCAAACAGATTCCTGACTTCATTTTCGTCCTGTCCAGGATTTGTTTTGCAATCACCGGATAAACGGGCGCAAAAACTTCCTTCACCGTTTTTTCATAGCTGGCTGCATCTATATAATTTTTCCCTTTACCCAATCCAATTAATTGCAGCACTTCCTCATATATCTGCTCATACATTCTGTCCCTGTTTTCACGCGTTACCTCGAATACTTTCACATCGCTTCTCTTGCGGATTTGATCTAAAAAAGGTGTCCGCTTTTTTTTCAGCACACCCAAAACTGGAATCGGTGAAGCGAGCACAGCAAAAACATGCTTTTGAAATAATTTTGCATCGTTTTCAAAAAAACCCAGCTCATCCATCACAATTAAATCAGGCTTTCCTTTGAGGCAGTTCTGCAAAATTTCCACACCAAGGATATCAAAAGTTTCCGGGATGGAAACCCAGTAATTATCATTTACACAACGACCAATAAAAGCTTTTGGGGTATCCTGGCACAACCGGGAAAAATCCTCAAGATAAAAACCGGCAAGTTTTTTATTTTGAAAAAAACGTGAAGTCTTAAAACCAAGAATCTTTATGAGTGGTAGATTGCTAAGTACACGCTGAATCAGAGTGCTTTTTCCTACATGCAAATCCCCTGTAACAAAAATATTGTTGTGCAAAACTGCTCACTCCCCCGGGCCTGTAGTCATTATAATATGCAAGCATTCATTATGTCAATACGGGCATAAAGGTGTAACTTCATGAGGATTTACCTGTTTTTTCATTGATGGTATAATTTTACAGATTGTTTGTGTTACCCTCAGCAAATTCAGGAAAATACTTGGCAAAGATATCCTCTATGGCTTTTATTGATTCCTCTTTAAACAGAAGATACGATTGCATTAATTTTTTTGCTTCCGGGGTTAATTCAGAACCACTGGCCCTTCCCCCAATATGCTTATGAATAATTTTAAAGCCTAATCTCTTTTCCGTAGCTTTCAGTTTTCCCCAGGCGGCACGATAAGACATTTGCAATTTGGCAGCCGCTTGGTTTATGGATCCGTAGCGATCAATGGCTTGCAGTAATGCCATTCTGCCTTCGCCAAAAACAACTTTCTGCTCACTTTCAATCCAAAGTTTACATCTTGGTTTGAGCTTTAAATCCTCATGGTTGCTCATTTAGTTCACCCCGAATCATAGTTGCGCTTGTTTGGCTTGCCCCAAACTTTTATGGTATACTTCGGAGAAATTTGTGCTAAATCCTTCTCTATATAAATGAAATTACAAACAGGACAAAAAACCAGCCATATAAGCTGGGCACAAAATGCTGCACAAAAATAAAAGCCTGAAAAAATCACTTGCTGCAATTTTCTGAATATATTTGCTATTTACCCAAAGATGATACTATAATTAAATATAGCAAGGTGTTTGGAGTGACTGAGGGTGAAACTACATCAAATTGAATATTTTTTAGCTATAGAAAAATATCAATCTTTTTCTACTGCCGCTTTGGAGATTAATGTTTCCCAGTCTACACTATCACAACAAATTGCTGCGTTAGAAAAGGAATTAGGCGTACATTTATTTGTCCGTCATAACCGCAATGTCTATTTAACGCGCGCAGGGCAGGAGTTCCTGATTTGTGCCCAAAACATTATGCGCGAAGTGGCAAAAGCACAAGAATTAATGCAAAAATATTCTTCCTGTGAGCGAGGTCTTTTAAGATTAGGACTTCTCCCCGCTTTCATGCATGTGTCAATTAAAGATCTTATCGTCAAATTTACTACAACTTATAAAAACATAGAAATTATTTACCATCTAGACGATACTGACAGTTTACTGGAACAAATCCGCAGCAGAAAAATACATCTCGCCTTTGTTAGTGCTCCTTTCGCCGGCGAATTTGAAGTAGATTTTTATCCGATTATCAATGAATATTTAGTGCTGTTGGTAAATCTAAATCATCCTTTGGCACAAAAAGCCCGTGTAGACATTCTTGATTTGGATGGAGAAAACTTATTACTGCATAAAGTCAATTCCACCATCTACAAAACTTTAAAAAATGCTTTTAAAAAAGCAGGCATTAATTTCAGGCCGGTTGCGGAAACAGATAATGTCGATTTAATCCGTACTTTTGTGGAGAACAATTTGGGGGTTTCATTACTGGGCAATCAAATTGCCCAAAACCTTCTTACCGCAAAAATAACCACCGTACCTTTTTTTGAAACTATCCACTTGCAAAGCGGTCTTGCCGTACCGACCTCCTTCTCGGCGGCATCAATGATTCCACCCATTACAAAAACCTTCCGTGATTTCACTTTAAAGGAACTGGCCAAGTAATAGTTTAATAAAAAAGAGTAGTGAAACCAGATTATTGCTTTCACTACTCTTTTTTTTCCTACTCAAATCCATTTATTTTCCTCAGTGCCGTTAAAACCAATTTGGATGGCATAATAGGGACGCTCTAAGCGTTGGCAAACTATGGGCATGTGCGGTGTTCCTTTAGGTACAATGATGACAGTGGCTTCAGAAAAAGTGTGTTTTTCCTGTTCCGGACCCAGCTCCACCGTGATTTCCGCTCCCAGATCATTAGGATTATCAGCATTATTCCCGAAAAAGATAATCAATTTATCATACGGGTGGACTAAGGCTCCTTTTTGCGGGTACCACGGGCCGGTCTGCTTGTACATACCAAAAGTCATGTGCAGGTTTATATCCTGCAAGTCCTTGCTGTCAAAATAGGCGGCTTGGTCTGCACCTGCCAGATTATTTTGCAACTGGAAGCTTTTTACCAGATGAGAATATTTTTTCCCGTCCTCATTTCCCTCTTGCTCCACCACTTCCGTCGCTCCTCCTAAACCATGCTCAACACTTAAAGCCACATGCATATGGGCAAAGGGCCGGTATAATTTTTCCGTATAAATGGGACAATGAGGAAGCTTTCTTGGTACGGCAACAATGGTTGGCTTTGTAATTAAATGCTGTTCGTACTCTTTGCCGAGGGATAAATTTAATTCTGCTCCCAAGTTACTTAAACCGTCTTCGCCATATCCGAAAAATAATAAAAGTTCATCAAAGGAATGAGCATGTGCCACCGCTCTGGGAACAACGCGGCGTTCTTCCGTATCTTTATAACCCTTTTTGGGTGCCCACAAACCTTCAATTTCATACACACCAATAACAAAATTGACTTCCAGTCCGTTTAAGTCGGCGGCCTCCATGTAAACCTTGTACCTGGCCGGCGTTCCCCCCATGTTCTCCTTAAAAAGGAGCCTTTTAACCAAATTGCTATATTTTTTTTCCATGCTAACGTTCCCCTTTCTTTATGTGCTTGCCTGCAGAAAAAATGATACTTCATTGCCAACAAATCACAAAACTTATGGTGTTATTGCCACCGTCACAGGTTGACTCATCCAGGACCAGCCGGGAACAACACAGGAAAAAGGTCCGGCACTGCCGCCTGCCGCCAGCAATAAGAGCTGCTCCGGTGATTGAATCATTTGCGGTGATTTTTTTTCATCTAAACCGGCCCTTTGCAATTGCTTTTTTGTTAGCACGGCATTTTCCATGATATAGCGGCGAATTGAAGCTTTATTCCAGCCTTGCGCAGCCAAAATGTCGCGGTGCTCTTTGGCAAAAACAACAAGATAATAATTTCCCGGCAGATACATCCCCACACAAGCAATTGTATCGGCGATGGCAAATAAAATTTCTTCGGCCCGGCGAGTAACAATGGTAACCTGCCGGGGCGCTTCCGCCCCCAGCAGAGTAACCGTACTTTGCGTTTTTGGCCACCCCCGCTCCACGTGCAGCGGCTCCCACGGGGATCCTTCTTCATCTTCGGCAATGCAGTAAGTAAATTTACCCGGATGCCCCAGTGCCGCCCGGTCAATGACAGGAGCCTTTGCCCTGCAGACATTTTGCAGCACCAAACGTACTGCTCTGCCAATGGTAGCATTTGCCCTTGAGCCGGAGCCAAAGACACTGCCCTGGCTGTTAAGGCCGATTTTCGTACGTATGGGGCCGTTCACAATAATTAAAGGAGCACAACCTTTTGTACTGACGGCAATCCCCCAGGGTGTAAACTTTTCCGTCAAAAAGGCTTTGATGGCAGCAAAAACCACCGGTCCATATTCAGGCAGACACCCTGCCATCACGGCATTAATGGCCAGTTCTTTTACTCTGATTTGTGCACCGCTGGGCTGGAGTACACCTAAAACATAATCTTCCGGCTGCCCCATTGCGGCAACCATAGCGGCAATATTTTCCGCCGTGGGAGGGACTACCGGCAAACCATCAGTTACTCCGGCCTCATAATATCTCTCAATTATATCTGTCATTTTATCCCTCCCTGCTTGTAAAATCAATATTTATCCTATTATAATGAGGCGCTTCATTTGCCAGAAGCGCCTCTGGCCGCCGTATATCCTTTAGCGAAAACAGAGCAAAACTTTACCGTTCTAGCCAGACATCGGCAAAGTCCCACCGGGTATTGCCCTGCCTGAGGTAATTAGTGTGCACTGTACCGTCGTGGATAAAGCCTGCCAATTGGTACGTTAGCGGTACCACATAGGCTCCTTCCATGACCATATCAACCATTTCTTCCGTAATTTTAATTTTTTCTGCTGTCTCAGCCACAAGTAAAGCATCTCTGGATTTTTGCAACAATTCCTCCGGTCTTTTAAAACCTTTATAAATACCGTTATGTCCCCACCAACGCTGGAATCCGGTTAGAAAATCATGGGCAGAACCACTGATGCCCAGTGCCAGGCCTTCCCAGACACCATTCCAGGTTTCCGCGTAATAACGCCCGGCGTCGGCAATATCAATTTTACATCTAATACCAATTTTCTCCAACTGTCCGGCAACAGCTTCTGCCAACTCATTCCGTCCACCGGACCCCACAAGGGCCAGCAGCGGCACATCCAAACCGTTTTCATATCCGGCTTCCTGCAAAAGCTGCTTTGCTTTATCCGGATTGTATTCGTAGTACACTTTACCCCCACCCCATTCTCCTTCCGGAGCAATGGAATGGACCGGTTCCATTAAACCATAGCCCAGGGCTTCGCAAAGGGCTTCTTTATCTATGGCATGCTGTAAAGCCTGCCGTACACGTATATCTTGGAAGGGGGAATCTTCATCATACGTATTTGGTACTAAAACATTTAAAGAACTTCCCCAGCCGGTTTGACGCACAAAACCTCTATCCATTAAATTTTTCGTATTAAGCCCATCGGCACCCAGCCAAATTTGGGCTTCACCGGCTTCCATCATGGCCGCCCCCGTGGACTGCTCGGGAATATAGAGGTATTCTACTTCATCCAGGTAAGGCTTACCTTCCTGCCAGTAATCATCAAATCTGACCCACAGTGACCGCACATCTCGCTGAAACTCTTTTAAAATGAAAGGACCTGTGGCTACAAGATTGGTGGTGGCCCAGCCTTCACCTTTTGCTTCAATGGTATCAATATCAAAGATTTGGATAATTCCCCATTCAACTATGACTTGGTTATGCCAACGGTTCAAATGAAAAACAACAGTATTTTTATCAACAACTTCGATGGAATCAAGAAAATCATTATAGCGCAACGTTGCCGGTGAATGTTTAATATACTCAAAATTCTTTTTAATGTCTTCTGCCGTTAACTCCTTACCGTTATGAAATTTTATCCCTTCCCTTAATTTAAAGGTAATTTTTAAGTTTTCAATATCTTCTTCCCAAGATTCAGCCAAAACTCCCTCCAGAGTTCTCTCTTCCGAAACCCCCAAGAGTGATTCCAC
>JAAYMK010000048.1 GCA_012521405.1 Bacillota bacterium
AATTCATGTCGGCGGAGGCTCATTGTCAACAACACCGTAACACCGTGGAATAAATGTGATTTCGAGTGGGCGTCCTTTCAGGATTGGTGAAATTATTTTTTCCCTACAGTGGGTTGACACTATCTTAGCGTTATTCGGATGTTGACAAGTAAAGATAACTATGATACTATACTTTATTTGACAAAATAGGGGATCCATGATATAATTTACATACGTTAACCTAGGAGGGCTTTTAATGTTGTTTAATATAGGAGATAAAGTTGTATATCCCATGCATGGGGCCGGTGTGATCGAAGCTATTGAAGAGAAGGAGATCCTGGGTGAGCGTAAAAAATATTATATCATGAAGATTCCCATTGGTGACATGAAGGTCATGATTCCTTTGGATAATGTAGAGCAAATAGGTCTCAGGGAAGTCATTGACGAAGAAGGCGTAGAACAAGTGTATGCTATCCTTAAAGGACATCATAGTAAAATGTCATCTAATTGGAATAGACGCTATCGTGCTAATCTGGAAAAGCTAAAAAGCGGTGATATTTTCCAGGTTGCGGAAGTTGTCCGCAACTTGACCTATAGAGAAAAAGAAAAAGGTCTCTCCACAGGTGAGCGGAAAATGTTAGATAGCGCCCGGCAGATTTTAATTTCCGAACTAGTTCTTGCTCAGGATACCAGTAAAGAAGATGTGGACAAAATCATAGATCGTTTTTTCGCCAATATTTCTTAAAACTGTGAGCATCACAAGGGTTGATGCTCTTTTTTATCTAGTTGGTAAAATTTTCCTGCTTGTCTTTGCCGGTGCATGAAGTTCTCTCGCTTGGGTAAAGAATATATTTTAATATGGTAAGTCTAAAGGAGGTGAATTTCTTGCTGCAGAAACTTGTGCGCGGTATTTTGTTCTTAATTGGCTTTGCGCTGGGTTTTCAACTGGTAAATGTAAGTATCGAAACCATTGTTACTTTTGCCAATGTGCAGTCTTTCTCTTTAGCTACAAGTATTGGTGCTTCCGTTTTTGGCGGCGCGGTTTTAGGCCTTATTGCATATCTTATCAGTCCTTTATTTTTTGATTTGGCGGCAAAGTTTAACAATTGGATTGAAGCAACACTAAAATCTATTCCCACGCAAGATATTGTCGTAGGCGTAACGGGATTGGTGAGCGGGCTATTGATTGGTTCCCTCTTGAGTTTGGCCCTTTATCGTATTCCCCTGGTAGGGAATTATCTTGCCGCAATTGTTACTTTATTTGCCGGTTATTTGGGCACAAATTTAATGTTAAACAGAAAAGAAGATCTCACTTTTTTAACTAATCTGTTTACCCGCCAATTGAAAACGGAAAAAGGCGGCCAGCGCGGTGCCAAAATCTTAGATACCAGTGTTATTATTGACGGCAGGATAGTTGATATTGCTGCAACCGGTTTCCTTGAGGGGGTTGTGGTTGTTCCCGGTTTTGTTTTAGAAGAATTGCGCCATATTGCAGATTCTTCTGACACGCTAAAAAGGAACCGCGGACGCCGCGGCTTGGATATCCTTAATAAAATTCAAAAAGAGCTGGAAATCCCGGTGCAAATTTATGAGCAGGATTTTGACGATATACCGGAAGTGGACAGCAAGCTAATTAAGTTGGCAAAAATTTTGAAAGGCAAGATTGTCACAAACGATTATAATCTCAATAAGGTTTGTGAACTTCAGGGTGTTCCTGTACTTAATATTAACGAATTGGCCAATGCTGTGAAACCGGTGGTGCTTCCCGGGGAAGAAATGACGGCACAGATTATTAAAGACGGTAAAGAAATGGGACAAGGTGTTGCTTACCTTGATGACGGTACCATGATTGTTGTAGAGGGAGGCCGCCGTTATATTGGTGAAACAATAGAAGTTGTGGTAACCAGTGTCCTGCAAACTGCCGCAGGTCGCATGATTTTTGCCAAACCAAAATTAGCACAAAATTTAACAGGAGTGCGGTAATGAGTGCTTCAGTGATTATTGCTGCGGCCGGACAAGGCCGTAGAATGCAGGCAAAAATTAATAAGCAATTTTTACCTTTAAAGGGCAAGCCCCTTGTCAGCTATGCGCTGCAGGCATGCATTGAAGCTGCTTGCTTTGCCCAAATTATTGTCACTGTGGCTCCCGGCGAAGAAACTCTTTTTCGTCGGGATGTTCTTTTGCCTTATTTTCCGCAAGAAAATATCATCATTGTGCAAGGCGGCAAAGAGCGTCAAGATTCGGTGCGTAACGGCCTGAAAGTTGTAGCTGACGGGATCGATTATGTATGTATCCATGACGGCGCCAGACCTTTTGCCACGGCAGAACTTTTTAGAAGTTGTCTTTTGGCAGCTAAGGAAAAAGGAGCCGTTGTGGCTGCAGTGCCTGTAAAGGATACCATTAAAAAGGTGGGGCAAAAGCAAAAGGTGCTAGCTACCTTGCCCCGGGAGCAGCTGTGGGCGATCCATACGCCGCAAGTTTTTCGGCGTGACTGGCTGGAAATTGCCCACCGCAATGCTTATCAAGAAAATTTCTCTGCCACCGATGACGCAGCACTGCTTGAGCACTATGGTTATCCGGTCTTTGTGGTGCCTTCAACTGCTTTCAATTTTAAAATTACAACACCGGAGGATTTGCTGCTGGCGGAAGCATTAATGAAGGGCGGGGAAGAGGATGCGCATAGGAATTGGCTATGATGTGCACAGGCTTGTGGCAGATAGACCTTTAATTTTGGGTGGCGTTACTATTCCTTATGAATTTGGCCTGTGGGGACATTCTGATGCAGATGTGCTGGTACATGCCGTGATGGATGCCATCTTGGGAGCTTTGGCTTTGGGGGATTTAGGCAAGCATTTTCCCGATTCAGATCCCGCCTACAAAAATATCTCCAGTTTACAGCTTTTGCAGCAAGTAAGGGGATTGATGCAAAAGCAAGGTTATGAAGTGGGCAATCTTGATACAGTCATTATTGCCCAAAAACCAAAACTTGCTCCTTATATTGAAAAGATGCGTGCCAATTTGGCGGCCAGTTTAGATGTTCCCGTTGAGCGGATCAGCGTCAAAGCCACCACCACGGAAGGGCTGGGTTTTTGCGGTGCCGGTGAAGGCATGGCAGCCCAGGCTGTCGTTCTCCTGACCGGCTGCCAAGTTTAAACCTAAATAGCAATAAGCCCTTTACTTGCCGGGCTGCCCATGTGGCAACCCGGCAATTTTGCTAAAAAGAGCCTGTATACTTTTTGGAACAAAAGATGTATACAGGCATCAGTAAACTAACTATTTTAACCGGAAAACTTCTCCTGTCTCTTTATCCCGCCAGTATCCCCGCTGCTGCAGGGGCCAGTTGAATTTTACAGCTCCCGGGTGCGGACAGTCATTGACACAGCAGCCACAGTACCAGCACTCATCGGGGTGAAGGATGATGGGCGGATTTCCCTTCTCAGGGTTAGGGATAAAGACGTCTATTTGGCAAACTTCAACACAATGGTTGCAGCCGACACATTTGTCTGGGTTAAAAATTACAGGTGTGTTCGGCGTAACAAGATTGGGAAGGGCCACTGCTTTTCTCTCGGTCATACTAATTCCTCCTTATTTTCCCCGGTATACGCCCTGATAATCTTGGTTGTGGGCTTCGTAATTCTTTTTCATATCACCCCAGAAGTACTGGGGTAACATTCTGGTTACCACTTTCTCGTTTTCATTTTTTATCACAATATATTTATTCCACTCTTGTGGGTCCACCTCGGGATAATCAATCCTATAGAAATCAAGCAGCTTGCTGCTGGCCTTCCTGGCCAGCGAGGCGTGGATAATAATTTTGGCGTGGGTAAGAAGGCTTAAATCTTCCAGGCTGCGCATTAATTTATGGGGATCCAAGGCATAAAGCTTGGGTACATATTCCTCTTCGATTTCTTCCAGCGTCTGCAGGCCCAGCCGCAGCAGGGAATCGGTCAAGTATTCGCTGCAAAAATATTGCATGGCCCTGCCAATACCGGCATGCAATTCTTTCCACTCGATACCGCTGCTTCTTTTTACCGGTGCATAAATACGTTTCTTCTCTTTTGCCACCTGTTCTGCCGAGATAACAGGTTCCGCTGCTTCCTTTGCATACGCCGCCGCTTTGCGGCCGGCATACCTGCCGGTGGCGGCACAGAAACTGTGATCCCGGGCAGCAAACATCTGCTCTCCGGCGGCATAAAGGCCTTCCAGACTGGTTCTTAAATTCCAGTCCACAAGGACACCGCCCCGGCCGGGAACACGCCACTGCTTGGGACTGTCACCTTCAAGCAGCTGGTAGCTCATGAGCTGGTGTTTAGCAGGATCAAAGCCGGCAGCGCTATAAGTATCAACAATGATCCGGGAAGTTGATTCTTCACGCAGCATCATATACCAGGTGGCCCGCTGTTCCTCGGGCGGCATGGCAGGGAAGTCTCCATAAAAAGGTAGAGCATATTCGCCTTTTAAGACTCCTTCCCGGATGGTTGGCAGCAAACGCAGAAAAGCATCGGGCATGCTGCCGTCCCGCCAGCCCTGGGTGGGAATGGGTAGTTTTTTGCCGTTGGCGTCAACCAGCTGTACATTCTCGTAACTGGCATCGCCGGCTCCGCCATACCAGGTGTGCCGGAAACCAAGGCCTAAAACAAGCGGTCCTGTGGTTTCCATCAGTGTCAGTTCAGCACCGGCCCGCCAAGCCATGGCAAAACCGTCTCCCGTCATAGTGCGCGAGCGGAAACTGTTATAGCCAGAAAGCTCTGTATTTAAAACATACAGGGAGTGGTTGCCTGCCGTACAAAGAATGGTGGCTTTGGCTTTAAAAACCAGAAATTCGCCCGTACGGTTGTTAAATCCTACCGCTCCTACAACCCTGTTACCCGGTATGCCGTGTTCATTTAACAAACCTGTTACCATTACCCGGTCAAAAATACGCACCCCGAGGCGCTTGCATTCCTTTTTCAGGGCAGGTTTAAAGGTGGAACCCCAAACCCGGAGGACGGTATTTCGGCAGTGATCCTTATTCTGGCGCGGAGAAACGAGAAACTTTGTTTTTTCATCCCGGCCTTCCACTCCCAGATACTCGTCCTTGTCGTCCCTGATTTTCGCCCCCATCTGCTCATATTCCAAAAGCGTGTCGTAGCCTTCCCGGCATTGGATCTGTGTGCCGATGCCGTTTGTATAAGGCCCTGTCATTTCCCTTGCCCATTCATCGGGATCAACTTTGGACAGCGGGTTTGTAGGAATGTCGCAGTAATGGTCGCAGCCGGGTCCCCCCGCTCCGCTTCTGATTGTATCGCCCTTTTCCACCAGGATAACCCTGGCACCACACCGGGCAGCGCTAATGGCAGCCCAGCAGCCGGCAATGCCCCCGCCGACAACTAACACGTCTCCTTCAATTTCCTGTCCGGTGTCATAGTTCACCGGATACGGCCAATCCGGAACCTTGCCTTCCCGGAGCAGAAAATCATGCCATGTCGTCATTCTCCAGCCTCCCCTGTTTTTAATTTAACATTTCAAAACATCTGAGCCACAATTATACAGTATCACTTAGACATAATATTGGCAATATTTGTACTTATAAAAATATTTGGTGGCGGGTTTTCCTGGCGCCGATCCCGGTTCCTTTGCCGGTGTTTAGCCTTTGCATCTTTTTGCTGTGCAAAAACTTGCATAATGGCCTGAAAAGCAAAAAAATAATGCATGCCATTACGGCATGCATTCCGTCTTTAGTTACTTGCTATACTTCTGTGTCGGGAATGCGCTTTAAATCATTAAGCCAGACAGTAGCCGCAGCGTCGCTGGGGGCGCGCCAACCGCCACGGGGAGAAAGGGATGGACCGGGACCCACTTGGGGGCCGTCCGGCATGGCGGAGCGCTTAAACTGGCTGCCACCGTAAAAACGACGGCAGAAGACTTGCAGCCAATGCTTAATATCGCCAATGGTATATTCAGTGCGCATATTTTCCGGTGTATCCGGCCACTGCCCCACTGTTTTGTCACGCCAGGCATGGTAGGCCAGAAAAGCTACTTTACTGGGACGATAGCCGCGCTGTGTATAATAGAGGTTAAAATCTTGTAATTCATAAGGTCCAATAAAATCCTCTGTCCGTTGTGCGGGCTGTCCCTTTTGATCTGTACCGGGTATAAGCTCGGGGCTAATTTCGGTGTTAAGGATATCCAATAAGATCCGGCTGATTTTTTCTTCCTCTGTTTCTGTTTTTGCATACCAATATATAAGGTGCTGAATCAATGTTTTGGGTACACCGGCGTTAACATTATAATGGGACATATGGTCGCCTACACCGTATGTGGTCCATCCCAGCGCTATTTCACTTAAATCACCGGTGCCCAGTACAAGGCCATGATGCCGGTTGGCCAAGCGGAAAAGTAAAGCAGTACGTTGGCCCGCTTGTACGTTTTCGTAAGTGGTGTCATAAATTTTTTCACCACCGGCGGCAGGATGTCCGATATCTTTTAACATCTGTAGGCTGCCGGGGCGGATGTCCAGCTCTTCGCCGGTAACACCCAGGGCTTGTATGAGGCGCCAGGCATTTTCTTTCGTGCGGGCTGAAGTGGCAAAACCCGGCATGGTATAAGCACGGATGTTTGTCCGCGGTAAACCTAAATAATCTAAAGCCTTGGCGGCAACCACAAGGGCCCAAGTTGAATCAAGTCCTCCCGAGATGCCAAGAATAATTTGTTTGATGCCGGTGGCCAACAGGCGTTTTACCAGACCTTGCACTTGAATGGCAAAGGTTTCCCGGCAGCGGTGAAGGCGTGCTTTTTGCTCAGCGGGAATATAAGGAAAACGCTCATATTGACGTTTTAGCAAGATTTTCCCCTGGGGTGGCGGTACTTCAAATTCTATGGTGCGGAATTGATTGAGCTGATTTTGGAGCCGGTGGGCGTTTTCAGAAAAAATATTTGACTGCATTCTTGCCTGGCATAAACAATCTAAATCAAGATCGGCAAAAATAAGCTGTGATTTTTGGGCAAAAGGTTGTGTTTCAGCTAAAAGTTGTCCGTTCTCATAAATCAGAGCATGTCCGTCCCAGGCTAGATCTGTGGTAGATTCGCCCAAGCCCGCTTCGGTACAAAGATAGGCAGCCAAGCAGCGGGCAGATTGGTTGCTAATTAGTGTATGACGCCGGTCGGCCCTGCCAACGGAGGCACCGGAGGCGGCCGGGTTGACAATAACCGTGGCCCCGGCAAGGGCGGCTAAACTGGAAGGAGGTACCGGCACCTGTAGATCCTCGCAAATTTCTACGGCAAAAATAAAGTTTGGTATGTTTTTTACTTTAAAGAGGAGATCGGAACCAAAGGGAATATTTGCTTGTCCGCAGTAAGTCACATATTCGTCCCGGGCAAAAAAACCGGGCCGAAACTGTCTGCTTTCGGACAGCTGGCGGAAATTGGGTAAATATGATTTGGGGACAATACCAAGAATGCGTCCGCGGTAAAGAACCAGAGCGCAATTGTAGAGTTGAGCTTTTACAGTTACCGGAGCGCCCACAACCAGTATAGTTTCCAGGGTGGCTGTTTCTTTAAGCAACCTCTTAATTTCATTTTCCGTTGTTTCCAGCAAAGCTTGCTGGTGAAATAAATCCTGGTTGCTGTATGCAGAAAGATTCAATTCGGGAAAAACTGTCAGTATCGCATGTTCTGCCGCCGCTTGGCGGGCAAGCTCCACTGTCTGCGTTACATTAAAGGTGGGGTCTGCTACGCGTACTTGTGCAACGGCGGCGGCGGCACGAATGAATCCTTGATGATAGAGATTAAAGAAGTAATTCATCTGCGATCCTCCCGGTAGCCATTTAATTCCTTTATTATAGCATAAACTTTTATCTTTGTTGTGTCCACTTTTTATAAATGGTATAATATGAAAAGTCGCGAAAAGGAATGGAAGGTGAGTTTATATGAGCAAAGTAAGAGTGAGGTATGCCCCCAGTCCCACAGGACCTTTACATATCGGTGGAGCTCGTTCTGCGCTATTTAACTGGCTTTTTGCCAGGCGATACGGCGGGACCATGTTGGTGAGGATTGAAGATACTGATTTAGACCGTTCTTCCCGTGAAGCGGAAGCGCTAATTTTGGATTCTCTGCGCTGGCTGGGTATTGACTGGGATGAAGGGATTGAGGTAGGAGGAGAGCATGGACCCTACCGTCAACAGGAGCGTCTTTCCCTTTACCAGCCTTATATCGAAAAGCTGCTGGAAAGCGGACATGCTTATGAATGTTTTTGTAGTGAAGAAGAATTGGAAGCAGAAAGGCAAGCGTTAAAAGCCCGCGGGGAACTGCCGCGGTACTTGGGAAAATGTCGCAAGCTTACAGCAGCAGAAAAAGAAGAATTCCGTGCAGCCGGGCGCAAACCGGTGATTCGTTTTCGTGTGCCGGAAGGCAAAAAAATTGTGGTGGATGATTTGGTCCGCGGCAGAGTAGAATTTGACAGTGACGGTATTGGTGATTTTATTCTGGTGAAATCTAATGGTTTACCCACCTATAATTTCGCCGTGGTGCTGGATGATGCTTTAATGGAAATTACACATGTGATTCGTGGGGAGGAACATCTCTCCAATACACCGCGGCAGATCTTAATCTACGAAGCTTTAGGTTTCCCGCTGCCGCAGTTTGCCCATGTTTCCCTGATTTTAGGGGAAGACCGCAGTAAGATGAGCAAGCGGCATGGTGCTACGTCCGTCCTCCAATATCGGGATGATGGTTACCTGCCTGAAGCTTTAATAAACTTCCTGGCGCTCTTAGGGTGGTCGCCGGAAGGAGAACAGGAAATTTTCTCCGTAGAGGAATTGATCCAACAGTTTTCCTTGGAAAGGGTATCTAAAAGCCCGGCAGTTTTCGATCTCAATAAATTAAGATGGATGAATGCCCATTATTTAAAGGCTTTGCCTGTTGATGAACTGTCCCGCCTCTGTCTACCCCATTTGCAAAGGGCCGGCTTGATGGCGGAAGAGGTAACGGCAGCAGATTTGTCTTGGCTGGAACAAGCAGTAGCCGCCGTGCAGGAAAAAATGGAGTATGCTGCGCAAGCACCGGAATTAATGCGTGTATTTTTTGGTGATACAGTTTTATTGGATAAAGAAGATGAAGAGGTAAAACAAATTTTATCCCTGGAGACATCGGTACAAGTAATCTCAGCATTACAGCAAAGGGCGGAGGAGATGGATAGTTGGGACAGCGCCACAGTGCGCCGCATTTTAAAAGAAATTGGTAAAGAAGTAGGCGTAAAAGGAAAAGCTCTATTTATGGCAGCACGGATTGCTGTTACCGGGCAGTCGCACGGTCCCGACCTTAATGCTGTCCTGACATTAATTGGGCCAAAGCATGCTGCCTCCAGGGCAAAAAGCGTACTTGAACAGTTGTAACTGGTGTTTTGCACATTGTAGGGTATTAGGAAAAGTTACAACGAGAAGGCGGTGAGCGTTTTGATTACGCAAAAGATTGCAGAACTGGCCCAAAAAAAAGCTGCTGGTTTAACACTTGCAGATGTTTGTATTGGTGTCGGTTATACAGGAGTAAAGCTTTCAAACGGAGCTGGAGGAACTTGTTTTACCTTTCGCAATGAATTGGGTCTGCACAGCGGGGTTATGAAAAATGCCGGCCAATTGCAGGGCATGAAGGCGGCCTCTGCCGTAGAAATGGCCATGAGTGTAAATTTAGCTGAAGCCTCGGTGGGTGTGGCAACTATAAATGCTATTTTAAACGAGGAATTTACGGAAGGAAAAAACGCCTTTGAGATTTTGCAAATCAAAGAGACTGATACCGTAGGTATGATCGGCTATTTCCAGCCGGTGGTGAAACGGTTAAAGGAGAAAGTTCGCAAGCTATATATCTTTGAAAGAAATATTACGGCTGAAGGCCTTTTACCAGACTGGGCAGAAAATATATATTTGCCGGAATGCGATGTGGTGATAATTACCGGAGTTACATTTATTAATAAAACTATTGACC
>JAAYMK010000049.1 GCA_012521405.1 Bacillota bacterium
CACCATGAACAGTACCTAAAACTATTTTACCGATTTTTTCCGAACTTTCCTGGCCGATAACCGGCTTTAAAATTTCAATGGCGTTAGTCAACAATTCACCGGCAAAGATCAAGTCTCCGACGAAATACTCACCCTGCTCAAACAAGTCCCCCACAATTGCCATTCCCTGCTGGCAGGCATTTACTACTTGCTGTGCATCACCGGCAGTAGGATTGGTAGCCAAGAAATCCCTCAACAATGACATTACCTTTTCCTCACCCAGTGCCCCCATGGCTTCCGTCAGTACCTTTAAATCAACCATTGGCAATTCCCCCTTTCGGTAGGTTTGGGATAACGATGAATTTTTCTTGTGTCAAATATAACATGGCGCCAAGTTTGATAAAACAGGTATTACCCCAATTGTGCACTAGGGAATTGCCTAGTTTTTTCGCAAAATTCAATCAATGCTAGACCAAGCCCGCTTTGACAGCGTGTTTAACCAGTTCGGCTACATTTCGCGCATTTAACTTGCTCATCAAATTCGTGCGGTGATACTCTACGGTTTTTACGCTTAATGACAATAACTTGGCAATTTGCGTATTTGTTTTTCCCTGAGCAATATAAAAAAGTATTTCTTCTTCGCGTTGGGTTAAAGACGTTAGTTGCAGAGTATCCGTTTTCTCTTTTTTCTTCACGGGTTGCTGCTGCTCCAGGGCGGCGGCAACAGTAGGTTCAATATATCTTTCCCCCTTGGTCACCGTGCGTATTGCCTTGATTAAATCCGTACCAAGCGCCCTTTTGGAAACATAGCCGAGGGCGCCCGCCTTCAGAAGGGATTCCGCGTAGCGCCAGTCCTCGTGTTGAGTTAAAACAAGAATGGCCGTTTGCGGAAATGTTTTTAAAATCAGGCGGGTGGCTTCAAACCCTCCCATACCCGGCATGGAAATATCCATTAAAACCACATCTGGCTTGTGTGTGCCCACCAAATTAAAGGCTTCTTCCCCGTCCTGCGCCTCTCCGATTACTTCAATGTCTTTATAATAATTTAACAAAGCCCGCAGTCCTTCACGCATAATGGCATGATCATCCACCAATAGCACCCGGATCTTAATCTTCCTCACCTCCTATTCCTTCTGCATCAGGTACGGTTACTGTAATGACCGTGCCGCAACCGGGGGATGTTTCCAGGTCAATTGTTCCTTTGAGAGCATTAACCCGTTCTTTCATCCCCCATAAGCCCAAACTTTTGCTGGAAGAATCCGCATTGGTAAACAGTTCTTTTTCAAAGCCGCAACCGTTGTCTTCCACACGCAATATCAACTGGTTTTTGTCAAAAGCGACATCAATGGCAACTTCCGTTGCTTTGGCATGGCGGATAATATTGGTAATGGCTTCCTGGACGATACGGTAAAGGGCGGTTTCCACTGGAGACGGGAATCTTTGTTCCAGCCCGGCAATGTTAGTTTCATACTTTATCCCGACCGGCTTTAACCGCTGTTCACAGCACCAGTTAATGGCGTGGAAAAGACCGAGGTCATCCAAAAGCGACGGTCTTAAGTCCGAAATGATGCGGTGAATGTTGTTCAGCATGCCTTCCGCCAGGCTTTTTAAAGCGCGCAAGCGTGATATAGCTTCTGCAGGCACATTATGAAGCAGCAGACCCAATGTATCCAAGCCGAGCATTAGAGCCGTTAAGGTTTGACTGGTTTCATCGTGTAGTTCCCGGGCTATGCGCTTTCTTTCTTCTTCCTGGGCGGTAATTACATGCTGGAGGAGACCGGCTCTGGCAGCATCTTGTTTTAAATACTCTAGCGCCAGGACAATTGAAGCTTCTTCCACTGCAGCACGCTGTTCTTCAGTTATCGGCTTGTGGACGGCAAAGGCGGTTACATAGCCGTACAGTGATTTGCCGGCAACAATGGGAGCCCTGACGTAAGGCACTCCTGTCGCCATTTCCGTACCTCCGGCAAGATAGGCAACTTGTTCCTCCTGGTCCTGAATAACTACCGGGTTGCCGATTAAGTTCGCCAAGGTATCTGCGATGGCCTGGATTCCTTGATTGGCAAGTACCAGAGAGAGCAACCTCTCATGGGTCGCAATGCTGTTGCGCAGTTTTTTTGCCAGCGCTTTTTGTTCTGTAAAATTATGCGCATTTTCAATGGCTATGGCGGCCTGGTTACCCAGGGTCTCCATTAATTTTAACTGCGCACGGTTAAAAGCGTTATTTTTACAGCTGGCGGCACAAAGTACGCCAATCAGGCCGCGCTTGGTGCACATGGGTACGGCGATGGCGGCGGCGATGCCGCCTGTGGCCAGCTTTTCCGGTACACTGGCGGTTACATTTTGCAAGAATTCCCTGGAATTGCGGATCAGCAGGGAGGAAAGGTTTTGTGCCACCAGCCCGCCGACACCTTCGCCATAAGGGTAGGTTAAATGATGCCAGCGCATAATATATCCGTCGGCACGCAATAAACTGCTTTCACCGGGATGATATTTAAAAGCCCATGTACGCCACACCTGGCTCCTGGTCGTATAGTTGACCCGCACATGTAAGATTTGCGCTTTTTCATCGGCTAAGGCAATATAGCAGTTTTCCGCCTTGAGGAGATAGCAAGCCTTTTCCGTAATGTTTTCCAAAACCGAGTCCAGATCCGCCAGGCGGGATATCTCTTTATTGATTTCATGCAATGCTTTTGCTTCACGTCGGAGACGGAGATTTTCCGCTCCCAGCATGATGCTTTGCAGCTGTAATCCCAAGTTTTCAGCCAGGGTTTCCATGATAAATTCTTCATGATGGGACACACTGAGGGA
>JAAYMK010000050.1 GCA_012521405.1 Bacillota bacterium
AATTACATCCATGAGGAACCTCCGCCTCCTTTTAGGGGGTATTCATTCTGCTAGAATGTGAGGTTCCTCTTTCTATTTTAAATAGATTTTTCCTTCAAAAACCTATAGTAATTTTACACTAACCTACAGTACCATGAAAATGCCCTTAAAAAAGCAAAAAAAATGTTTGACTTTTTGCGTTTTTTTGTTATGATTAATAAAAACATTTGGCAAAACGATGACAGGGATAAAGTAGAGAAAGCAGTAAGTGCAGAGAGCCGTCGGGTGGTGTGAGACGGTCTTACCTTCTCTTACGAGCTCACCCTGGAGTGCCAGCCGAAAGGAATCCGAGTAGACCTGGCCGTTACCCACGTTACGGGTTAAGAGTGGTTGTGCAGGCATAGTCATGCACAACTAATTAGAGTGGTACCGCGGGATATCTTCGCCTCTAAAGGGGCGAAGTTTTTTTATTATAGCAAAAGGGAGGAAATAAAATGTCGGAAAAAATCATGATCTTTGATTCTACGCTGCGTGACGGTGAACAAACGCCGGGTGCAAAGCTTAATCTAGAAGAAAAATTAAAAATAGCCAAACAGCTGGCCAAATTAAATGTGGATGTGATTGAATGCGGCTTTCCCGTTTCTTCCCCCGGTGATTTTAAAGCAGTACAAACCATTGCCAAGGAAGTTAAGGGTCCTGTCATTGCCGGTTTGGCCCGTGCTTTAAAGGGTGATATAGATGCTTGCTGGGAAGCCATTAAATACGCCGAAAAACCCAGAATCCACGTTTTCCTGGCCTCCTCACCTATTCATATGAAATATAAACTGCGTAAGGATCCCGAGACGCTGTTGGAAATGGCTGTGGAAGCGGTAAAATATGCAAAGAGTAAGACATATGATGTGCAATATTCTTTGGAAGATGCCACCCGCAGTGATTTAGACTATATGTGCCGTGTTATTGAAGCCGTAATTGATGCGGGCGCTACTGTAATTAACCTGCCGGATACTGTGGGTTATGCTGTTCCGGAGCAATATGGGGAAATGATTCGCAACATTATGAACCGTGTTCCCAATATTGACAAGGCCATTGTCAGTGTTCATTGTCATAATGATTTGGGCTTGGCGGTTATTAACTCCCTGACGGCCATTCAAAACGGGGCACGCCAAATAGAATGTAATATTAACGGTGTCGGTGAACGGGCCGGCAATGCCGCCTTAGAAGAAATTGTGATAGCCATGCTCATCCGCAAGGATTATTTTAAAGACTTCTATCACGAAGTTAATACCCGCGAGATTTATAAAACAAGCCGTTTAGTGTCCAGTTTAATGGGTATTCCCATCCCTGTAAATAAAGCCGTCATCGGTAAAAATGCCTTTACCCATTCCTCAGGTATACACCAAGACGGCATTCTCAAGAAAACGGAAACGTACGAAATTATCAATGCCGAATTAATTGGTGGCAAGGCAGGACAAATTAAACTCACTGCCCGTTCCGGACGTCATGCTGTACGGCATGAACTGGAACGTCTAGGCTTTGTCCTGGAGGAAGATGATTTTGCAGAATTTTACACTCGTTTTCTTGAACTGGCCGATAAGAAAAAAGAAGTTTACCCGCAGGATCTTGAAGCCCTAATGGCAGACCGCCTGGCCTATACTGCGCCTATTTACACTTTGGAATACCTGCAAACCACCAGCGGTTCTAACAGTATCCCGGCAGCTGTAGTCAAATTGAAAAAAGATGATGAAATCTTTATCCGGAGCGAAACAGGTGCCGGTCCCATTGACGCAGCTTATAATGCCATTGATAACATTACCGGAATTGAACCGCGTTTGGAAAAATATGATTTGCGGGCTGTAACGGAAGGCCGCGATGCTTTGGGCGAAGTTACCATCCTCCTGGAGTATCAAGATAAAACTATTGTCGGACGCGGAACTTCCACTGATATTGTAGAAGCATCCGTACGGGCATATTTAAACGGTGTTAATAAGCTTTTGACGATGAAAGCCAACGGTACTTTGCAGAATCTTAAAGTACAAAGCGAAGAGGAAAAGAATTAAAAATAAACCGGCTGCTTCACGCAGCCGGTTTATTTATCGGCTTCATCCCAAGATGTCTCTGATTCTTCCTTACTTTCCACCGGTTTTGGTTGTAAAGGGAAGAAATCAACCAGCGGATATTTTGCAATTTCATCATGAAAGATTTCCTGGCGATGCCAAGGTAAATTGTCTGACATCACTCTATCCCGCCCTTTTTGCTCATAGCTTAGCCAGGGGTGGAAAGATTATTAGGGCAGTTTTAGGGTTTGGCCAGGGTAAATCACTGAATGTGACAAATCATTAACTTCCCGGATTTGCTCGATATAGGAACGTAAATCCTGATTGTCTGGTGCATATTTTTGTGCCAATGACCATAATGTATCACCGCCGGAAACTACCACTGTTTGCAGGGTTTGCCTTTCTCCGCGCGCAATACTACCCTCACTGACGTCGATTAAAAGCATAAAGCACCAAGCAATGAGAAAAATTAAAGCTTTAGCCAGGCGTTGCCGTTTTTGCCGGCGCTTGCTTTTATTGTATGTTAAGGCGGCCAAAGTTTTCATTATACTCCTGCTACCTCCAAACATTTGTTTGCCTGGTTATACCATAACACGAACAAATGTTTGTGTCAAGAGTTTTTTGGAAAAAACACGAACGGTTGTTTGCCTTATGGATAATTTTGTGCTAAAATAAAAGAAAGCGAGGTGCTGCAGGTGGATGATTTAACGCCCAGGCAAAGGCAAATTCTTGAGTATATAAGACGTGAAGTAAAATTGAAAAACTACCCACCGTCCGTACGGGAGATCGGTGAAGCTGTTGGCCTTTCCTCCAGCTCCACTGTCCATGCTCATCTGGCTAAACTGGAGGAAAAAGGTTTTATTCGCCGTGACCCCTCAAAACCAAGGGCCATTGAGTTGCTCCAGGAAGAGCCGGAAACTTTTTTTGTTCCGGAAGTTATACAAGTGCCCATTGTGGGACAAGTTACGGCCGGGCAACCTATTTTGGCGGAAGAAAACATTGAAGATTATTTTCCTCTACCTAAAATGATGGTTCATGGCGACAATGTTTTTATGCTGCAAGTCCGCGGTGACAGTATGATCAATGCCGGGATCTTGGACGGAGACTATGTCATTGTGCGCCAGCAATACCAGGCTAATAACGGTGAAATTGTGGTGGCTATGCTGGACGGTGAGGCTACTGTTAAACGTTTCTATAAAGCGGAAGATCATGTTGTCCTCAAACCGGAGAACGATTTGTATGAACCGATCCGTTCTCCTGAGGTTCGTATAATCGGCAAAGTAATCGGTGTTTTTCGTAGCATTAACTAACTTTTATTACAGCTGTTAGTAATAAAATTTCTTCATCATGCAAAAACCGGTAGACTAACGTTTACCGGTTTTTTTCGTTTTATCTTCCTGTGGAGCCTTTTTAGCTTCATAACGGCAGTATTCATAAATGGGGCAAATGTGACATTTGGGGCTGCGGGCCGTACAAATATAGCGACCGTGTAAAATTAGCCAATGATGGGCTTTTGACCAGATTGCTTGTGGGATAATTTGTGTAAGCTGCTTTTCTGTCTCCAGGGGATTTTTTGCCGCAGCAAGCCCAGTGCGATTGGCCACTCGAAAAACATGAGTATCAACTGCCAAAGCCGGAATGCCAAAGGCATTGGCCAAAATAACATTTGCCGTTTTGCGGCCGATACCGGGAAGGCTTTCCAGCTCTTCTCGGGTTTTGGGTACTTGGCCGCCAAATTTCTCTAAAATGATCTGTGCCGTTGCCACCAGGTTTTTACTTTTAGTGCGATACAAACCTAAAGTTTTGATTTTTTTCGCCAGCTCTTCAGGTGTCAGTGCTGCCATCTCTTCCGGCCCCGGGTATTCAAGAAACAGTTTTTTGGTAACTTTATTAACCTGCTTATCTGTAGATTGGGCGGATAAGACAGTGGCAACAAGCAACTGCCACGGAGTCGCAAAAACGAGTTCCGTGGCCGGATGAGGATTTTTACGTGCTAAAATCTGCAGAATTTTTTGTGCCTGTTTTTTTCTAGCTTCCACTTGCTTCATTCCCGGACTTTAATTTTTGGCGACGTAAGCGCAATGAATTCAACAATACTGAGATTGAAGACATGGCCATGGCCAAGGCTGCGATGGCCGGACTTAAACGTCCGGAAGCCGCAATGGGTATAGCGAGAATATTATAACCGAATGCCCAGAAGAGATTTTGCCGAATAATTTTGAATGTGGCTCTTGCAAGCTCAATGGCAGTGACAACGGCTGTGAGCTCCCCGCGAATTAAGGTAATATCGGAAGTTTCAATGGCAATGTCTGTACCGGTACCTATGGCTATCCCCACATTGGCTTGCGCCAGGGCCGGCGCATCATTTATGCCGTCGCCCACCATGGCAACCACTAAACCTTCTTCCTGTAAACGTCTTACTTCAGCTTCCTTTTGGTCGGGTAGTACTTGTGCCAAGACACGATTAATTCCCACTTGTTCCGCAATGGCTTTGGCAGTGCGTTCATTGTCTCCCGTTAACATGGCAGTGGTAAAACCAAGTTCTTTCAAACGGGTAATGGCGGCTTTACTGTCTGCTTTTACGGTGTCAGCCACGGCAATAATACCGGCAAGTTTCCCTGCCACGGCCACAAACATTACTGTTTTTCCTTCCTTTTCCAGTTGTTGTACTTGCTCTTCCAGCGGGCTGACTTCAATTTTATGTCTCACCATTAATTTACGGTTGCCCATGACAAGTTTTTGTCCGGCAATGACTGCTTCAATCCCATGGCCTGGTATGGCGGCAAAATCTTTTGCTTGTGCTATTTCAAGTTTACGCTCTTGGGCTGCCGCAACTATTGCCTGTCCTAAGGGATGTTCCGAACCGGTTTCACCGCCGGCGGCCATAGTTAACAGCTTCTCCTCTGTAAAGCCAGCTTGAGGAATAATGTCAGTCACGGCAGGTTCCCCTTTAGTAATGGTACCTGTTTTATCAAAGATAATGGTATTAACATCCAGCATTGTTTGCAAACTGGCGGCATCTTTAATGAGGATGCCATTTTCTGCACCTAAACCGGTGCCCACCATAATGGCGGTAGGAGTGGCCAATCCCAAAGCGCAGGGGCAGGCAATAACCAAAACGGCGGTGGCGGCAAAGGCGGCCCGGGTGAGACTGTCTATCCCTCCCCATGCCAACCAGGCGATAAAGGTGGAAATGGCAATGACAACTACTACAGGAACAAAATAGCCGGTTACTTTATCTGCCAACTCCTGAATGGGCGCTTTAGAGCCTTGCGCTTCCTCCACCATGCGGATAATTTGTGCCAAAAAGGTGTCTTTACCCACTTTTGTGGCTTTAAATTTAATCATGCCGTTTTTGTTAATGGTGGCTCCCACCACCGGATCGCCCACAGTTTTCTCCACCGGAATACTTTCACCGGTAACCATGGATTCATCTATGGTAGTATAACCTTCAATAATTTCACCGTCAACAGGGATTTTTTCTCCGGGGCGAACAACCAGGATATCGCCGACCAGCACACGTTCTACGGGAATTTCCCGCTCCTGACCGTCAACAACAATGCGTGCCGTTTTGGCACCTAATTCCAGTAATTTGCGAATGGCACTGGAGGTTTTACTTTTGGCAATGGCTTCCAGATAACGGCCTAAAAGATGAAAGGCCATAATCATACCGGAAATTCCCATAAAAGATATAGTATTGGGAATAAAAAATGCAGCAATTCCCCAGGCATAAGCACTCAATGTGCCTAGAGAGATTAAGACATCCATGTTGGCACTGCCGTGGCGTATAGAGCGCCATGCGCCCTGGTGTGTGGGCAAGCCGGCCCAAAAGACTATAGGCGTGGCCGCCACCAGCATAATCCAATCATGATAAGGGACGTGTATCTGGAAGCGGTAGTCTAAAAACATGAGAGTTTCTGTTACCAGGGTAATGGCTAAGACAAGAAACAAAGTTCTTTTGCGGGCGGCCAGTTCCGCTTTTTCGCGTTCCTCGCCGGCATCGCCAATATTTGTTTCCGAATTTTTTTCGGCGGCAACTCCGTAACCCAAATCTTCAATGGCGCGTATTATTTCTTCTTTGCTAATGAGCGCATTGTCGTAGGTAATGGTGGCCTTTTCTGCGGCAAGATTGACCACAACTTCGCTGACTCCTGTTTTTTTCTTTAAACCCCTTTCAATGGCAGCGGCGCAGGCGGCACAGGACATGCCGGTCACGGATAAAGTGAGTTTATTGCTTGGTGCTGCAGGTTCATCCAGCACTTCATACCCTAAATCTTCAATGGTTCTGCCGATCTCGGCTAGGGAAATTTGCTCCAGGTTGTACTGTACTGTTACTTTTTCCGTAGCCAGGTTCACCGCTGCTTCCGCCACACCTGTTTTTTTCAGTAGGCCTCTTTCAATGGCGGCAGCACATGCTGCACAGGACATACCGCCAACTTTTAATGTTGCTTTAACTAATGCTTTTTCTGCCATGCTCTACACCTCTCAACAACCCCCTCCCATGGGGGGTGGATACTTACAAAGTAACATGAATCTAGTTTTCTGTCAATTAGTTTTCACAGAAAAACCCGCTTTAGTAGGCGGGTTTAAGAAAAACTTAATTTTTAATAAATTGTTAGATAAGAATCCAATTCCCACTGGTGAACTTGCTTGCAATAGCGTGTCCACTCAATTTTTTTCGCGCTCATGAAGCTGTTATAGAGGTGTTCTCCCAATGTTTCTTTCATCAGTGTATTTTTTGCCAGTTCCTCCAGCGCTTCCCCCAAATTTTTGGGCAACATTTCTATGCCTAAGGCTTCTCTTTCTTCCTCGGTCAGGTCATAAATATTTTGATCTACAGGCGGCGGCGGTTCAATTTTATTTTTAATTCCGTCCAAACCGGCTGCCAAAGTTACCGCCAGCGCCAAATACGGGTTACAGGAGGGGTCTGGATTGCGCAATTCTATACGGGTACCGTCACCGCGCCGGGCCGGGATGCGGATAAGGGGACTGCGGTTTTGTTCGCTCCAGGCTATGTACACAGGCGCTTCATAACCGGGTACCAGGCGTTTATAAGAATTGACCAGAGGGTTGGTGATGGCACAAAAACCTTTAACATGTTTTAAAATTCCTCCGATATAATAGCGGGCAATCTGGGAAAGTTGTGAGGGTGCGTTTGGATCGTAGAAAGCATTTTTGCCGTTTTTAAATAAGGACTGATGTGTATGCATACCGGAACCGGCAACATCGGTAATTGGTTTAGGCATAAAGGTGGCATGCAGGTTATGACGCATGGCAATGGTCCGCACCACCAGTTTAAAAGTGGCAATATTATCTGCCGTGGTTAAAGCATCTGCATATTTGAAGGCGATTTCATGCTGTCCTGGTGCCACTTCATGGTGTGAAGCTTCTACTTCAAAACCCATTTCCTGAAGTGTTAAAACCATATCGCGGCGTGCCGATTCCCCTAAATCCACCGGCATTAAATCAAAATAGCTGGCACGATCATGTGTCTTAGTTGTTGCTTTGCCCTGCTCATCCTTTAAAAACAAGAAAAACTCCGCTTCGGGACCTGCATTCATTGTATAGCCCATTTCTGCCGCCTGGGCTAACACCCGTTTTAAAATGTTACGGGGGCAGCCGGCAAAGGGCGATCCGTCAGGATTATAAATATCACAAATAAGGCGGGCTTCAGCTACCCCGCCGTGAGAATTCCAGGGAAATACTGTAAAGGTATTAATGTCCGGACGCAGGTACATATCCGATTCCTCAATGCGAACAAAACCTTCAATGGAGGAACCGTCAAACATTAATTCCCCGTCAAGGGCTTTATTCAATTGTTCTACCGGGATAGCCACGTTTTTGGGAATGCCAAAAATATCCACAAATTGCAGGCGGATAAATTTAATTTTTAATTCTTTCACAAAATGTAGAATATCTTCCCTGGTATAAGTCATAATCTTCCTCTCTTTTCTCCCTTTGAATTCATCTTTTTTCACGCACAAATCTTACATGATTATAAAGATATCTGTAGAAAGGTGTCAAGCTTGACTTTTTATGGCACCTTCTCTTTCCAGACGCGCTAAAATTTCCGCCAGCGCCAGTTTTTGATGCTCGTAAGTTAAACCTCCCTGCATATAGACCTCATAAGGCGGGCGGATGGGAGCATCAGCGGTAAATTCGGAGCTGGCACCTTGAATAAAAGTGCCTGCCGCCATGATCACCTCATCTTTATAGCCAACCATGGGCGCTGCCTGGGGGGTAACATAACTGTCTATGGGTGAGGCGGCCTGCACCGCTTCGCAAAAACTTTGCAGAAGTTTAGCATCCCCTAAACGAATGGCTTGGACAATGTCACCCCGTTTTTCATGCGGTTTAGGATCCACATAAAAACCTGTCCGAGCAAAGAGAGCAGCTGCCAAAACCATACCTTTTAAAGCTTGCCCAACTTGGTGCGGAGCCAAAAACAGGCCTTGATAATACTGGCGTTTATAAATACCCATGGCACCAATGTCTGCGCCAAGACCGGGAGCCGTTAAGCGCCAGGCTGCTTTTTCCACCAAATCGGCACGGCCCACCACATAGCCGCCACCGGGCGCAATTCCCGCCCCGGGGTTTTTAGTTAAAGAGCCGGCAATTAAATCGGCACCAACGTGGCAGGGTTCCTGCTCCTGCACAAACTCACCATAACAATTGTCAACAAAAATGATAGTTTCCGGCTGCCTCTTTTTGACGGCTGCCACCAGTTTTTCAATATCCTCACAAAGTAAAGCACGCCTGTGGGCGTAACCGCGTGAACGCTGTATCAGTGCTACCGTTGTTTTTTCCGCCAGCAGTTTATCTAAGAGCTTTTCCTCAATTCCTTCAGTAAAATCGGCTTCAGCGTACTCAATATTTAAATCGGGTAAACTGCCAAAGGGCTTTATTTCTGCTATGCCCAAAACTTTTTGCAGTGTATCATACGGTCTCCCGGTTAAACTCACCAAACGATCACCAGGTTTTAAAATGCCATATAACGCACAGGCAATGGCATGCGTTCCCGAAACAAATTGGGGCCGCACCAAACCTGCTTCTCCCCCGAAAACTTCCGCATAGAGGCTGTCTAATTTTTCGCGTCCCAGATCGTTATAACCATAACCGGTAGATTCAGTAAAGCAAGTTTCATCAATATGTAATTTACGGAAAGCATTAAGTACGCGACCCTGGTTATAAAGGGCAGTTTGCTCAATTTGTTTGAAAAGCGGTTGTAATTCAGTTTCTACTTGTTCAATAAGTGCCAATTGTGATTTTATTTGCTTAAGCATTTTATGTTCTCCCTTGTTTAAGTTGATGCTGAATTTTTTTTGCCCATACCCGTGGAAGTACGGCTTCAGCCCGAATGCCTTGGGGCAAGTATTCTTCTTTTTCTAGTTTGCCAAACTGTCTTATTACATGTAAAAGCTGGGCTTGGGCAAAAGGGATAAAAAATTCTTGTCGTTCATGCTCTTGATGTAACATAGTTTCAATTTTCGCCAGCAATGTGTCCAGACCTTTTCCCTTTAGTGCTGAAATGGCAACATAGTCAGGTGCTTGCTGGGTAAGTTGAAAATTTTCATGGGCTTGAGGCAGGTCCATCTTATTAAAAACAACTAGCTGCGGTAAATGCTGTGCTTCCAACTGGTTGAGAATGGCCTGTACAGCAGACATTTGTCGTTGTGCCTGGGGATGAGCTGTATCCACCACATGCAAAAGTAAATCGGCCTCCAGCACTTCCTCCAAAGTAGCGCGAAAAGCGGCAACCAGATGATGTGGTAGTTTCTGAATAAAGCCCACCGTATCAGTTAATAAAAACATGCCGCCATGGGGCAGTTGTACCTGGCGCGTTGTCGGGTCTAAAGTGGCAAAAAGCTTGTCTTCGGCCAAAACACCGGCATCCGTTAAAGCATTTAAAAGGGTTGATTTGCCGGCATTGGTATAGCCCACCATGGTCACGATGGGCAGGGGGATATTTTGTCTTGATTTGCGGTGCAGTTGGCGTGTTTTTTTCACCTGTTCAATTTCTTTATTTAAATCAGCAATACGTTTGCGCAAACGGCGGCGGTCAACTTCCAACTTAGTTTCACCCGGTCCCCGGGTACCGATGCCGCCTCCTAAACGGGAAAGTTCACTTCCCCTTCCCGTTAAACGGGGCAATAAATAATTTAATTGCGCCAACTCCACTTGCAGTTTTCCTTCCCGCGTACGGGCGCGCTGAGCAAAGATGTCTAAAATTAAAGCCGTCCTGTCCACAACCCGCACCTCTAAAGCGGCTTCCAAATTTCTAATTTGTGACGGCGATAGTTCATCATTAAAAATGACCAGATCTGCAGATGTTTCCTCCACGATAATTTTAATTTCTTCAAGTTTGCCTTTGCCGACATAATAGGCAGTATCCGGGCGCTCCCTTTTTTGCACAACTTCTGCCACGGCTTCAGCTCCTGCCGTTTCAGTCAGTTGTGCCAATTCCTGCATGGTTTCGTCAATATCCCATGGTGAGTTCGGTGTATCTATGCCCACTAAGACTGCTTTTTCCATAAATAAAACCTTCCTTTCTGCAACATTGTAACAGAAAGGAAGGTTCTCGGCAAACTCTGAAAAATTAACTCTATCCCAAGTCTTGCTCGTCATCACTAATTTATTGTCTGAGGGAAAGCGGCAAGACATTATCAGTCAAACCGGTTTCTTCTATTTCTTTTTCTTCAAAGTCTTCCCGCAAAAGTAGCATTAAATCATTGCGGCTATAAATTTGTTGCTGTACCAGGCGCAGCGCTTGCCGGCGGATGGCTCTTTCAATTAAGTTGCGGACCAGGCGGGCATTGCTGAAATTGGTTCTGTTGGTTTCCAACTGTGCTTGCAGATATGTGCGCAGGTATTCCTTGGCGCCCAGGGATAATTTATATTGCCGTTCCCGCACCATCAGAGCCGCTATTTCTAAAAGTTCTTCCTTTGTATAATCGGGAAAGTGTAGATGAATCGGAAAACGTGAACGTAAACCGGGATTAGTGCGTAGAAATTTTTCCATTTCTTGCTCATAACCGGCTAAAATAATAATAATTTCATTTTTATGATCTTCCATGGCTTTCACAAGGGTATCAATGGCCTCTTTGCCGAAATCTTTTTCCCCGCCGCGGGCTAAAGAATAAGCTTCGTCAATAAAAAGAATGCCGCCCATGGCCTTTTTAATTTGTTCTCTACATTTTTGTGCCGTATGACCAATAAATTCGCCTACTAAATCGGCCCGTTCCACTTCCAATAAATGCCCTTTAGGCAGAACTTTTAATTCAGCCAGCATTTTGCCTAAAATTCTGGCAACTGTTGTTTTTCCCGTGCCGGGGTTGCCCTTAAAAATCATATGTAAAACCAAGTTTTCACTTTTAAGCTGGTAACGCTGACGGCGGCGGCAGATTTCAACATAGGCCATAATCTCTTTCACTAACTCTTTTACTTTTGCTAAACCAATCATGCTGTCCAGTTCTGCCGTCAATTCCTGCAATCTATCTTTATCTTTCGTTTCTGGACTAAAGCCGGAATCTTGTTTAGATAATTGTTTTTTCGTGGCTTTATGGTCGTTAATTGGTTCAGGCGTTAAAAAACCCCGGCTTTGCTTAAGGCGGTTGTTTTCAAACCTGAAGGTTAAACTAAACCGGGTTTTCTGTTTCATATGCTCCCTCCCATAAATCTATTATATGCATACGGTTGTTTTGGGTTACCGGAAACGACTTGTTTTGCGCTAAACTTTCCTTTGCCTTGCTTTTTGAAAAAGAAAACGGGCTGACTTTGCAAGACAGCCCGTTTTCTTTTTACCTATATGTATAAACACTATTCTGCCGGCTGATTTAAATTAAGATTACGGAAAGGAACAATGGTGGACACAGCATGCTTATAAACCAGTTGTTGTTTGTTATCTACATTCAGCAGGATGGTAAAGTTGTCAAAACTGCGGACCGTTCCTTTAATCTGGTATCCATTAATCAAATAAACTGTTAGCATCATTTCTTCTTTACGTGCCGTATTCAGGAAATTATCCTGCAAGTTTACAGTAGATTTGTTCACGCCAAACTCCTCCAGTGCTAGGTTATGCTATATTATTCTCTACCTGGGGAAAATATCCTGCAAATAGGTAGAAATTTTTTCCGATATCTCATCCAGATTACGATATTGCTCTAAATCCAGCCAGATCATTTCTTCTTTGCGAAACCAGGTCAGCTGCCTTTTGGCAAAACGTCTTGTATCCCTTTTAATCAGCCTGATTGCTTCCTCAAGGCTGATTTGCTTTTGCAAAAAGGCGACAATTTGCTTGTAGCCTAGGCTTTGCAGTGCTTTGGCTTGCGGAGATGTTCCTTGCGCCAAAATTTGCTTTACTTCTTCAACTAAGCCGGCGGCTATCATGGCATCGACCCGTTCTTCTATACGCCGGTACAATATTGGGCGTGGCCGTGTCAAACAAAATGAAATTGTATCATAAACCGGCCGGCGGGGAGTATTTTCCGCTTGTTGGGAAATGGGTGTTTTGCTCTGTAAATATACTTCAAGGGCGCGGATGACACGCCTGAGATCATTGGGGTGGAGTTTTTTTGCCGTTTGCGGGTCAACTTTTGCCAATTTGGCATGTAAAACTTCCGGACCTTCGCTGGCGGCTATTTTTTGTAATTTTTTTCTTAACTCTTTGTTGATGCCGTATTCTGTAAAGGCAAAGCCGCGTACTAGCGCCCGGATATAAAGACCGGTGCCGCCCACCAAAAGTGGCAGCTTTCCCCGTCGATGAATATCATTAATGGCGCGTGTGGCGTCGCGTTGAAAATCAGCCACGGTATAATTCTCTTCAGGATCTACTATATCCAGCAGGTGGTGGGGCACCTGCGCCCGCTCTTCCGCTGTTGGTTTGGCGGAACCAATATCTAGACCGCGGTATACTTGAACTGAATCGGCGGAAACTATTTCCCCGTTAATCTTTTTTGCCAGATGTAAAGCAACTGCTGATTTTCCCACGGCGGTCGGACCGGCAATAACGATTAATTTTTGCACCCTTAAGCCCTCCCGAAATTTTTTGCGATGGTATCTTTAGTTAAGACCATTACTGTGGGCCGTCCGTGGGGGCAGGTAAAAGGTTGGGAGGTTTGTGCCAGGTTATTGAGCAAGGCAACCATCTCGGAAAGCTCCAGGGTCTGGTTGGCTTTGATGGCTGCTTTACAAGACATCATTTGCATGGTTTTTTCAAAAAGATTAATTTTTTCTTCAGTTTTCGCCTGCTCCAGCAAATCCAGCAGTTCTTCCTGTTTAAGGGAGGTTTTGTAAAAGATGGGAACTGAGCGGAGGATAAATGTATTATTACCAAATGTTTCAAAATTTAATCCTAAACTGGCGAATAATTTAAGTGACTCCTCCATCACGGCAGCCGCTTGGACATCAAGTTCATAGGTCTGCGGGATAATTTCCTGTACAGGCAAATCACCGTGAGAAAGATCTTTTTTTAGTAAATCATAAAGAATTCTTTCATGGGCAGCATGCTGATCAATGAGGTATAAATCCTCCTTTTCCGATTGTGCCAAAATATAGGTACGACAATATTGTCCCAGCACATGCAAAACCGGAAAAGGCTTGCTTGCCTCCTTTTCCTCCCATACCACCGGAATGGTGGCCGGTTCTTTTGTGGCTGCTTCCGATGGTACTACAGTTTCTTGCCGGTAACCCCCGGAAGGACGGTCAAAAATGACGGGTATAGCTTTTCTTGTGGGAGGTGAGGGCTGTGGCGGCAGGCCGTAATCATGTAAAGATAAATTCACAGTACTATCTTGGGGTATAAGCCTGCCGGCGTCACGTATTTCTCCGATTAAGGAAGCTTGTGTCAATGCCGATTTAACGCCGGAAAGAACTTGGCGGTATAAATCCCGTTCATGTGAAAAACGAACTTCTCTTTTCGTGGGGTGAACGTTGACATCAACTTCTTCCGGATTAATCTGCAGAAAAATAATGACTACGGGAAAACGGTTGCGGGGCAGCAAAGTATGGTAAGCTGTCTGTACCGCATCGGAAATGAGCGGTGAGCGGATTGGTCTTTTGTTGACAAAGATAAACTGTAAGTTGCGATTGGCCCGGCAGAGTGAGGGCTTGGAGACAAAACCATGCAGTGATACCAAAGAACCTTCCCACTTCAGGGGCAGCAGCTGGCGCAGATTCTGTCGTCCTAAAATCAAGGCGGCCGTCTCCTCCAGATCACCGTTACCGCTTGTTACCAGTTTGGTTTTTCCCTCCACGCACAAATGAAAAGCTACATCTGGTCGTGCCAGTGCCAAGCGCTGAACGGTATCGGTAATCCTGGCAGTTTCTGCACCGGTACTTTTTAAAAATTTGCGGCGTGCCGGCGTATTGAAAAATAAATCTTCCACTTTAACTTCAGTTCCTACCGGGCTGCCTGCTTCCTGTTGTTTCACTACTTGTCCGCCCTCGGCAACTATTTCCGTGCCCAATATATCTTCCGGGCGGCGCGTAACCATGCGGAAACGGCTGACGGCGGCAATACTGGGTAAAGCTTCTCCCCGAAAACCCATGGTTAAAATAGCGGCTAAATCTTCCGCTGACCGTATTTTACTGGTGGCATGCCGCTCCAAGGCTAAGAGGGCATCTTCCGCAGACATACCGCTGCCGTTGTCTACCACCCGGATCATTTCCAAGCCGCCGCCACTGATCTGAATATCAATGTGCGTAGCCCCGGCATCCAAGGCATTTTCACTCAATTCTTTCACCACGGCGGCCGGCCGTTCCACTACTTCACCGGCGGCTATTTTATTGGCAGTGTGCAGATCGAGAATTTTAATTTTCCCCATGCTGATTCTCCTTTTGCCAGGCTTGCTGTAGCTTGTATAGAAGTTGCATGGCCTCCAGCGGTGTGGTGGTTAAAATGTCGGTGTTTTCCAGTTCCGCCAGTGCTTCCATAAAGTCCGTGCCCGGCGTAAAAAGTTGCAGTTGCACAGCTTCTTTCTGTGTGGCAGCAATTTCTTTTTGCGCCTTTTTATTTTCTTCAAGCAAGGCCAAAATTTCTTCCGCCCGGGAAAGTACTCTGCGGGGCAAACCTGCCAAGCGTGCCACCTGGAGCCCATAGCTATGATCAACACTGCCGGGGATCACTTTATGCAAAAAGATAATTTCATCGCCTTGTTCTTTTACCGCTGTAGCCAAATTTTTTATTCCTTTATATTTGTCTGCCAAAGCGGCCAGCTCGTGAAAATGCGTGGCAAACATGGTCCGGGCTTTAATTTTGGTGTAAAGATATTCAATGACCGCCTGGGCAATGCTGATACCGTCAAAGGTGCTTGTTCCCCGCCCTACTTCGTCTAAAATAACTAAACTTTTTTTGGTGGCCCGCTCCAAGATATGAGCAACCTCGCTCATTTCCACCATAAAGGTGCTGAGCCCGCCCACTAAATCATCGGCGGCACCAATGCGGGTGAAAATGCGATCAACAATGCCTATTTTAGCTTTACGTGCCGGCACGAAACTGCCCATTTGTGCCATAAGGACAATGAGGGCGGTTTGTCGCATATAGGTGGATTTACCGGCCATATTAGGACCTGTGATGAGCAGAATTTGCTGCGCTTCTGTATCCAGGTAAGTATCATTGGGTACAAAGAGGCGGTCCCGTATCACCCGTTCCACCACCGGATGGCGTCCCTCTTCAATCTCAATTATACTTTCGTCATTGACTTCCGGCCTGACATAGCGGTATTCGCAAGCCACCCGGGCCAGGGACTGGAAAACATCTAGCTGGGCCAAGACGGCGGCGGCTTTTTGAATTTCACCGGTACGTTTAGCCACCAGTTGACGTATTTCTAAAAACAGCTCATATTCAAGGGCACAAATTTTTTCTTCTGCCGTTAAAACTGTGTTTTCAAAATCCTTTAGTTCCTGGGTAATAAAGCGTTCCGCATTGGCCAGAGTTTGTTTGCGAATATAATGCTCGGGCACCAAAGGCAGGTTTACGCGGGACACCTCAATATAGTAGCCAAAAACCTTGTTATAACCGACTTTGAGCGATTTAATGCCGGTTTTTTCCCTTTCCCTTTCCTGAATTTGCAGAATTTCTTGACGACCGTGGCGACGGATATGACGCAGGCGATCAAGTTCAGCATTAAATCCGTCCCGTAAAAGATTGCCCTCGCGCAGGGTTAGGGGTGGGTCATCGGCGATGGCTGCTGCCAAATATGACGTTAAATCTGATAAATCCGGGATGCTTTGCGCCAGAGACTGCAGACGCGGCCCACCCTTTAAAGCAGTTTCTTTGATTTGGGGCAGTATTTCCAAGGTTGTACGCAAAGAGACCAGATCCCTGGCATGGGCTTTTTCACAGTGCACACGACTTAAAAGCCGTTCTAAATCATACACCCCATGAAGCAATTCTGACAGTTGGGTCAAAAGAGGCAAATTTTTTGTTAATTCTTCCACCGCATCCAGGCGTTTATTAATCTCTTCCACGTCTAGAAGCGGCTGTTCCAGCCAGCGTTTTAAAAGACGTCCCCCCAATGCCGTGCGTGTTTTATCCAGCACCCATAAAAGGGAACCATATCTTTCTTCAGTGCGAATAGTACGCACCAGTTCCAAATTCCGGCGCGTAGATGCATCTAAAACCATATAACCGTCCGGATGATAAATTTCAGGTTTATGTAAATGTTCCAGACGATTCTGCTGTGTTTCATGTAAATAAGCAACGGCTGCACCTGCAGCCGCTACCGCAAAAGGCAAATCAGCACAGCCTAAAGCCTGTAAGTTGGCAACTTCAAATTGAGTTTGCAAGACATTTTGTGCCTGCGGCAAAGAAAATTTCTGCTCCGCATAAGGGTTAACCACCACACGCTTGTGAAGACGCTGCAAAGCACTTGTTAATATTTCCTTGTTTTTGGCGTTTTCATTGACAATGATTTCGGCAGGCTGCAGGCGCGAAAGTTCATCGCTTAGGAAACGACCATAAGCTTTGCCCCTGGTTTGCGTGACGGAAAATTCGCCGGTAGAAACGTCAACGGCAGCCAGACCGAGACCTCCCCGGCCAAAATAAACAGATACCAAGTAATTATTAGTTTTTTCATCTAAAAGGGTAGTTTCCGTCACTGTACCGGGGGTAATAACTTGGACAATTTCGCGTTTGACAATACCTTTTGCCGTTTTAGGGTCTTCCACCTGCTCACAAATTGCTACCTTATAGCCTTTTTCAATGAGGCGTCCTAGATAAGTATTAAGAGCATGGTAAGGAAAACCTGCCAAAGGAACATTTTTATCACGTGAGGTTAAAGCTATCTCCAGTTCACGGGCACCGATTTCGGCATCTTCAAAAAACAGCTCATAAAAGTCGCCCACACGAAACAAGAGAATCTTGTCTTTATTCTTTGCTTTAATTTCCTTATACTGCCGAATCATCGGTGTATCTTTAGTCAAGATGAATCCTCCCCATTAAACTCCATGTTTTAATTTCGGTAATTTCCACCGTTACTAGTTGCCCGGCGCTGATACCATCACCAGGAAAGTTTACAGTTTTGTTGCTGCGTGTTTTACCTGTCCAAACGGTTTTATCTGTTTTACTGGGACCTTCCACTAAAACTTCTACTTTTTTTCCTAGCAAAGCTTCATTGTGCCGGCGACTATGTTTATTTTGTAATTCCAAAAGACGGGCAAAACGTTCTTTTTTTATTTCCAGGGGGATTTGTGCAGGCATTTTTGCTGCCGGCGTTCCCGGTCGCGGTGAATACATAAACATAAAGGCTGCATCAAAACTAACTTTATCCACTAAATCCAATGTGGCGGCAAAGTCTTCTTCCGTTTCTCCGGGGAAACCGACAATGATATCGGTGGTGATGGCGCAATGGGGGATATGCTCCCGCAGTAAGGCAATTTTCTCCAGATACTGTTCCCGTGTATAGCCGCGATTCATTAAATCCAGGATCCGGTTACTGCCGGCTTGTACAGGCAGGTGCAGATGTTCACAGATGTTCTCGCCCCTGGCCATGGTTTTAACCAATTTTTCATTAAAATCACGCGGGTGAGAAGTGGTAAAGCGAATTCTTTTAATGCCTGTTTCGTCGTTAACGCGTGTTAAAAGCTCGGCAAAATCTATTTTTTCCGGTAAATCTTTGCCGTATGAATTTACATTTTGCCCCAAGAGTGTAACTTCCTTATACCCTCTTTTGACCAGATTTTTTATTTCCCTCAGAATATCATCAGGTTTGCGGCTGCGCTCTCTTCCCCGTACATAAGGTACAATGCAGTATGAGCAAAAATTATTACAGCCAAAAGTTATATTAACCCAGGCTTTGAAATTATCCTGACGCGCCACGGGCAGCCCTTCCACCACTTCCGGTGTATCGGACCACAAATCAATGACTGTTTCTTCGCTTTTTTGCGCCCGGACTAAAAGTTCCGGAAAGATACTTAAATTATGGGTGCCAAAAATCAAATCTACGAAGGGAAATTTTTGCTTTATTCTCCTGGCTACAGCTTCCTGCTGCACCATACAGCCGCAGATAGCAATGATCATCTCCGGATTTTTTTCTTTTAATTGTCCTAGGCGGCCGATCCGGCCGAAAACTTTTTCCTCCGCTTTTTGCCGGACAGCACATGTATTTAAAATCACCAAATGGGCGTTGGCGGCGTCTTCAGTTTCCTCATAACCTAATTCATCCAGAAAGCCGCGCAAAGTTTCCGCATCGCGCTCGTTCATTTGACAACCAAAAACCGTTAAACTGTATGTTTTTCTCTCCATTTCACTCACTCCAAGCTCTTGTCTCTACCATTTTAATATAATTTTGTCCAAAAGCAAAGCGGGGCCGGCCCCGCTTTGCTTGCAAAAGTATGAAATTTTTTTGCTTTTCTTATTGCCTTTCCTCCCACCCAGGTCCAAGACATTCTTGGTGCGAAGCAAAATTCTGGGCATACGTTCTGTCAATAGTATGGCTGATCTAAAACGAAAATTATGTATAAGTAAAAGCACAGCCTCCTTTTAGGCAACTTCAGCGGCGATTGTACGCAGCGCAGAGATAATTTCTTCAATCTCCTGCAGGGTGTTTGCAAGGCCAAAGGAAAAACGCAGCGTTCCTTGCGGAAAACTGCCGATTGTTTGGTGAGCCCAAGGTGCGCAGTGCAATCCGGATCGTGTCATGATGCCAAAACCCTGCTCCAGCATAAAACTTAAATCACCGTTATCGATACCATCCAGGTTGAGAGAAACTGTGGCTGTAGTTTTGCTAGGAATTTTTGTGCCATAAACTTTAATGCCCGGAATGGAGCCAAGCCCTTCAAGAAAAGCGGCTATCAGCATTTCTTTATGCTTTTTGATTTTTTCCAGGCCTGTTTCCTGTACCAGCTTGATCCCGGCGGCTAAACCGGCAATGCCGGGTACGTTTTGTGTACCGCTTTCGAATTTATCCGGTAATAATTCCGGCTGCCTTTCTTCATCAGAACGGCTTCCTGTTCCTCCCTCCACTAAAGGCAGAGTACATGCTGCAGCGCGTTCACTCAGGCAAAGACCGCCGATGCCGGGAGGTCCTAAAAGACCCTTATGGCCGGTAAAAGCCAGGTAATCACAGTGCAGATCCTGAAAATTTATTTCTTCGGAACCGGCTGTTTGCGCCACATCCAAGCAATAAAAAATATCTTTTCCGGCCAGAATTTCTCCGATTTCGTAAACCGGTAGCAGCGTTCCGGTAACATTTGACGCATGGGTTAAAACTACCAGGCGCGTATTGGGCCGGAGTGCGTTTTGCACAAGTTTCGGGTCAAGGGTGCCGTCCGGCTTGCAGGGTAATTTTTCCACCTGCAGCTTGCGTTCCGCCGCCACCCGCATAAGCGGCCTGACTACAGCATTATGTTCCATGGAGGAAAGCAAGACATGGTCGCCCGGTTTTAGTAAACCTTTAATGACAAGATTGAGTGAAGAAGTAACATTGGGTGTGAAAATAATTTGTTCCGGTTTGGGGACATGAAAAAATGTGGCTAAAAGTGTGCGCGCTTCATAAACAAGACGGGCCGCGTCAAGGGCATGGCGATAGCCGCCACGGCCGGGATTGCAACCAATATGGCGCAAATAGTTTACCATGGCTTCAATTACTTGCGGTGGCCGGGGAAAAGTTGTGGCCGCATGGTCAGCGTATATTACTTTCATCATTAATCCTCCTTATGGAAATATGTCAGCAGAAAATCTATGAAAGCGCGTGTGCCCGGTGTTTGTATGCGTGTTTCATATGTAACTAAATAAAAGTGACGCGCAAGGCTGATGTCCGACAGCGGGCGTGCGGCCAGCCAGCCAAATTGAAGGTAATCATCAATGACGTAGCGGGAAATAACGGAAAGGCCCATTCCCTGCCGCAGTGCTTGTTTTATTGTTTCCTGACTGTCGATAATTAAATATGTAAACTCTTCAATGGAGACTTCCACTTTCTGCAATGCTTGTTCAAAGAGCGACCTGGTGGCGGAGCCTTCTTCACGCAACAGCAAGAGATAAGCTTTTAAATCTTGTATTGTAAGAGCTTTTTTCTTGAGTAAAGCTTCATATTGCCGCTGGCAGGGAAAGGCCACCACTAAATCGTCTGCCAGTAGCGGCGCAAAATCAAGCTTTGGTAAAGGTATTTTTTCGCCCACAATGCCTAAGGGGTACTGGTATTCAAAGATACTTTTACAAACAGCCGTTGAATTTTGTTGGTGCAAATTGATTTTAACTTGCGGATATAGTTGTCGGAATGCAGCTATTACTTGAGGCAACAAATACTGGCAAGGCACTGAACTGGCGGCAATGGTAATAGTTTCATCCGCAATATTCTCTTTGGCTGTCAACTCTGCCAGGGCATGGGTGCGTAAATCCAGGATATCTTTGGCATACCGCAACAAAATGCGTCCTGCCTGAGTCAGGATGAGTTCACTTTTACTGCGATCAAATAAGGATGTACCTAGTTTTCTTTCCAAACTTTTAATATGGGCGCTCACGGTAGGTTGACTTAAAAAAAGTTCCTCGGCGGCCCGAGAAAATGAGCGGTGTCTGGCAACGGCAACAAAGGCTTCCAATTGGTAAAATTCCAAAAAATCACGCCCTTTCCGTTGCTATAGTGTTCGCACAAATAAGAAAAAAATCCTGCTTCCCCATTTACAAAGAAAAGCCGGTGAGGATAAATTAGTTTTATCTATTGGTGTTGCTTGTGGTATAGATAATATCTATTTGTTAGTGAAAATCTTGTCCGGATATAATGAGGTTAATATTGTACATTGTTTAACAAGGGAGGTCGGCTTTTTTGGAGCGGAAAAAAATTCTTCTCAGCGGTCTTCTTTTAGGATTTTTAGGTGTTATTTTAGTTCGTTTTGGTAATCCGGCCAATATGGGCATCTGTGTAGCCTGTTTTATTCGTGATATCGCCGGTGGCTTGGGGCTGCACAGGGTGGAAACGGTACAGTATTTACGGCCGGAAATTAGCGGGTTTATTCTTGGCGCATTTCTCATTGCCCTCTTTAGCGGTGAATTTCGTGCCCGCGGCGGCTCTTCTCCCCTTTTGCGCTTTTTAATCGCCATGGCAGTGATGATAGGTGCTTTAACTTTTTTAGGCTGTCCACTCCGGATGGTGCTGCGTTTAGCGGCCGGTGATTTAAATGCTTTAGTAGGCCTTGTGGGTTTTGTTTTTGGCATTTTTATTGGTGTACAGTTTTTGAAAAAAGGTTTTTCCCTGGGCCGCAGTCAGCGCTTACATACTGCCAATGGGTTTGCCATGCCGCTGCTGGCTCTGGTGGTATTAATTTTGGTAGTGGCAGCCCCTGTCTTTATTTTCTTTAGCGAAAGCGGTCCGGCTGCTGCCAGGGCACCCCTGCTCATTTCCCTCGCTGCCGGTTTAATTGTAGGGATTGCCGTACAGCGTACCCGTTTATGTCAAGTTGGCTGTTTTCGCGATTTAATTTTAATTAAAGATCCACACCTTCTCTATGGGACAATCGGTATTTTTGTGGCGGCTTTAGTGATGAATCTGGTCTTTGGTTATTTTAAATTAGGATTTGCCGAGCAGCCGGTGGCCCATACTGATGGCTTGTGGAATTTTATCGGCTTGGCTGTTGTGGGCTTGGGCGCCACTTTACTAGGTGGATGTCCGTTGCGTCAACTGGTTCTTTCCGGCGAAGGTGACACCGATGCGGCCATGAGTGTTTTAGGACTGTTGGCCGGTGCGGCCTTTGCCCATAATTTCGGACTTGCCGCCAGCCCTGCAGGCGTAAGTTCCGCCGGGAAAATTGGCGTACTCATTGCTGCTGCCTTTCTCCTGGTAGTAGGTTTTGCCTTTTCCCGCAGCGATTTTAACGTCAAGCGGAAGGGAGGAATTACCCATGAGCAAAGCGTATAAACTAGATGTGCGCGGCTTATCTTGCCCTGAGCCTGTCATTAGAGTCAAAAAAGCACTGGAAACAAATAAAGGTGGCTTGACGGTTTTAGCCGACAGTTTTGTCGCCGCCGAAAATATACGCCGTTTAGTGGGCACACTGGGTTATCAATGTAAAACAGACACTAATGCAGACGATGAATTTGTACTAACCATTACAAAAGAGGTGTAAAGTTGACGGAATATTATGTGGCTTCTTTTCACAATGTCTCGCAAGCGCTTCAGTTTGAAAAACAATTACAAACAAACAAAATTGACGTCAAGATGATACCTGTTCCCCGTATTATTTCTTCTTCCTGCGGGATTGCCGCCCGCTTTGCCCTGGAAGATTTTTCCCAAGTGTTATCCCTACTGGAAACAGGTGTTTGTGAAGCGCAAGAGCTTTACCTTTTTACGCATAAAAATAAAAAAGCTCAGGCACAACGTGTTTGGAAAGCCCAAGATTAACTTGAGTTTTGCTTTGCCTTCCGTGTCATACATGTGCACGGAAGGTTTTTTTCCGCTTGTTATTTTGGTGATTGCAATAGAAAGCGTTGTCATGGTGCCGAAAGTTTGCCTGCAAGCAGACTTCTGCTATAATAAGCGTAGGATAAAAATGGATAGAGGTGTACATATGGGACAAAATGAAAGCAAACTTATCGCCAGTGCCGCCATTCAATTGGCGCTTTCCTCCGACCGTGAAACTGAATACGCATTAAAAAAACAGTTTGCTGCCCAGGGCATTAAAGCTTCCGCCGTTGACTATGGCGGCGAGTTTATTACCTCCGTACAAAAAGTTGTTGAACGCGCCGTTGTGGCGGCAAAACGAGAAGGTGTTATTGCCGGCAGCCATCAGGAAGAGGGCGGTGTGGCAGGCGCCGCCAGGGAAGCTTTGTCGCAAATTATGCCAAAAGCTTTAGGCCTGAATGTGGGCGGCAAAGTAGGCATTGCCCGTAAAGGTGAACATGTGGCGGTGGCCATCTTTTTTGCCATTGGGCTTTTGCACCTTAATGAAGTGGCCATTGGTTTAGGGCACCGGGCAATTTAAGCATAAACTATTTTTTGGTGGTGTGCAGGAAAAGAGTGGCACGACGTAGGGCTTGTTCGCCAAAACGGTCCTTAATGGCATCTGCAGCTTCTGTCAGGCGGCTTAATTTTTCCTCGTTTTGTCCCCAAAGTGTCAGCTGGAAACCGGTTTGCCGGTCCTGCAAGTTGGAAACGGAAACTCCCAATAAACGTATCTTGCGCCAGGGCTCAAATTGCCTGCGGTAAATAGACAGGGCCGTTTGGTGAATTGTTTCCGTTAAAAAAGTGGGTTTGTTTAACGTCTGTGCACGTGTAAGGCTGACAAAATTTTGGTCTTTTATCGTTAAGGTGACTGTACGGGCACTGTAGCCTGCACGGCGGAGGCGCCTGCCTACTCGCTCACTTAAATCTAAAAGTACGCCTGATACCTCTTCAGGATCGTTAATATCCCGCGGCAACGTCACGGAATGGCCGATGGATTTGGCTGTTTCTAAAGCATGCGGGTCAACCGGTGAGTCATCCCTGCCGTTGGCCAGATGGAAAAAGATTTCCCCCATGACACCGAAGCGGCTTGTCAATAGATGCAGGGGCATCCTGGCCAGCTCGCCAATGGTATTAATACCCATTTCTTTAAGGGCAGCCGCCGATTTATGCCCGACCCCAACCATTTTCTCCACAGGCAACGGCCATAAAATTTCTTGCATATTATCAGCGTTGATGATGGTAAAACCGTTTGGTTTTTTTTGTTCCGAGGCCATTTTGGCCAAAAATTTATTAGGCGCAATGCCGACAGAGCTGGGAATTCCCAGCTCTGTTTTGATGCGCTGCTGCAGGGCACGGCCTATTTCTTCAGCCGTGCCAAAAAGGCGTTTTGAGCCTGTGACGTCAAGCCAGGCTTCATCGATGGAAAAGGGCTCCACCAGCGGTGTATAGCTGCGCATAATTTCAAGTATTTTTTGCGAATAGGAAAGATAAAGGCTGTGATCCGGGGGAACAAAGATTGCTTCGGGACATAGCTTTTTTGCCTGCCAAACGGGTATACCTGTTTTGATTCCGTATTTTCTTGCTTCATAGGATGCCGTTAAGACAATACCGCGTCTTTTTTGGGGATCACCGGCAACCAGGAGCGGCTTACCGCGCCAGTTGGGATTCTCCGCCTGGTGACAGGAGGCAAAAAAAGCATTCATATCAATATGAATAATCGAGCGCATCCCACCCACCCCGAATATATGTTCGTCCTTAATTAGTATAACAAAAAACTTGGCTATAGCCAAGTACATACTGATTTTAAGTTTCTTTCTTTAAAGCAGCGCCACCTGTGCCAAGCAGATACTGTGCGGGTAGAGGTTTATAAAAATCTTGCGAGAGGCGTTCTTTTTTTACTTCCCGGCCATGAAGAGAAATGACCCGCCAGACTGTTGTCACATACCCGGCTTTTCCGCTTGAAAGTAATTTACGTTCTCCCCGGGGCAGACTGTCAGTGGCAATGAATTCTTCCGGCGGGGGAATTTTTTTTACGTTGGTGGTATATATTTCCACTTCCTGGCCGGGAATTTTTGTACTGTAAAAACTGACGGTCAGTTTATCTGCTTCCATGAATGTTTTGATCCAAATAGCATAAGGAAGGCTGTTTTTAAAGCGCAAGTCAATTGAGCCGTAAGCAATGGTGGCGTCTAATCCGGGCGGGACATAATCCACATACAAACCGTGATTGCGACGTTCCAAAATTTCCAAATTGGCCAGTAACGCCGCATTGTACAAAGTTGTGGAAACTTGACAAACACCACCCCCTAGCCCCTCGGTAATTTTACCGCTGACAATAACAGGAGCCGGTTGATAACCCTTTTCTGCCGTGGTGTCTCCTACCGTTCCGTTAAAGGAAAACTCTTCCCCGGGTAATAGCACCATTTCATCAATGGCTTCCGCAGCCAGGCGGATATTCTGCATGCGTTGAGGATTGTCGTTTAAAATATGTGTAGTATAGGATGAGATCTCTTCTTTAACCTGCAATGTTTCCAGTTTTGCCGCCGTAATTTCCGCTGCTTGTGGGCGAAAAATTATAGGGCAAGCAAGCGGTGTGGATAAAGAGACGCTAATTTCCTGTAATTTCTGGTAGGTTGCGGCCAAATCCAAGCGCCGTCCGGGTATGTCAGGTTCGATGGCAACAGTTTTTTTGTCCTCTACCAAAACAAATTTGGCATTGACCGGTTCCTGCTGAAGATGAGCGGCAGCTTTTTGCAAAGTATGACGAAATTTCTGATAATCAACTTTAATTTGCAAAGGCAGATTATATTTTTCCCGCACCAGGGAAAACCTTTGCCAATAATTGAGAAAAAATAAACCTTTTCTGGCTGTGTTATAAGCATTGTTCACCATTGTTTCAATATCAGGTTCAATGCCCAGTTCGCCAAATGTTTTCCAGATTACCTCTTCACCGGCGGTAAACTCTACTGCTTTTTCCTTAAAATTAAGGTTTTGCAGATATCTTTTCAATTGCCAGGCAGCTTCTGTTTTGCTTTGCTTGCCTAATGGCAACTCCGCAAAAACAATACCGGGATAAATGCGATGATAGTAGAATAGATAGTCGGCAATGATGGCTGCCACAAGGATAGCGCCAAAAAGGAAAACAACAGTCCAAAATTTTCTTTTTTTGTTCCCAAGATAGTGCACTTCCTCTCCCTACCTTGCAGCATTTTTGTGTTCTATTTATCTATTCTATTTTTCAATGATCAATTTTATGTTGCAAAACCCTTACGCGGCATTGACTTGAAATGATTTTTTTTCCGCTAAAAAAAAATTAATTTTGTTGTATAAAAAAAATTTCACCGGCAATAATACAAATGAACCTCACAGATGCCGAAAGTCTGATGTAAATTGCCGATTTACATTGCAGACCAAACAAAAGCAATCTGTGAGGTTCTTTTTTAGCTTGCTACTTACCAAAAAAAGACAGCAATAATCCGGCTACAACGGCGGAGCCGATGACTCCTGCCACATTTGGTCCCATGGCGTGCATAAGTAGGAAATTATTGGGGTTAGCCTTTTGTCCTTCAATTTGGGAAACGCGTGCTGCCATGGGGACTGCGGAGATGCCGGCAGAACCGATTAAAGGATTGATTTTCCCGCCGGTTAATTTATACATGATTTTACCCATAATGACGCCGCCGGCTGTACCAACGGCAAAGGCGGCCAAACCTAGAACCAGGATAAATAAAGTTTGCGGTGTGAGAAAATTTTCAGCACCGGCGGAAGCACCCACAGCTGTGCCCAGCAAAATTACAATTATATTTGTCAACTCATTTTGGGCGGTTTTACTTAAACGTTCGGTCAAGCCACATTCTCGCAGCAAGTTACCAAACATGAGCATTCCTATCAGAGGAATTGCAGGAGGCAAAAGCAGTCCGGTGAGAATGGTGACGATAATGGGAAAAAGAATTTTTTCCCGTTTGGAAACCGGCCTTAACTGCTCCATGACCACCTGGCGTTCTTTTTTTGTGGTTAAAGCACGCATGATAGGCGGTTGAATCATTGGTACCAGCGCCATATATGAATAGGCGGAAATGGCAATGGAGGGTAAAAGTTCCGGTGCCAAAATAGAGGTGACATAGATGGCAGTAGGGCCGTCGGCGCCGCCGATGATCCCGATACTGCTTGCTTCTGCCGGGGTAAAACCAAGCAGCAGGGCACCGATTAAGGTGGTAAATATACCAAGTTGTGCCGCTGCTCCCAGTAAAAGTGTCGACGGATTGGCAATAAGGGGGCCAAAGTCAGTCATGGCGCCAATACCTAAAAAAATCAGTGGCGGAAAAACGCCCAATTTAACTCCTTGGTAAAAATAATAGATAAGGCCTCCCGGGGAAATTAGTTCCCCTTTTTGATTATAAACGGGCGCCGTCATCACATCACCGAGAGGTAGGTTTGCCAAAAGCATCCCAAAACTGATGGGTATTAATAAAAGCGGCTCATATTTTTTTACGATCCCCAGATAAAGTAAGATTAGTGCGATGATCAGCATAACCGCCTGTTGCCAGGTCAAGGCATAAAACCCAGTCTCCTGGATAAAGAAAATAACTTTTTCCAGCATAACTGCCTCCTATGCAAAAATAACCAGGATGTCGCCGGTGTTGACTGTTGCCCCTTCAGTGACTTGGACTGTTTTTACCGTACCTGCTTGTGGTGCCAAAATTTCGTTCTCCATTTTCATGGCTTCCAGAATGAGCAATACCTCCCCTTTATGCACAGATTGCCCGCCGGCAACAAAAATTTTTTGCACAACACCCGGCATAGGGGCAGTTACAGTATTTTCACCTTGCTGCGTTCTCGGATTTAATTGCTCTTGTGCCACAATGTGAGCAAGTGCAGGGGGTGTTGCCGGTGAGGGCAGCACTGAATTTTCTGTTTTGAAGGCAGTATTGCCGTCAGATAATTCCTCAACAAGAACATTGTAAGTTTGCCCGTTGACAGTAACACGAAATTCTTTCATGACTTTCTCTCCTTTCGCCGCAGAAAATGGTAGTGCCCTTTAGCAAGCAGGTTGTTTCTGCCGGCAGCTACCCATTCTGAACGAAGCGTTGTCCTTTGTGGCAGAACTGAGATGACGGCAATTTCTTGCGGTGATTTGTGTAAATAGGAGGAAATGGAAGCTGAAATGACGGCAATTAGTTCAGTAGGACTTGTTTTTTCCGCCGCCGCCTGTGTTGGGCATGCATTTAACTGTTTTGTTGTCTTCGTGCGTACTGTAGCCGGCAATATCCGGTTGAGATGGCTAAACCCCACCAGAATTAAGTAGAGAAAAGATAAAAAAAGCATGGTAATGCAAAAACCAATGATCATTACTTCGAGACCTAAGAAAATTTTTTCCATATAAACCTCCCTACATCTGATTTAATTATTTTTTAGCAGCCACCACCTCACTTTACTTTTTTATATTTTACCATAGCAAAACCGTAAAGAAAAGCTAAAATCGCAGATTTAGACCGTATGGCGTATTTGCATGCAATAATATTTGAATAAGTCAAATTTTCTAGATGTCAGGCCAAAATTTGCGAAATTACTCCTTAGTCCTAAATCTTCGCCGTGAAAATCAGACCCACCGGTCATCAGCAAACCATGTTTTTTTGCCAAACGTTCATAATGTTCAGTTTGTCCTGCATCATGTTCAGGATGGTAGACCTCAATGCCCCTTAACCCGTAAGCAATAAATTGCTCCAGAAAACTGTCATCGCCCACTTGGCCGGGGTGAGCCCAAACACTAAAACCGCCGGCAGTTTCTATGGCGGCCATGGCTGCTTGGGGTGTTAGTTTAAAACGTTTGACATAAGCAGGCCTTCCCTTTTCTAATAAATTTTCAAAAACTGCCGCCACAGAGGGAAAATAACCTTTCTCCACTAAAACCCTGGCAGCATGCGGTCTGCCCGGGGCGGCAGCGCCGGCTTGCCGTAGCACTTCGTCCATGGTGATTTGATAGTCCAACTCCTTTAGTTTTTGCACCATGGCTTCCATGCGGTGATAGCGGCTTTCATGAAGTTCTTTAAGCAGGCTTTGTAGTGCGTCGCCTTTATAGTCAAGACAATAACCTAAAATATGTATTTCTTTGTCCTGAAAGGTTGTGCTAAATTCAATGCCCGGAATAACTAAAAGTCCAGTGTTTTGTGCGGCTTCTAGTGCTCCATCAATGCCATCCACAGTGTCATGATCAGTAATGGCAATGGCGATAAGCTTTTTCGCCACGGCCAATCTAACAATTTCTTCAGGTGCATAGAGGCCATCACTTGCTTGTGTATGAAGATGTAAATCTGCAACTATCATTTTCTTCCTCCTCAAGTAGATTACTGGATAAAAGTTTGAGCATATTTTCTCCCATGATGGCAGCAATCTCCTTTTCCGAAAAGCCTCGCCGCCGCAGTCCTGCTGTTAAAGCGGGTAAATGGGAAACGTTTGAAAGCTCCGGCAGGACTTTTTCGATGCCGTCAAAATCACTGCCTAAACCTAAAATTTCAACCCCGGCCAAATCAGCTATATAGCAAAAATGATCCAGCAATTTTTCCAGGGTCGCTTCTTTTTCTGCGATAAAATCAGGATAAAAAGTTAGTCCCACCACTCCTTTGTGTGCTTTTAATGCCAGCAATTGCTCTTTATCCAGGTTGCGCGGGTGAGGGCAGAGGGCAGCTGCATTAGCATGGGAAACCAGCACCGGTTTGGTTGCTGTTTCCAGCAGATCATAAAAACCGCGTTTTGCCAGGTGGGCTCCGTCCACAACTATGCCTAAACGGTTTAAATGCTTGACTATTTCTTTACCCATTTTGGTGAGGCCGCTTGCCCCTTTGCCCACGCCTACTCCATCTGCAAGTTGATTGCGCTGGTTCCAGGTCAGCCCTACACTGCGCAATCCCAGACGATAAAATATATGTAAAATTTCCTTGCTGCTTTCTAAAGGTTCTCCCCCCTCCAGTGCCATTATCACAGCTAGTTTATGTGGATTCTGTACTGCTTCCTGCAGTTCTTTCTTTGTTTTGATAAAGATAGTATTTGCCTTATTTTTTTCCAGTGTGCAGAAAAAATGTTCCATGAGCTGCAGCGCCCGCGATAAAGCCAAAAAAGGTTTATATTCCGGTTCAACAAAAAGGGCAAAAAACTGCAAATTGACTCCCCCTTGTTTTAAGCGGGGATAGTCAATCTGCCCACAAGTGTTTTCTTGCCAGAAATTATAGTGCTCCTGGGCAAAAAGATGCACCGTGTCACAATGGGCGTCCACTGTATAAAATTTCATGGGCAAACTCCTTTTTATTTTTATCTTATCATGCTTAAAGTGGCTGTAAAACTCTGAGAAACTTCTTTAAATTATGCTTTTTAGCTTCCATTATTTGTTTTAACACAAAAAAAACACCCATTTTAAAATGGGTGTTTTCCTCATGCGCCTATCGCGGCTGAACTAAAAGTTTTATGGCTGTTCTTTCTTCTCCGTCAATAATAATATCTGTAAAAGCAGGTATACAAATTAAGTCCATACCACTTGGTGCCACAAAACCACGAGCAATTGCCACAGCTTTAATTGCCTGATTCAAGGCTCCGGCTCCAATTGCTTGTATTTCGGCTCCGCCTCTTTCGCGTAAAACGCCCGCCAATGCTCCTGCTACAGAATTAGGATTGGATTTTGCTGAAACTTTTAATACTTCCATCGCTGTACCCCCTAGTTTTTTTACTTTTCAGATAACTTCAAATATTTAAATTCATCATAAGTCTGAAAATTCCTGCTAACTTTTTAGAAAATATGTTAGATTTCATGAAAATCTATTAATCTTTTTATGTCCAGAGCCAAGCCGCTGCTGACGTCAATGTCTACCAAAACAGCATTAAACTGAATGGGGCCTTTTTTAGGCACCTCAAAACGCGCCGGCATCTGCGTGAGAAATTTGTACAGCACAGCCTCTGCTTTCACGCCAATAATGGCATCCCTGGGGCCCGTCATGCCAATATCGGTAATATAAGCCGTTCCGGCAGGTAAGATTTGTTCATCAGCCGTCTGCACGTGAGTGTGGGTCCCCACCACAGCGGAAACACGCCCGTCCAAATAGCGACCTAATGCTATTTTTTCCGAGGTAGCTTCTGCATGAAAATCAACTACAATAATATTTGTTTCCTTGCGAATTTCCTCTACGGCTGTTTCCACGGTGCGAAAAGGACAATCAAGGGCATCCATAAACACACGCCCACTGGCATTAATCACGCCGATTTTTTGTCCCTTACAGGTAAAAATATACCAGCCACGGCCCGGTACTTGCGGCGGATAATTTACCGGCCGGATAATACGGGTGTCCTGATCTATATAAGGTAAAGCCTCTTTTCTGTCCCAAACATGATTGCCCATGGTGAGGACATCTACACCATAACTAAAAACTTCCGTAGCCGTTTTTTGTGTCAACCCGTTGCCTGAAGCCAAGTTTTCCCCATTGGCAATGGTAAAGTCAACCTCATAATTTTTTCTAATTTGGGGCAGCAAATCACGTAAACATTTTCTTCCCGGTCTGCCTACCACATCGCCAATAATTAAAATGCGCATCTATTTCACCTCAGAAGTTTCATACCCAAAATTTTACCACAGTTTAATCAGATTATGCATAAGAAAAGCGTGCTAAGCAGCACGTAGCTATGATAAAAATAGCTTGTCTAAATAATTGCCAATCTTAAGGATTTTTCAGACACTACTTATTATAGACAAAAACTTTTCCGGCATCCCGGAAAGCAAGTAGATTTATTTTTTTTGTTCTTATCCCTTGATTTAAAAAATAATCAATCATTTCTTCCTGCTGCAAAATCTCCTCATTTTGTATGTCCCCTAAACTTTCCAGATCACGTAATACTTTTTGGGGAAAAGCATTGCAGACCAAGCCGCAGCAAAGCTGAATTTCCGCCAAAGAAAGATTTTTTGTTTTTGCCAGTAATGTTAACATAGACAAGTGGCTAAAATGTGATATCCCTGCTTCAATTTCAAGCTCTTTTCCAGTCAATTCACTGTAGGCGGCAAAAGCATCTCTCATGCTTTTTTGAAAATGAGAAAATTCTTCAGCGGCAAGTTTGCCGTGCAACATAAAAGTAAACTTAAAAGTTTCGTTAGGCATATCTAAATGAATAGAAAAAATCTCCGGGAAGCGCAGGAGAAGAGAAATGAGTAAATTTGCGGTTTTTAAATTTTCTTTACTCTGTAGTTCAACTTTTGGCACTTTATTATCCTCCGGCAACTTGCTTTCTGATAAGTTCCATAACCGGGCAGTAAAATCCTGCACAATTTCTATAATTGTCTTTATACAATTATTACCGTCCCTTTTAAATTGGCATCAAAAAAAGGAGCGCTTGCGCTCCTTTTTTTAAGAGTCGGAACTATTTGGCATAGTCTATGGCTCTTGTTTCCCGGATCACTGTCACTTTTATCTGTCCGGGGTACTCCAGTTCCGCCTCTATTTTTTTCACAATTTCTCTGGCCATGGTAACACTTGCAAGATCATCAATTTTTTCCGGTTTGACCATTATGCGTATTTCTCGCCCAGCCTGTATTGCATAAGCTTTTTCCACACCATCAAAAGAATCAGCAATCTCTTCCAATTTTTCCAGACGCTTAATATAGGCTTCCAAAGTTTCCCGGCGTGCACCGGGACGAGCAGCCGAGATGGCATCAGCAGCTTGCACTAAAACAGCTTCCAGCGTTAAGAACTCTTCGTCACCGTGGTGTGCAGCAATAGCATTGACAATTTCCCGAGATTCTTTATACTTACGGGCCAGTTCAGCGCCAATTTGTACGTGAGGTCCTTCCACTTCATGATCCACAGCTTTACCGATATCATGAAGTAGTCCGGCCCGTTTGGCAAATTGTACGTCTAAACCGAGTTCAGCGGCCATGGCACCGGCCAAATGTGCCACTTCGATGGAATGCTTGAGGACATTTTGACCGTAACTGGTACGGTAGCTTAAGCGGCCCAATAATTTCACCAGTTCGGGGTGCAGGCCGTGCACATTAGTTTCGAACATGGCTGCTTCCCCTTCTTCGCGGATACGCAATTCAACTTCCTGACGAGCCTTCTCCACCATTTCTTCAATGCGGGCCGGGTGAATGCGCCCGTCAGCCACCAGTTTTTCCAGTGCTATCCGTGCAATCTCCCGGCGAATGGGATCAAACCCGGAGAGAATAACGGCTTCCGGCGTGTCATCAATGATTAAATCAATGCCGGTTAATGTTTCTAGAGCGCGAATATTACGCCCTTCCCGGCCGATAATTCGTCCTTTCATTTCATCATTAGGTAGTGAAACCACGGAAACCGTAGTTTCCGAAACATGATCAGCAGCAAATTTTTGGATGGCGTAGGTGATAATTTCGCGTGCTTTTTTTTCTGCTTCTTCTTTTGCCTGTCCCTCAATTTCTTTTATCATCATTGCCATTTCATGCTGAACTTCCTCGCGGACACGATGAAGCAAAATTTCTTTGGCTTCATCGCTAGTCATGCCGGATAGACGCTCCAATTCAGCCAATTGTTCCTGCAAAGTTTGGGTAATCTTTTCCTGAAGGCTGTTAATTTCAAGTTCTTTCTTTTTCAGATCCTCTTCTTTGCGTTCAATTTGTGTAGTTTTTCTGTCCAATGTTTCTTCTTTTTGCAGTAAACGCCGCTCTAATCTTTTTAATTCATCGCGGCGCTCGCGACTTTCCAGGTCGAGATCCTTGCGCAGTTTATGCACTTCTTCTTTGGCTTCAATAATTTTTTCTCTTTTTATGGCTTGTGCTTGTTTTTCTGCTTCTGCCAGAATTGTCTTTGCTGCTTCTTCCGCCGAGCCGATTTCTCTTTCAGCAATGGTTTTACGGATAAAATAACCTATGGCAAAGGCGGCCAGAGCCGTAATAATTGCAATTATCGCGACATATATTGGTTCCAATCATTTCACCTCCTGTGATTAATGTAAAAAAATACAATATTTGACAATAAAAAGAGCTGTGCGGGCACACAGCTATAAAGAAGCACATATTGATCTTAACTGGGCAAATTATTGATTTATAGAAAAACCAGTAAAAGATATATGTTAAAGGCTCAAAAAAGCCGTACTTTCTTTATATGGCGACCCACACATTAGCTGTATCTGCCTTAAATTGTATCTATTTTACCGGCTGATGTCAAGGCAGCGGTTTAGTTTGCGCAAAGCGACTTAAAACTTTTCTGCAAACAATTTTATTTTAATTCATCAATGTTTTCCAGCACTTTTTGGGCGGTGGAAACGCTAAATCCTCTGGATCTCAGACGGCGAAAAGCTTTTTCCCGGCTGTTTACTGTAGATTTAATTTGCGCCAAAAAAAGTTGCGCCAGTTCTGTTTCTTTGTCGCCTGTAAAAACGGTTTGCAGCTCCTCTTCAATGATTTCTCTTTCCACCCCGAGGCGTAACAGGGAAGCACGCAGCCAAAGCGGACCGTACGGTTTTCCGCGTAAGCGAAAATCAATGTAATCACGGGTGAATTGCCGGTCGTTGAGGTAGCCTTTGTTTTTTAGTTCTGCCACCACCTTCTCTACTACTTCGCCAGTAAACTGTCTGTGGAGTAAAGCATCCCGCATTTGTTTTTCCGTGCGTGCGCGACGGGCCAAAATGCGGTAAGCAAACGCCAGTCCTTTTTCCAGGGAATTACTGCTCATTTTCTTTAGCTGCTGCATTTTCCGGTGAGCTGATCAGGGGAAGGCCGTAAGCTTCCCGGATTTTTTGTTCAAGATTGGCGGCAATATCAGCATTTTCCTTTAAAAATTGGCGTGCATTTTCTTTACCCTGTCCTAAGCGGATATCACCGTAAGAATACCAGGCACCGCTTTTTTGGATTAAATCAAGTTCAACACCATAATCCAAAAGCGTTCCTTCACGGGAAATGCCTTCACCATACACTATATCAAAGTCCACCTGTTTAAAGGGTGGGGCTACTTTATTTTTCACGATTTTTGCGCGTGTGCGGTTGCCGACGGCATCTGTTCCCTGTTTAAGTGTTTCTATGCGGCGGACGTCTATACGGATGGTGGCATAAAACTTTAAAGCACGTCCCCCGGGCGTAACTTCCGGGTTACCAAATAAAACACCTACTTTTTCCCGAATCTGATTAATAAATATGGCAATGGTATTTGATTTGGCAATGGCGCCGGATAGTTTACGCAACGCCTGAGACATTAAACGCGCTTGCAAACCCACATGGCTGTCGCCCATTTCCCCTTCAATTTCCGCCTTGGGCACCAGAGCGGCCACCGAGTCAATGACTAACACATCAATGGCTCCACTGCGGACTAGTGCTTCGGCAATTTCCAGTGCTTGTTCACCCGTATCAGGCTGGCTCACCAACAGTTCATCGGTATTTACGCCCAGCTTTTTGGCATAAACCGGATCTAAAGCATGTTCAGCATCAATGAAGGCTGCATAGCCGCCCAGTTTTTGGGCTTCGGCAATGGCATGCAGCGCTACGGTAGTTTTACCGGAAGATTCCGGCCCATAGATTTCCACAATTCGGCCACGTGGGTAACCGCCTACGCCCAAAGCAATGTCTAATGCCAGTGATCCGGAAGGAATCACGGATAAGTTAAGTCTGCTGGTATCATCGCCCAGTTTCATTATAGAGCCTTTGCCAAACTGCCTTTCAATTTGCAGTAAAGCCATCTCTAAAGCTTTTTGCTTTTCTTTCATTATAGTTACCTCCGCCAAACATTTGTTCCCCTCTTATGTTCTTCCTTGGGCAGAGTAATTCCTGCCGCAAACACAGATTATGAGAAAAAAAATTCTCTGATTTTGGTGTAAATTGGCCCTTGGGGTGTTAACTCACTTTGGAAACAGCAAAACTTGGTGGCAAGATATGAAGCTAGAGCATAATCCTCCTGTTGCTGCAAAAACCGTTTTAAATTGACTTTCCTTCCCGAGCGTATCCTGCCAATGGTAAGATGGGGTACAAAAGATTTTTGTTTTTTGCCTTTGGTAACGGCAAGCATTTTTGCTAAAGTGGTTATTTCCGCCTTGCCTTCATCAATGCCCAGCCATAACACTTGCGGGCGCCACACATTAGGGAAGGCCCCCATTCCCCTTATGCCTATTTTAAAGGGTTGCAGCTGGGCGGCGACATTCTCCGCGCGTTCTAGTAAAATCTGCAATTTTGCTTCTTCCACTTCCCCGGCAAAATAGAGTGTAATATGTAAATTGTTTTTCTCCACCCATTTAATGTCGCCGGTGTTTACCGGTACTTCTTGTTGTAATTGTGTAATTTGCCGGCGTAAATTGTCCGGCACTTCCAGCGCAAAAAAAATTCTCGCCACCGAAAACGCTCCTTTGAGATTTTTTTAGGCAAATAAAAAGAACGTACCAGGACAAGAATAAGCCCCGGTTGCATGTATATTTATTGCTGATTAACAAAAAATCCTGCTGTGCAGGATTTTCAAAATGCATTATTTTCGCTTTTCTCCTGTTCACCCTCATTTTCCGGTAAGTTTTCAGCACTAACCGTTCCCAATAAGCGCCTTTCCAGGGAAAAACCGCTTTTAGACTGGAAAACATGGATAATATCGGCTGCTTTCAGGAATAAATTGCCTTCTTCCTGTCTGGCGAAATGCAATAAAACTAAAGAGTAAGGTGTTTCGCGGCCCGCCTGTAGGCCGCGGATGCCGGCAGCACCTGTGGTGCCGGCATTAATGACCACAGTTTCACCATGTTGTTCTAGGGAAAACTGGTGTGTATGTCCGGTGAGAATCAACGGTACTTTATGCAAAAAATGCCGGGCAATGCGAGGATGGTGCACAGCAATGAGGTGGGGTGGTAGCTGTGCTTTATTTATAATCTCTTGCAGGCGCAGTGCATAGGCAGCCAACACTGTGTCTGCCGCCACCACCATGCTGGGACCGCTTGCTGCAGGATCGGCAATACCGGCAATGCGCAGACCTAAAATTTCCAATACTCCTTCTTCCAGCACATGGACATTAGGTATACTTCTCAGACGCGCAATGGCATTGGGGGCGTCATGGTTGCCGGGTACAAAAACATAAGGAATACCGAATGCTTCAATGGGAGCGGCTAAACCTGCTTCTATGTCTGTACCAAAGTCGGTGATATCGCCGGTGTCAATAACCATGTGCACCCCAAAAGTTTCAATGACTTGACGTACAAAATCCATGCCGGCAGGGTTATTGTGTAAATCAGAAATATGGGCGACTTTTAAATCCCCCTCCAATGTGCCTAGAGGTTGCAAGCGTTCCACTTGCGTAAATAAATTGTTAATGCTGCCGGCCACCAGTTCCAATTGTTCACCTAAATTTTTGACATGCAATAACACATCTTCAAGGAGACCAAACATCCAGGGGGCAGCCGCCAAAATCCCTTCAAACTCCGGATTCATAAAAGCCAGTGGTTGAAAGGTAGCATAACTTACCAGCAACAAGCACCCCAAAAGGAAAACTCCGGCTAAAGCCGCGGCCATAAGCCGCTTACGATCCCGTTCACCGAATAAATAGGGACCGGCAAAACCGCCAATAAATGCCAGCCATAAAAGACGCAAGAGAAAAATTTTTGCTTCCCGTTTGGCGAGGGCCTGTAAGTTATTTAAGTAGGCGGTATCGCCTGTCTGGGATAAAACTTTCTCCAATTGTTGTAAGTTAATATTGGTGAGGCGTACAGATAGCATTAAGGGGGGCAAGTGGGTTTTAGCCCGCACCAGCCCCAAAGGTGGAAATTCAAGTTGTGTGCAACCTTGATCAAAAATTTTAATTCTTAATTCAAGCTGAAAGGCTTCAAGTACAGTGGTATAGCTGCCAAACAAACTGACAAAAACAAGCATGCCAATGAGGGCAAGCAGAAATAATTTTACATTTTGTCGCCGCTGTATTTTGACCAAGCCATCACCCAAGATTATGTTCTAAAAGATACAGGCGCAGCATGTTTAATGCACTAATAACTGCCCGTTCTTTTATATTTTCCCTTGTTCCCAGGAAATTAAACTTGTGACATTTAACCTGGCTGGGTGTGGCTAGAGCAATATAAACCAAGCCTACAGGTTTTTCTTCCGTACCTCCGGTGGGGCCCGCAATGCCGGTGATGCCGATACCAAAATCAGTATGGGCAATTTGCCTTACATTGTTGGCCATTGCTTTGGCCACCGACTCGGAAACTGCACCTTCTGCTGCCAAAAGTGCTTCCGCAATATGTAATTGGGAAACTTTGGCCTGGTTGCTGTAAGTGACAAGGCCCAAATGGAAGTAATCAGAACTCCCGGGTATATTGGTCAAAATATGTGCCAACAGGCCCCCCGTACAGGATTCGGCCACAGCTACGGTACGTTTTTGGGCAAAAAGAAGTTTGGCCACCACATCCACCATTGTTTCTTCATCCCGGGCGAAAATGCTGTTGCCAAGCCTTGCCTGTAGTTTCCGGTCAAGTTCATCCAGCAACTGTAAACACTCTTCTTTGTTTTTGCCTTTGGCTGTCAGCCGTAAGTGAACTTCATTGAGCTTGGCCAAGGGGGCAATGGTGGGATTAGTTTGGTTCTGCACAAGATCACTAATGGCATCTTCAGTGGCAGCTTCCCCTATCCCCGTAATTTTCAAAACCCGCGAGAGTAAAATACTTCCTGTTTTGGGAAGGCGCGGCAATACTTCTTCCATAAACATAGGTTCCAATTCCCGTGGCGGCCCCGGTAGCATCACAATTATTTTTCCCTGGTGTTCAAGCCAAACACCCGGAGCGGTGCCATAGGCGTTAGGGAGCAGTTCTCCTCCCTTTGGCACCAGGGCTTGTTTTAAATTATTGCTGGTCATTTTTGCTCCGGGGCGACTAAACATTTTTTCCATTTGCTTCTGCCAGGCGGTATCCATTTCCAAAGGTAAAGCCAACACTTTGGCCAGAGTCTCTTTAGTTAAATCGTCCATGGTAGGTCCGAGACCCCCGGAGGTAATAATAATATCTGCCCTATCTAAAGCTGTCCGTAGAGCTGCTTCCACTCGAGCCGGATTATCACCCACTACGGTATGCCAATAGACATCAATGCCTTTTTCCGCCAGTTTTTCTGATAAGAAACGGGCATTAGTATTAGTAATTTGTCCCAAAAGCAATTCCGTGCCGGTTGCAATAATTTCCGCTTTCATTTTCTCCCTCTCTTCTTAACGAATTGCTTTTTCAATAGTACCTCCACCAACCACATCTTCATCCTGGTAAAACACCACGGCCTGACCCGGTGTAACGGCCCTTTCCGGTTTGGCAAACTCCAGGTGTACCTTTCCATCCGGCAGTGGTGACAACAGAGCATCCACTTCTTTGGCATGGTAACGTACTTTAGCCTTGACTGTCATTGGTTCATGCAACTTATCGATAAGAATAAAATTAACGTCGTCGGCAATGAGCCCCTGGGCATAAACGTCTTTATTATCACCAACAATTAAAGCATTTCTTTCCACGTCAAGCTCCACCACATACATGGGTTTGCCTACCGCTATGCCAAGGCCTTTGCGTTGTCCCACCGTGTAATTAATTAAACCCTGATGCGTGCCTAAACGGTTGCCGTCAACATCTAGAATGGGACCGGGAGGTGACTCCACCTGCGCTTCTTCACGTAAAAAACGTTTGTAATCATCATCAGGAATAAAACAGATTTCCTGACTGTCCGGCTTATCTGCAACCGCCAGCCCATATTTGGCTGCCAGTTTCCTGACTTCAGTTTTTAAAAGTCCCCCCAGGGGGAAGAGCGTATGGGCAAGCTGTTCCTGGGTCAAATTGTAAAGAGTATAAGACTGGTCTTTTGCCCTGTCCACAGCTTTTTGTAGGCGGTATCTTTTTTTGTCAGTGTCGTAAAAAACACGGGCGTAATGACCGGTGGCAACATAATCTGCTTCCAGTTCTAAAGCTTTGCGTAAAAATAATTCAAACTTTAAATAGCGATTGCAGGCAATACACGGATTTGGTGTACGACCCTGACGGTACTCTGCAATGAAATAATCAACAACTTTTAGCCGGAAAACATCTTTAAAGTTGAGGACATAAAAAGGAATATCGAATTTATCCGCGACGCGACGGGCATCATCCACTGCAGCTAAAGAACAACAACCGCGGCCGGAATAGTTTGCTTCATCTTCGAAGCTTTCCGGCACCCACAGGCGCATGGTGGCACCAATGGTCTCATAACCCTGTTCTTTTAACAAAACTGCTGCCAAGGAGCTATCAACACCGCCGCTCATGGCAACTAAAACTTTTTTTTTAGTCAGCACCGTCACCTCCCTGCAAAATGTCTTTTTTAGTATGTCCCAAAATCTCTGCCTTCCCTCGTGTATTTTCCGTAATTTGCGCTATCAAAGCTTCCCGGGCACTAACAGGCACCAGGCAAATGACATTTACTCCCTTGGCTTCATATTCAACGTCCACAACTTTCCCGCGGAAGGAAGGAATATCTTTTAGTACTGTACCCAACCATTCATAAGGTACCCGGATCTGCAGTTTAAATTTAAAAATTTCTTTTTTGCGTCCCGCTTCTTTCAAGCCGGCTTCTGCACAAGCCCGGTAAGCACGAATTAAACCGCCAATACCTAATTTCACACCACCAAAATACCGGGTGCCCACAATTGTTACATTGGTTAGGCCTGCGTGCTCTATGGTTTGCAACATAGGCGGCCCGGCGGTTCCTGCCGGTTCCGCATCATCGCTTTGCCTGGTAATGGCCATATCACCTAGACCGATTTTATAGGCATAGGCATTATGGGTAGCATCGTGAAACTCTTTCGCTACCTGTGCAATAAAAGCTTTTGCCTCTTCTTCCGTATCAGTGCGGGCGACGCTGGCAATAAAGCGACAGGCACCTACCGGGATTTTGACGCGTACATTCCGGGCAACTGTGATCAAGGAATCATTCACCGGCATCATCCTTCCCGCGCAGCTTCTCCCACTGCTCCATACGTTTTTTAATAGAAACTTCATAACCGTTGCCACTGGGACGATATAAATTGGGTCGCTTCATGCCTTCCGGCAGATAATTTTGTTTGACAAAATGGCCGTGGAAATCATGGGGATAAAGATAACCCTTCCCATGCCCCATAGCTTTTGCCCCTTTATAACTTGCATCGCGCAAGTGCACCGGTACCCGGTCTCCCGGTCTTTTTTTTACTAAAGCCAGCGCTTCCTCAATTCCTACATAAGCGGCATTACTTTTGGGAGCGGTGGCTAGATAAGTTGTTGCTTGTGCCAAAGGAATCCTTCCTTCCGGCATGCCGATCATCTGGACGGCTTGTGCGGCACTGACAGCCATCAGTAATCCGTGCGGATCAGCATTGCCGATATCCTCGGAGGCCAAGATAATAAGGCGCCTGGCGATAAAAAGAGGATCTTCGCCTGCTTCCAGCATGCGTGCCAGCCAATATAAAGCAGCATCGGGATCTGAACCGCGGATGGATTTAATAAAGGCAGAAATAACGTCATAATGGCTGTCACCGTCTTTATCGTAGACAACAAAGCGGCGCTGCACTGCTTCCTCGGCCAGGGCAAGATCAATTACTTTTTCTCCCGAATCGTTGACTGGAGCCAGGGCCGCCGCCAATTCCAGGGCGTTCAAAGCAGCCCTGGCATCACCATTGGCCATTTCCGCCAGATGGGTCAATGCTTCCCCGGTGATCTGTACATTTTGCAAATTGGCCACTGGAGCTTGCAAAGCATTAAGCAGCAAGGTGGTGATATCTTGCTGCGACAACGGCTCAAAGGGAAAAATACGCATCCGTGATAAAAGGGGCGCGTTCACAGAAAAATACGGATTTTCCGTGGTGGCGCCGATTAAAACCACAATCCCTTTTTCTACGGCGGGCAAAAGGGCATCCTGCTGGGCTTTGTTGAAGCGGTGGATTTCATCAATAAAGAGTATGGTTCTTTTACCGTCACTTGCCAGACGCTGCCTTGCTGCTTCAATTTTTTGACGTAGTTCGGTGACGCTGGAGGAGACGGCATTTACACGGACAAAGGCTGCCTTTGTTTCTGCGGCAATAATTTCCGCCAGGGTTGTTTTTCCTGTTCCCGGCGGACCGTAAAATAGCAGGGACAGCAGCATGTCATTTTCCACTAAACGTCTCAGGGGCTTTCCCTCGCCCACCAGATGTTTTTGGCCTACAAAATCGTCCAAGCTTTTAGGGCGTAACCTATAGGCCAAAGGTCCATATTTATTTAATTCTTCTTCGGCGTGAAAGGAAAAAATATCCATCAATACTAATCACCCGTTCATTTTGGCCAGCATTCGTTTAGCCTGCAAATAAAGTCCGCATTCTACACGTTTTCTATGTAATTGGCAGCCAAAATCGTAAGGAATGTTTAAATCTTTATTTTGCAACCAGGCGGCAGCGTGGCAACCGCCTCCACAAAAGTAGCGAGCAAAACAGTTACGGCATGCTTCTTTTTCTACGGAATCAACAGCCTGGAAACGTTGTAAAGTATCTTCTACTTGTATCCCCGTAAAAACATTACCTACACAAAAATCTTCTTCTCCGGCAAATTGATGGCAGGGATACAGTTTACCGTCGGGGGTGACAGCTAAATAAGAGGAACCTGCTCCACAGCCAAGGGCTCTTTTTTTGGCACAGGGCCCTTGATGTAAATCCAGTTCAAAATGGAAAAAGAAAACTTGTTCGCCCTGTTCCTCCCATTGCCAGATTTGTGCAGCCAGCTTTTCATATTCAGCGAAAATAACCGGCAAATCTTCCGGACGTAAAGCCTCCTCTGACTCTTGTGGCAAAACGGCTGGCTCCAGGGATAGTAGTCTAAAACCTTGCCGGTACATTTCTTTTACATCTTCAGTAAAATCCAAATTGTGTCTGGTATAAGTCCCGCGCAAATAGTAATTATTATGATTTCTGCCGGCTACTACAATTTTACAGTTGCGCAAAACTTCCTGCCAACTGCCGCTGCCGTCCGGTTGCACACGCATGGCATCGTGTACTTTTTGCCGTCCATCCAAGGAAAGGACCACACTGATTTCTTCAGCATTTAAATACTGAATTACTTCAGGGGGCAGCGCAAAAGCATTGGTGGTAACCGTAAACTTTAAGATTTTACCCATTTGGGCTGCCTTTTCCCTGCCATAAGCAATTGTTTTCTTCATGACAGAAAAATTTAGCAGCGGCTCGCCGCCGAAAAAATCTATCTCACAATGACGGCGATTTTTGCTGTTTTGCAGCAGAAAATCAACGGCGGCATATGCCGTTTCCAGCGGCATTAAACCCCTGGTACCCCCGTAATGGCCTTTATTGGCAAAACAATATTTACAGCGTAAATTGCATTCATGAGCTAAATGCAAGCATAGTGCTTTAATGGCACCGTCGGTGGTAAGATTTAGCGGGCGTTTGGGGCTGAAAAGCAGCCCCTCTTTTTGCAATTCTGCAATTTCCGTCCAAGTTTCGGCGGCAGTTTTTGCCCCGAATTTTTCTTGGAGAGCTGCTTGTACTGCTTGGGGGCTGTTATTTTCTTGCAACAGCTTGACGGCGAAAAAGGCCGGTTCATCCAGGATATGCAAAGCCCCGCTTTCTACATCCAAGGCCAGTTTTAATTCATGCATGGCAAAAGTATGAACCATATTTTCCCTCATTTCATTTTACATCTTTTCTATTATATCAAAAGGACGGGGATTGCAAAGAGAAATGCCATCTGTATAAAAAAAAGTAGTCGGCGACTACTTTTTTTATGCTTTAATCTCTTTTATACAAACTTGATTTGCTACGGTACAAGAAGTTTTACAGGCTGATTGACAAGATGTAGGACATTCGCCGCAACCGCTATTTTCAGCAAAAGCTTTGGCCGCGTCCGGGTTTACAGTGAGAATATGTTTTTTGTCCATCTGTATCGCCTCCTTTTTTGTTACAAAATCATTATAGCATACACCTGCCACACGGTAAAGATTGGTGTGAGGATTGAAAAAAAAAATAATTCTGGCACTATTCCTTTACCCCAATTTTTTCCGGTAGTTTAGCTTCTCCTGCGGAAACTAAAGCAAATTTTGCCGCCAGGGGTCCGATAAGTTCGCAAACGGTGACGGCAGCCAATTCAATGGCGGTAATGATCGCAGCAATTTCCGGGAACCTGCCTTGCACAAGCATGACCATGCCAATGGCGACACCGGCTTTAGGAAGCATGGCAAAACCGAGATAGCGTTGTACTGTTTTCGTGGCACCGGAAACCTTTGCTCCCACATAGCAGCCGCCAATTTTACCTATGGCTCTGGCAATGATATAAATGACGGCGGCGACCCAACTGGCTGCCAGCACATCTAAACGCAAACTTGTTCCGGCCAGGGTAAAGAAAACTACAAAGATGGGAAAATCAATCTCATCAATTACTGACAGTGCCTGCGGTTCCAAGGAGAGATTTGTGTAAATGAAACCTGTAGTCATATTAATAAGTAAGGGAGATAAATCAAAGATGGCGGCGATGCCGCTGTTTAGTAATGCCAAACCAACAATTACTGTTAGCCTATGCTGTTTATCATGAAGATGCCGCAAAATATAGATCATTAGTAAACCGACCACAAAGCCTACACCGAGGGAACCTAAAAGTTCTATTGCCGGTGCTGTAAACATCTGTAACCCTGAAGCTAAAGTGCCGTCTAAAAGCATGCGGCTAATGGCGGCAATAATGCCAAAAATAATAATACAGGCAGCATCATCTAAGGCTACAACCCCAAGTAAAGTTGTGGTGAAGGGACCTTGAGCCTGATATTCACGAATAACGGCCACCGAGGCAGCCGGTGCCGTGGCGGTAGCCATGGCTGAAAGTAAAAGAGAAATGGGAAGGGACAATTTAAGCAAATAAAAAGTTGCCACAAAAACAACTAGAAAAACACCAATGACCTGTATGATAGTAGTACCCAGAATAATTTTCCCTAAATGTTTAATCCTTTTGATTTCCAACTCCCCGCCGATGACTAAAGCAATTAACCCCAAGCCTAAAATTTTTATTAATTCAAATTCTTGGATTATTTTTTCCGGTATAATATGCAGCACAGAGGGGCCAATGATTAATCCCATTACTACATATCCTGCCACCATTGGCAATTTAACTTTTCTAGCCAGCACCCCCCCTACATATCCCAACAACAGTAGCGCAGCCAAGCCAAGTGCCTGATTATAAATTGTCAACAATTTCTACTCCTCCTCCGACTAAAAACAATACTACAAATTTTTTTACAAGTTTTTTTACAAGAAAATTTTTAGCGAATGGGCTCGACTAATCCGCTTACTGAAGTTACCGGTACGGTAAAATAGATACCGGCATTTGGCTTTGTCACGTCTCCAATCACATTATGAATAACTTTTATGGCTTTATTACGTTCTTCTTCTGTGCGTACAACGGTAAACACAGTGACATTGTGGGGACGACAGCCTTGAATAAGGTGGCGAATTCCACCGAAAAGGGGGGTTTTCTCGCAAAGCTCCCTGCCCATACCTGTGGATTCCAACACAGTCGCCCCGCTAATACCTTCATGTAAAAAACCTTCAAGGATTTCCTCCAGACGTTCCGGCTGATTCAACACTAAAACCAGTAGTTCCATTTTCTTTCCCCCTTTGCGTAAAGATTGTGGACACATATATAATTGTATCTTTTACCTCACCCAAACGTCAAGAAAACGTCAAAGAGCCTTTTTTGTGCCTAAAGTTATAAAGAAAAAAGCAGTGAAACCAATTCACTGCCCAGGGTAGATGAATTATTCTTTTTGTGCGTAAACTTGTCTACAGAACTTGATGCCGGTAACGGCATCTGTAGCAAAAGCATCAGCACCGGTATATTCGCGGATAGCTTCGCTCATAATGGCGCCACCGATAATTACTTTCACCTGCTCTCGCAATCCCGCTTCTTTCAGCGCATCTATGACTTTTTTCATTTCCGGGTACGTGGAATTAAGCAGGGCGCTGAGTCCCAGCACTTTTGTACCACTTGTTTTTACCATTTCCACAAAATCTTTTGCCGGCACATCGACCCCCAGGTCAATAACCTTAAAACCGTTGCTGCGCAATAAATTCACAACAATATTTTTTCCTATGTCGTGAATATCACCGCTGACCGTGCCAATAACCACAGTGCCGATGATTTTGTCTTCTGAACTTTTACTGGCGATCAGTGGATCCAGTTTTGCCATGACACCCTGCATGATTTCGCCGGAAAGCATTAATTCCGTTAGGTAGTACTTGCCTTCGGCAAATAACTCCCCCACGGCAATTATACCTTCATGGCATTCATCAATGATGTCAATGGGCGATACACCTTCCGCAAGCTTAGCCTCTACCAATTCATATACCCGGTCTTCATTAAGGTCACGTAATGCAGCGGCTAATTCTTTCATTATCCTATGCCTCCTTTTGCGGTTGCGCCTTACGGTACCTTTATCTTGTCCATCCCGATGCTGCTTTACTAAATTAAGTTCTTTGAGACTTTTGTAATTTTTCTAACTTTTTTGTGTTGTTTTTAGCCCTACTTACAAAGTAATTATAACGTATTATTATAGCCACTGTCCATATAAAATTCCTAGATTTGTGTGGTAATTTTTTAGTACAGTTATTGCCTGAAACTCACATTTCCTTTTACTGTGCATAATCTGTAAAAGAGTTTTGTAAGAGGGAAGTGATACTTTTGCTGCAAAGGCAGGCAGGCATTGTTAAAGTAGTCTTTGCTTTGAGCAAGATTTTACTTGGTTTTTGTTTCATAGTTTTTTCCTTGCATTTTCTGGGCAGCTTTCCCGTCAAGTTTTTTTTCCAAACTGAAATTTTATTCTTTATGTTAATTTTAATTCTGGGGGTTATAGTTCTTAGGGAGGGCTTTACTTCTCTTTATTTGTATTTTTACCCTGGACTTAGGGCACAAGATGGTGGCAAAAAAATCAGCAATAAGCAAACGAGGGCACAGGACTTACATACAGGCCGTTCTGCTTGAAGAAATATACACCCTTAATTATAGGAATTGGCTTGCCTGGCAATTAATTATAAGCAAAAAGACCGTCTTCTGACGGTCTTTTTACATATTAATACCGAAAATTCCCCCGGCGGCACCGGTGATAAAAGCTAAAAGGGCTTTAGTTATGTAGCCGGCATCCACATGAAAATCCGGCAGCAAAATCAGTCCCATGAGCAGCAAACCGGCCAAATAAATTAACCCGGTAAGTCCGCCGTTAAGCCATCCTTTAACTTGCAGCTTTTTGGTTACATAAGCGGCGCCGACAAAAATGGCAATGAGAGAAGTTGCATATGCTGTATAAGGCAAAATAGCTTCCGTTAAAGATGTATATTGGATAATAAGACTAAAAAAGAGAAAAATCGCCAGGGATAAAAAATATGCATAAAGCACTCCTTTAGCCATGATAATAATTGTCACCGGTGGTCTGGTTTGTGCAGCTGCCGTGTTTTTGCGCGGCATGGGGTTCACCTCCAATACTTCCTATTGGAATTTATGTCCCCCAATGCCCATTTATGACGGTTTGCTCAAGAAACTACTCTTCAACAATACTTTCCACGCTAAAGCGCGCCATGCGGACCCGGACATTTTCGGCAAGGCGGACCGTCAGTTCATCATCCTTAATTTTTTCGATGGTACCGTAAAAGCCGCCGATGGTCCTAATTTTTGTCCCTGCTTTTAAGTTGTCAAGCATTTCTTTTCTTTTTTTCTGCTGTTGTTGTTGGGGGCGAATGACAAGAAAATACATCACGGCAAAGAAAACAATCAGTGGAATAAAAAGTTGTAGTTGCTCCATTAGTTTTCCTCCTTTTTCTGCCCGAAACGGGCGATAAATTCTTGATAAAATTCAGGAAATGTATCATTTAAAATACTGGCGCGAATTGCTTGCATAAAATGATGCAGCATATATAAATTATGATATGTTGTCAGCCGCAGACCAAAAATCTCGTTGGTTTTAATTAAATGGCGGATATAAGCGCGCGTATAGTTGCGGCAAGCATAGCAGTTACATCCTTCCTCAAGGGGGCGGAAATCGCGGGCATAAGCCGCATTGCGGACGGTAAGTGTCCCTTCCCGTGTTAATACAGTACCGTTTCTGGCTATTCTGGTAGGCAGTACGCAGTCAAACATATCTACACCGCGCTTTACGCCTTCAATTAAATAGTCTGCTGTTCCTACTCCCATTAAATAGCGCGGTTTATTTTCCGGTAAAAGCGGCATCACAGCTTCTAACATTTCATACATGATTTCTGCCGGTTCACCCACACTTAAGCCCCCGATGCCGTAACCGGGAAAATCCAAAGCCACCAGTTGCCTGGCGCTTTCACGACGCAAATCGGCAAACATACCACCCTGCACAATGCCGAATAATGCCTGATCCTTACGGCTGTGTACCTTCAGGCAACGTTCAGCCCAGCGGGTTGTCCGCGCCAAGGATTCCTTGATGTAATGGCGATCTGCCGGGTACGGGGCGCATTCGTCAAAAACCATGGCTATGTCAGAGCCTAAAGCTTCCTGAATTTCAATGGCTTTTTCCGGGCTGAAAAAATGCTCTGATCCGTCAATATGCGAACGAAATGTAACTCCTGCTTCTTCGATTTTACGCAGCGGCCCTAAACTAAAAACTTGAAAACCGCCGCTGTCTGTCAGGATCGCACCCTCCCAATTCATAAAAGCGTGTAACCCACCGGCTTCAGCAATTAAATCATGTCCGGGACGCAAGTAAAGATGATATGTATTGCTTAAGATAATCCGGGCACCTATTTCCTTTAATTCTTCCGGACTCATTGTTTTCACAGTAGCCTGTGTGCCCACCGGCATAAAAACAGGAGTTGGGATATCACCGTGAGGGGTATGCAAAATTCCGGCCCGGGCCCCCGTTTGTGGGCACTGCTTCAGTAGTGTGTATGTTACAGCCAACGGCATCTCTCCCATCTAAAAACTAAATCAGTAGATGAACATGGCATCACCAAAGCTAAAAAAGCGATAACCTCTTTCAATGGCCTGATGATAAGCAGAAAGTATTTTTTCTTTACCGGCAAAGGCTGAGACCAGCATGAGCAATGTGGAGCGCGGTAAATGAAAATTGGTCAGTAAAGCATCAGTGGCTTTAAAATGATATCCGGGGTAAATAAAAATTTCTGTCCAGCCACTGCTGGCCTGTACCCTACCCTGCTCATCGGCTACCGTTTCCAGTGTGCGGCAGGAAGTGGTGCCTACTGCAATAATCCGCCCGCCTTTTTTGCGATGGTAGTTTATCTTCCGGGCGGCTTCTTCTGTAAACCGGTAATATTCACTATGCATTTTATGTCGGTGTACTTCGCTGACTGTGACCGGACGAAATGTACCTAAACCTACATGCAGGGTTAAATAAATGATTTCCACGCCGCGCTTTTTTATTTCTGCCAGAATTTCCGGTGTAAAATGTAGTCCGGCCGTAGGGGCGGCTGCTGAACCGCTTTCTTTGGCGAAAACCGTCTGATATCTTTCCTTATCTTCCAGCTTTTTTTTAATATATGGAGGTAGAGGCATTTCCCCCAATTTGTTTAAAATTTCCTCAAAAATGCCTTCATAAAAAAACTCCACCAGGCGCCCGCCGTCCGGAAGAGCGTCAATGATTTTTGCCATCAATTCTCCCTTGCCAAAAATCACATGTGTCCCCGGAGGCAACCGCCTACCTGGGCGTACAAGCGTCTCCCACACATGTGCCGACCGTCTTTTTAAAAGTAAAATTTCTACGGTGGCACTACCTTCCAGCTTGCGCCCGATAAGTCTGGCCGGCAAGACGCGTGTATCATTTAAGACAAGCACATCGCCTGCACGCAGGTACTGCGGGAAGTTGACAAAATTATCGTGATAAATTTCGTTCTTTTGACGGTTTAATACTAAAAGCCGGGAACCAGCCCGATTTGGCAGCGGTTCCTGGGCAATTAGTTCCGGGGGAAGTTCAAAATCAAATTCTTCTACGCGCAAAAAAAACACCACCCCCTCATCACTAATTTAAACTCATTAGCAGATATTATACCATATCTCACCATCTTTGACTGCAAACAAAAAGATTTTTTCGCAAGAAAAAAGAAGGTGTAAAACCTTCTCTTGCTTTTTAGGGATAAATTTAATGTCCGGAAAAAAAGCGATACAGCCAAAAGAAAGCGGAAAGGATAATGCTAAGGATGATACAAGTCATCAGCGGAAAATAAAAAGTAAAATTTTCTTTTTTAATAATAATGTCTCCCGGCAAACGGCCAAGTTTAAAACGTGCTCCTACCGTTAAAAACAAACCAATTAGTAGGAAAATTACACCTAAAAGCACAAAGGTTTTGGCAAGAGAATTCATGGTCGCCTCCTGTGAAATAGGGTGCCGGTAAAGACCCTTTTACCAGAGGGTATCTTGTTTACCGTGTTGCTGATAGGGAATTCCCAGATGCCGGTACGCTGAAGGAGTAACAAGGCGCCCGCGGGGAGTTCTTTGTAAAAAACCGATTTGCATGAGGTAAGGTTCATAAACATCTTCTATGGTCTCCGCTTCCTCGGAGATGGCCGCCGCCATTGTCTCTAAACCTACAGGTCCGCCGCCAAACTTTTCCGCAATGGTGCGCAGAAGCATCCTGTCAACTTCATCCAAGCCTAATTCATCTACTTCCAGCATCTTTAAAGCTGCCGTGGCTACTTTAGCGTCAATCTTATTATTTGCTTTTACCTGAGCAAAATCCCTTACTCTTTTTAAAAGCCGGTTGGCGACACGCGGTGTGCCCCGTGAACTTTTGGCTAAAAGCAATGCGCCTTCCTCGTCGATTTGGACCTGCAGGATCTCAGCTGAGCGTAAAATAATTTTTTGCAATTCTGTTTCTGTATAAAATTCCAAGCGCGCCACCACACCAAAACGATCACGTAAAGGCGAGGACAAAGCTCCAATACGCGTGGTTGCCCCAATGAGGGTAAAGGGGGACAAATTCAGGCGCAAGGAACGGGCACTGGGGCCTTTGCCGATGATAATATCCAGGGCAAAGTCTTCCATGGCCGGATATAAAATTTCCTCCACCGTACGATTAAGCCGGTGAATCTCGTCAATAAAAAGGACATCATAGGGTGCAAGATTGGTTAAAATGGCTGCCAAATCACCGGGGCGCTCAATGGCGGGACCGGAAGTTGCCCGCAAATTCACGCCCAATTCCGCCGCAATAATTTGTGACAGGGTGGTTTTTCCCAAACCGGGCGGCCCATAAAGTAAAACATGATCAAGGGCATCGCCGCGGGCTTTGGCGGCTTCAATGAAGATTTGCAGGTTTTCCTTAAGTTTAGTTTGGCCGATATAATCAGCAAAAGAGCGCGGCCGCAGTTGATTGTCTTGAAATTCATCATCCGCTTGCATCGATGCCGAAATAATCCGTTCGTCCATGTGCTCCTCCTTACTGCGAGCCCAACCGGACTAACGCTTTTTTCACTAAATCTTGTGTGCTCAATTCCTGATACCCTTCGATTGCTTGCAGGGCAGCTTGTGCTTCACTGCCGTTATATCCCAAGGCAAGTAAAGCGTCCAAAGCATCTTGATAGTGCCGGTTTTCCTCCTGCTGCCCGGGAGCGGAGTCAGGTAATTTGACTTGCACTGTGCTCATGGCCGCTACTTTTTCTTTTAGTTCCACAATCAGCCTTTTTGCTGATTTGGTACCAATGCCCGGTATTTTCGTTAAAGTCTTGATATTTTCATGGGCAATGGCAAGAAAAAATTCAGCGGGAGAAAGTGTAGACAATACAGAAAGTGCCATTTTGGGACCAATACCTGAAACTGTCAGTAAAAGTTTAAATAAATCTAATTCTTCCCGTGTGAGGAAACCGTAAAGTTGAAGAGCGTCTTCACGCACAACCAAATAAGTATAAAGTTTTATTTTTTCACCGCAAGCCGGCAATTTGGCAAAAACGGTGGCAGGCACTTGCACCTGCCAGCCAATTCCCCCGTTATCGATAACAACTTGCTCACTATTTTTGTCTGCCAGGGTACCACGAAGATAATTAAACATAAATTCTCCTCCGGTAAGGCCGGAAGCCGGGGGTAATGCTATGGGCATGGCAGAGGGCAATGGCCAAAGCGTCTGCCGCATCATCGGGGCGCGGAATTTCCTCCAGGTGCAAAATTGCTTTGATCATTTGTTGCACCTGGTTTTTATCGGCTTTACCATACCCTACCACTGCCTGTTTAACCTGGAGCGGTGTATACTCAAATACTTCTAAACCGGCATGGTGTGCCGCCAGTATTGCCACACCCCGCGCTTCGCCCACCTGCATAGCGCTATTGGCATTACTGGCGAAAAACAACTTTTCAATGGCAAACATATCCGGTTGGTAACAGCGGAAAATTTCCGCCAATGACTGGTAAATGACCCCAAGCCGTTCCGGCATGGGTGTTTTTGCCTCCGTTCTAATACAACCGTATTTGACGGCTGTACTGTGCCAACCGTCCGTTTGCACCAAGCCAAACCCGGTTATGGCCGTGCCTGGATCGACGCCTAAAATCAGCAAAAGTATCTCTCCCTTACCACCGTATTTCCCGGTGGTGCAGCAATTTACTCAAACATATATTCGCTTTGCAAGCATGATTTTCCTGCCGCTTTAAATCCCTATTAAATTGCCCTCTGTCAGTTTTGCCACAATGGCGTACATATTGGTGACTTCGCCCACCTGTAAATGATCTTTTAGTTTATAGTAATCCAGGCACAAGCCGCAGGCAAAAAGCTGTACACCTCTTTTTTGTAACCGTATTAAGCTGTCCAAGACGGGAGAACCGCTGCAGACCAGTTTAACGCCACTATTGATAAAATAGATGCTTTGCGGCAAGTGATTACTTTCTGCCAGGGCATAGAAAAAAGATTTCATTAAAATTTTGCCCAGCTCCGGATCTCCCTGCCCCAAAGTATCTGCTGTGAGCAAAAGATTTTTTTCTTTTGCACTTATTTGTGCGGATTTTTCTTCCCCTTCTTTGAGGAAGGTGACGGTAAAGATGTTGTCCTCTTCTTTGACACCGGTTTCCAGGCCAAGAGAAGCAGCAAGTTTAAGCAAATTGTTTTTGGCGGTTTCATTATCCACATAAACCTCCAGTATACCTTGAGACATTGCTTCCAGTTTACGCTTTGTTTCTACCACCGGTTGTGGACAAGCCATGTTACGGCAATCGAGTGTATGTTTTTGCACGCATGCTCACCTCTTTTTTGCTGTTTTCTCTAGCATATCATACTTTTTCTGCTAAGCAGCCCTTGAAAGAAGTACTTGATGTTTTTTATGAAAAATTGAAAAGGTTGAGCAGTTTTTGCCAAAATGTTTGTTTAGTTGCGCTTTCCGTAATTTCCGTTTTGTCTTTGGCGGTTTGGGGAGCGGAAATTTCTTCTGTTCTGAGAATAAACTGCAGAGTTTGCACGGCAGTATTTTGTGGGGAAACAAAGGACTTTATGGGACCGGCAGGTTCTCGCAGAGAATCCAGAGCGGAAGCAAAAAGATTTTCATCTAAATTGACAGTTTGCCTGTTAAACTCGCCTGTCCCTTCAGCCAATTGCCTTGCAACCTCATTAAGCGCCAATGAACCTTGATACACATTGTAAAGCCCCGTGTTGAGTTTTTCCGCATTGGTGGCAATTAGACTTACTGCACCGGCAAATTCTGCGGCATGTAGCCCTAAAGTCTCAACACCGTTTTTTAGAGCTTGTGTGCCGGCGGTAAGGTTGCTGCCGGCCTCTGCCATTTGCGCAACGCCGTCCGTATAATTTTGTAGTCCCTGATAAAATTGCTTATAACCGTCAAGTTGGGATTTTAAAGCAGACAGCATGGAGACATAAGCGCTGCCGCCGGGTAGTTGTGGCAACCGGGTCGATAAATCTGCCAAGACAACGGCATAATTTTCTGCAGTAAGCGGTTCCACTGTTACGTTCAGAGATTGAAGCTGCTTTAAAAGAGGTTCTAATTGTGCATTGGCTGAAGCCAAGAGCGCGGCAAAAATTTGCTCTGCACCTGCCAGCAGAGCGTCATTTTCCCTTGCCAGTTGCGTGAGACCGGTAGAGAGTTGAGACGCACCATTATCTACTTCGGCTGCAGCTGACGATAGTTTCCCAGTGCCCTCAGCAAAAGCATGCATATTGGCTTGCAGTTGTTTTAAACCGGAAGCAAGTTGTTGGCCTCCGCCTGCAAGCACTTGCAGGCCGTCAGCCAGTTCACCGGTACCGGTTTGTAGTTTTTGTGCACCCCGGTCCAATTCCGCAAGGCCGGATTTAAATTCTGCAAAGGATGCAGTAAGTGTATCCAGGTTTTCCCCTGCAAGCGGCAACTGCATCATTATGCCGCTAAATTGTACCGGTGGCAGGGAAAATGCATTAACCTTGGCGGACAAGGTGATGGTCTGTTCTCTGCCGGGGAAAACAGTATAGTTTAGTTGTTTATCTTTGCCGGCACTGACGATGGTGGCTCCTTCGGTTTTAATCTCGCTGAATTTTTCCGTATCCAGGGTAAGGAAAACTTGCAGGGTCATATTTTCATAATACCATGGATCCACATGGGGGTTCTTTTTTATTTCCAGTACCAGCTCCCACAACCCGCTTTTGCCCGCCAATTCCTGGGCTGTTATTTCCCGGCCGTCCAAACGATAGGATATTTTAAAACGCCAAGGCAATTCCGTCTTGGCTAATTTACCTTGGTAAAAGAAACGCCCTTTACCGGCGGCGACGCGGATTTGCTTATTTGCATTTTTTATTTCTTCTGTGGTGGTAAGATTACTGACCTCGGTATAATCACCAAAATCAACAATGGTGCCGGGTTTATCGAGACTAAAGCCATTGACCACATAAATTTCTTTCACTGTACCGTCTGCCGCCAAAATGCCGTAAACAGTTTCATCCTTTGGCGTCGGTGACTGATCCTTGGCGGCAAATAAAAGCGTTGAACCCATCAGGATCCCTAAAGCGACAATTAGAGATACTAATTTTTTTATTTTCCGCAAGTTTCTTCACTCCCAGATTTAAATAATTTTATCAAAAGCGTTGTTTTCCCGATTAAACCATCACAAAGCAGCAATAAATTTGGTAAGAATAACAGGACCATAAAAGCTGATAAAAGTGCCCCGCGCCCTAAAACCAGACCTAATTCTTTAACGATGCTATTTGTTGAAATCAGATATAGAATCAACCCGCCCGCAAAAAGAATGCCGGCCGGAGTTAAAATTGATGCCGTTGTTTCCTGTAAAGCTTTTTGGCCAGCTGCTTTTTTAGGCATTACTTTACGGTTATCCAGGTAGTGGTGTGTATAGAGAATACCATAATCTACCGTTGCCCCCAGTTGGACGCTGCTAATGATCAAAAAACCAATGTAGTTTAAAGATGTATTGAGAAAATAAGGTATAGCCAGGTTCATCCAGATGGCACCTTCTATAGTTAAAAGCAGAATAAAAGGTAATGACAATGAACGAAAACCAAGCAATAAAACCAGACCAATGGCCAGGATGGCAATACCGTTAACCACTGTACTGTCAGCCGTGACAGTCTCTTTAATGTCGTAAATATTGACACTGGGACCAAGCAAATGGTAATGGCTTCCGTACTGTGCCGCCGCCAAGTTTCTAACTTGTTCTACCACGGAAAAAGCAGCGGCGCTTTCAGTAACGGTATTGGTGTCAATCATAATCCGACTGTAGTGGGGCGAAATAAATTGCTCTCTTTCCCCCGCCGGCAAAAAGTCAGGCGGTATTTCAGCCCCGATCAGTTCATCATAGGACGTCACGGAAACAACTTGGGGAATTTCTTGTAGTTTTGCCGTAAGCATTTTTTCTTTTCCCCAATTGTCCCGGGGGACCATTAAAACCAGTTGAGTCAATTTGCCGAAATTTTCTTCAATCAATTTTGCGTCTCTGGCGGGTCTGCCACTTTGCCCTAAATCTCCTGCCCCGTAAATAAAGTGGTTTTGCTTTTGTGCCAGAAAACTAGGGATGATGAGAAAACCGATAATGATGAAAAGCGGTACTCCTAAACGCGTCACGAAATTACTGAAAGCGGCAAAAGAAGGCATCAAGGGCCGGTGGCGCGTTTTTTCCAACAGTTTATATGTAGATAAAGTTAAAGCCGGCAAAAACACCAGTACAGACAGCAAACTTAAAACTATACCCTTTGCCATTACGACGCCCATATCGGGTCCCACGGCAAATTGCATAAAAATTAAAGCCAAAAAGCCAAAAACGGTAGTGACGGCGCTGGCCACGATGGTAGGCGCAGCTTTAGACACCGCCTGCTTCATGGCTTCGGGTGGGGCAAGGCCCTCCTGCCGGAATTGTGCAAAACGAGCCAGCAAAAAAATGGCATAATCCATGGAAACCGCCAACTGCAGTACCGGGCTGACGGCTTGGGTGATAAAGGAAATTTCACCAAAAAAAATATTTGTGCCCATATTAATTAAAATGGAAATACCTAAAGTTGCTAAAAATAAAAGCGGTTCTAACCAGGAGCTGGTTGCCAGCAAAAGTATCAAGATAATTAACGGAACGAAAAAGAGCATTACTTGTTTTACTTCTTCCTCGGCAGCAGTTTGTGCTGCCACTAAATCAACTGCCTGACCGGAAACAGCACCCTTTTCACCTACAAGTGCATAAATGTGCTCAAGGGTTTTTTTGATGTTTTCTTCCGTTAACGTTACTGTAAATAAAGCATCGCCGTTTTTATACCAAGCATCCACTGTTTCCGGGTCAGCCATGGCCAGCGGCTCATAAACGTTAATCACGTCATCCAACCATAAAACATGCTCAACGCCCGGTATTTTCGCTAATTCTTGTTTGAAGTGCAACGCCTCCACTAAAGTAATGTCAGGTACAAAGACGCGAGCATTGGGGATTGAGCGGGTAAATTCTTCTTGCATTATCTCCAAAGCCACAGTGGACGGAGCATTGCGAGGCAAATAATCTGCAAGGTTGTAATTGACTTGGACGCCGGCCTGTAAAAAAGCACAAACTAATGCCGCTACGCAAAAGAAAATCAGAATCAGATTTTTGTGGGCAATAATTTTGGCAACTAAATTCATCTTTTTCGCTCCTTTTGTTCGACAGATGTTTACAAATCGTCACGTGTATATTATCCTATAACTAGAACCTTTTAGCAATAATCAATACTTTGCTGCTTGTTGCCTAATCTACAGGCCCCAGAGATTTGTATAATTACTCGGAGAGGATGTGAAAAAATGGCTTCTAAAGAAGACAGGCGTGTGCGCAAAACAAAAGAAGCATTGCGCAATGGCCTGCTGCAGTTAATGAAAGAAAAGTCTATCAATGAAATTACGGTAAAGGAACTGACAGAACTTGTTGATATAAATCGGGCTACTTTTTATAATCACTATCGTGATATTTATGACCTGCTTGACTCCATTGAAAAAGAAATGTATGAAGATGTGCAAAAAACACTGGACCGCTATACATTAAACAAAGAAGTCTATCAAGAAAGAATTCATTTTTCCGCCGATCAATCTCCCCTGCCCTTATTCCTGGAAATTTTTAATTTTTTAGTGGAAAATTTAGAGATGTGCTTATTTTTATTGGGCGACAAAGGTGACAGTGAATTTATTGAAAAAGTTTTAAACTATGGCAAGCATAAATATATTGAGGAATGGCAAAAAATCTATCATGTTGATAATCTTGAACTCCTTGACGCCACTTACGCCTTTATTGCTTCCGGTTTTATGGGATTAATCCGCTATTGGTTGGCAAACGGTATGAAGCAGTCACCACAAGAAATGGCATCCATTGCTGAAAAGGTCATTCTTTTTAGCATGAAAATGTTTGAAAAATAAATTGGCGCAAAGTATTAACTGCAAAAAAAAACGGGCTCCTTTGACGGAACCCGTTTTCCTCTTTTGGCGAAAAAGATTATCCGGCACATTTTTGCTCTTCTTGTAAGCGGGTTCGGATAAATTCGCCGCTGATTCTTTCTTCATGCATGAGTATTTCTGCCAATTCGACAATTAAATTATGTTTCCGGGAAAGATATTCCTCTGCATTTGCCTGTTGACGGGCAATAATTTGTTGGATTTCCCGGTGAAGTAAAGACTTGGGGAGATCCTCCAGGGAGACAGTGCCTAAAGCGGACATCCCGGCAGCAAGCATTTGTTTCGCCACTTTGACGGCTTGCTCAAAATCATTGCAGGCACCTGTAGAGCGGTTACCCAAGATAATTTCTTCGGCTGCGGCACCGGCTACCATGACGAAAATCTGCCCTTCCAAATACTGTTGTGTATAAAGGTAGCTGTCATTTTCCGGGCTTTGCCGCATATAACCCAGCGCTTTCCCCCTGGGAGTTGTGGTAACGTTGGAAACGGACCCGGGGCGGACTCTCTCACTGGCCAGTGCATGGCCGATTTCATGGACGGCCACACGCCATAACTCAGCTTTATCCGGTTTACGTTCCAGTTTCTCCCCCATCATGACTTTCTCAATGGCATCGTGAAAATGTTTTTGTGTAATGCGTTCCTGCCGCTCACGCATGGCTAAAATGGCAGCCTCGTTGGCGACACTTTCCAAATGAGCACCGGAAAAGCCGAAGGTTTCCCGTGCCAGTTGGTCCAAATCCACATTGGCATCAAGGGGTTTATTGGCCACATGTAGTTTTAAGATTTCTTTTCTTGCCACCACATCGGGCAGGTCAACTTGTACAATCCGGTCAAAACGACCTGGACGCACCAAAGCATTGTCCAATAAATCAGCCCGGTTGGTTGCCCCAATAACAAGGGTTCTTACTCCTTTATCCGTGCTCATACCGTCCATTTCCACTAAAAGCTGATTCAGTGTCTGATCATATTCATGATGAGAAAGATGAGTTCCGCGTTTACCACCCAGGATTTCAATTTCATCAATAAAGATAATTGCACTTTTTTTATTTTCTTTACGTGCCAGATTTTTTGCTTGAGCAAAAATTTGCCGGATCCGTTGTGCCCCTACGCCGGCATACATTTCAATAAATTCAGAGCCACTGGCCGCTAAAAAAACAGAATCTGTATAAGTGGCGGCGGCCTTTGCCAAAAGCGTCTTCCCCGTTCCCGGGGGACCAACCAAGAGTATTCCTTTTAAAGGGCGAATTCCCATTTTGGCCACCTTGTGCGGATAGCGGATAAAATCTAAAGCTTCCAGTAGTTCTTTTTTGGCCGTTTCCTGCCCCCCGATTTGTTCAAACTTAACCAAGTTATGTGCTTTGTCATTGTTAACAAGGGAAAAATTTTTGCTGTTGAAACCGCTGCGTGTCTGCAGCAAAAAGTATAAAAGGGCAGACATCCCGGCCAGAAAAAGAAGAGGTGCCACATTAATGCCCTGCCATAAAAAAACTATAAAAAGGGCGGCAACTACACCCAAGGCAATTTCCTTGATCATGCATGTTCACCCTCTTTCTCCTGCCGGCGGGCAATAATTTCGTACAAATAAGCATTTTTATTTTGGATTTGCAAATAAATATTTTCTTCATCAACCAGCAGTATATGTTTTTCCAGGTGATAGGCTTCCAGTACTTGTGCTATTTTTTGGCTGATTTCCCCGTAATTGCCGCGTTGCTGGGCTTCATATAAAAGCAAGTGTACTGCCAGATAAGCTTCTTGCAAATCTCCGTTGCGTTTATCTTTTAGCTCCAGGCGGTATTCGGGGCCTAAAACTGTATTGATTTGTTGCTTTAGCGCCTGATAAGTTTCAGCCAAATTGTCCACGGCTTGTAGAGAAATAATGACCACCTTTTGCTCTGGTTCTAACTTTACTTCTTCCACAAAATCAAGATTTTTTATCTGATTTAAAAGCGGCTCATGATAAAAAGGCTGGCGCCGCACATAAATTACCCCCATGGCTATGCCTAAAGTCAAAACAAACGCCAGCACAGCCGCTTGCCAGTGAAAATTTTTCATTTTATCGCCCTTCCTGACCCAGACACTAGTTTACATAAAACATTATAACATACAGCTTGGGCCATTCCAACTGGAAATACTACGTACTTCCTATAGCCCCAGGCCTTATCATCCTAAAAAACCTCACCGCCATAGCGGTGAGGTTTTTTTTATTAATGCTACTATTTACTTTTCTGTTTTTACCGGACTGCCAAGCAAATCATACCCCTCAAATCCTTCAATTACCACCGGGAGAAAAGGACCTGTCTTCAGGTTTGTGGTACGTAAGCGAATATAGCCGTCCACTTCCGGTGCCTGCATATAAGAACGTGCTAGTAAAATATTGGGGTCCTGGGCGGAACGGCCGTCAACCAATACTTCTAAACGACGGCCAATAAGTGCCTTTTGTTTTTTCTCCACAATGGCGCTTTGGACGGCAATGGCTTCTTCCAGCCGTTCCCTTTTACATGCCTCAGGGATTTGCTCGGGAAAACTTGCTGCAGGCGTTCCTTCTTCTTGAGAATACGTAAAAAAACCGACTCGATCCAATTGAGCTTCCTGCAAAAAATGCAGTAGTGCTTTAAAATCAGCTTCAGTTTCACCGGGAAAACCGACAATGAAAGAGGAACGCAGAACAATACCGGGCACATGGCGGCGCAGTTTATCCAGTAGTGCCAAGATTTTCTCCACTGTCAGTTTTCGCCCCATGCGGCGCAAAATCTCATTGGAGCCGTGCTGCAGTGGTAGATCCAAGTAGGGGCAAACTTTTTCCAACTCCGCCATGGTTTGAAGCAAAGCGTCATCAATATGGTCCGGATAGGCATAAAGCAGGCGGATCCATTTTATGCCGTCAATCTTTGCCAATCGCCGAAGCAATGCCGGCAAAGTTAGATTTTCTGCTTTATCCCGGCCATACAAAGTAATATCTTGAGCAATAAGGTTAATTTCCTTTACTCCCTGCCCTGCCAGTTTTTCCGCCTCCGCTAAAATCGCTGCGGCTTGACGACTGCGGTACGGTCCGCGGATGGCGGGAATGGCACAATAGGTACAGTGATTATCGCAACCCTCGGCAATTTTTAGATATGCAGTATGACCGGGGGTAGATAAAAGTCGTGGTGCATCTTCAGGAATATCATATTCACCGCACAAGTAAACTGCTTGCTTTCCCGCAAGGGCCTGCTTGATAGTTATTACTGCTGCATTAAGATCATTGATGCCAAAGATACCGTCAAGCTCAGGAATTTCCGCCAAAAGTTCCTCGCCATAGCGCTGTGCCAGGCAGCCTGCCGCAATTAAAGCGCGGCATTTTTTCTTTTTATATTGAGCCATTGCCAGAATTTTTGCGATAGACTCTTCCTTGGCACTATCAATAAAACCACAGGTATTTACAATAATTACCTCGGCCTCTTCCGGGTCGGTGATAAGTTTAAAACCGGATGCGACTAAACTTGCCGAAATAATTTCGCTGTCCACCAGATTTTTCGCACAACCAAGGGCAATTAAGGCTACATTAATTACCGACATTTTTACGCCTCCACAAGCTTAAATTACTAATTTAGTATAAAGGAGGAACTAAGGCTTGTCAAAAAATAAAAAAACAACCCTTTGGGCAAAAGGTTGTTTTTAAGTTGAGAAAAATTATTCTTCACGCATAATCGTTAACGTATAAGGGTGAACAGTTTCGGGCAGCTGTACCGGCTGTTCGTTAATTGTCAATTGTGTCACCGGCGGGTTGCCTAAGCGAATACTTAACTCGTGCTCTGCGGTAACAGTTTTTGTTTGTCCATGCTGCAGTGTTCCTTCAAAGATAGTATCCCCGTCCGCCAGGACACGAATCCAGCAAGCCCCGGTAAAAGCAAGCTCGGCTTCAATGCTGTCGGCATGATAGACAACAAAGCGCACCCCTTCTGCCTCCGGGTCTTGCTCTACCTGTACGGAAGGAATTTCCGGTTGTTCAGGTTCTTCCGGTTCCGCCGGTTCCGGTTCAAAGGGTTCCGGCAACTCATCGGGAAGCTGTTCATTTTGCGGCTGCTCATTTTGCAGCGGAGGTGAAGACTGCCTTCTTTCATATAGCTCCACTAATGTGTGAAAAGCAGTGAGCAGAACCAGCAGGATAAGGAGCATTCCTATTAAGCGTCCCACTTTGAGGCGCTTTCGCTTTACAGGTGTTTTGCTGCTTTTTTGCTGGCGATTACTTTTTTTATATGTAAAAATCTCTTCTTCCTCTTCAGCGGTTTTTGCTTTTGTGCGTTTATAACGATCAAGTAGCTCATCTGCGTTTAAGCCCAATTCAGTGGCATATTTGCGCAGCGCTCCTTTTAAATATACTTCCCCAGGAAAAACATCAAATTTTTCTTCTTCTAGGGCTTTAAGTTGTTTCTTGGGGATCATGGTCCGGTCCATGATCTCGTCAAGAGTCAGGCCAAGATTTTCGCGGGCATTTTTTAGTTCCGAACCAATTTCTGTCATATCTTCACCTCACTTTCTCCTGTCTTACACTGATTCACGTTCAAAGAGCAGCTTTTTGGCTTGCTCAACCGTAATCAAGACTTCCCTCGGCTTACTGCCTTCAAATTTGCCGATAAAACCACGCCTCTCCATATCATCAACCAACCGTGCTGCCCGGGTATAACCAATGCGGAAGCGTCTTTGTAAAAGTGAAATGGAGGCGGTACCGGTTTCGGCAAAGAGCATTACTGCATCAGGAAATAGTTCGTCTTCTTCGTAAAAATCTTCCACTTCATTTTCTTCCGGCAAAAGTTGCTCAGAATATTCGGGTTCACCCTGTTTTTTGATAAATTCCAACAGGTGATTTAGTTCACGTTCGTGTATAAAAGCTCCTTGGATACGGAAAGGTTTGGGTTGTCCAATGGGGTGAAAAAGGGCATCGCCGCGGCCAAGCAATTTTTCCGCCCCTCCCATATCCAAAATGGTACGGGAGTCGGCTTGGCTGGAAACGGCAAAGGCAATACGGGAGGTTATATTGGCTTTAATGACTCCGGTAATAACGTCCACAGACGGCCGCTGTGTAGCAATAACTAAATGGATACCAGCCGCCCGCGACATTTGTGCCAAGCGGGCAATGGAATCTTCCACATCTGCCGCCGCCACCATCATTAAATCAGCCAACTCATCAATAATCACCACAATAAAGGGCAACTGTTCCATTTCCTTGTTTTCCTGCCGCTTGCGTTCATTGTAACCATGAATGTCGCGGACACTTTCCGCGGCAAATAATTCGTAACGGCGTGTCATTTCTTTAACCATATTTTTTAACGCCAGTGAAGCTCTTTTGGGATCAGAAACTACAGGCATCAATAAATGGGGAATGCCGTTATAGACACTAAGCTCTACCACTTTGGGATCGATCATGACAAATTTAACTTCTTGGGGATGTGCTTTAAAAAGAATACTGGCAATGAGGGCGTTGAGACAAACACTTTTTCCCGAACCGGTAGAGCCGGCGATTAAAAGGTGCGGCATCTTCATCAAATCAGCAACGACAGGGGCACCGGTAATATCTTTGCCCAGGGCTACTGTAAGTACAGAAGGTGATTTTTGGAATTGCTCATTTTCCAAGACTTCACGTAAATAAACCGGAGCAATGACTTTATTGGGTACTTCTATGCCCACGGCAGCTTTACCCGGTATTGGCGCCTCTATCCTCACATCAGAGGCAGCCAGATTAAGCGCCAAGTCATCTGCCAAAGAAACAATTTTACTTACTTTCACACCGATTTCCGGTTGCAGTTCAAAGCGCGTTACGGTAGGACCGGCTTGTACATCGGTAATATGTGCTTTGACGCCAAAGCTGTCTAAGGTACGTTCCAAAATTTTCGCTTGTTCTGCCAAAGATTTTTGTGTCTGCGCGCTGCGGCGTTGTTTAACTTTAGGTAAAATGTCAAGGGGGGGAAGTTGATAATTGTCATCCTTACTGTTTTCAGCCGGGGAAAAATTTTTTGGCGCTTGGGGCTCAGTAAAAACTAATTTTTCCTGAAGCGGTTGTTTAAATTCTTCTTTAGCAGGAAAAGCAACAATATTTGCTTCGACAGCAGCAGGCTTGTCCTCAACGGAAAAAAGAGTTGCAGGCAAGGAATTATCTTCTTTTGGTAAAAATTTTTCTTCTTCTTGGCTTAAACTATGCTCCAAAGCAGTATTTTCTTCCTCTGCTTCGCCGGCATCACCATCGGAGCCGGCGGCAAAAAATGACGTTATGAAATTGCCGCTTTTTTTCAGGCCAAGCCATAAAGCCCGGAAGGATAAAGAGATAAGGCGCCAAGCGGTTGAAAATAACCGGCTGAGAGAAATATTGGTAATAAAGATGAAAGAAATTAAAGTGAGAGCCAAAAGCACAATATAACTGCCTACATCGCGAAACAAAAAATAAAGGATCAGGGCAAAAACGGCACCAAAAAGACCGCCTCCCTGTTGCTGCAGACCTAGACGCAAGCTGGCTTTATAAACCCCCAAGTCACTGACTAAATTCATCTGCCTTTCCATTGCTTGAAGATGGGCAAAAACAAGCAGAATTACCAGCAGTAACAGGACACCTAACTTGCGCAGTTCTAAATTGGGAATTTTCCAGGGCAGGATGGTTAAAAGTCCGTTTATAATCAGTAAAGCCGGTACAAAGACTGAAATATCACCAAGTAAGGTGCGGAGTACATTATGGATAAATTCGCCCACTTCTCCGGTTTGCCGGGGAAAAAGTAAAGCAGCAAAGGCCAGCGCTGAAAGAGCCATAATTATGATTGCTTTAACTTGCTGTTTAATTTCCTCTTTGACAGTCATCAGCTACACCTGCTTTACCTTAAAACAAATAATGTGAACAAACCACTAAAAGACCGACAAACCAACAATAATAAGCAAAATAGTGGAAGCGGCCGGCAGCCAGTAGTTTAATAAAAAAACGGATGGCAACAATTCCTGAAATAAAGGCTGCAACCATACCCGCCAGCATACCGCCGGAAAACATAGTAAAACCTACTGCTGGCAGCTCCTTTAATTCCAAGACGGTTGCTCCCAAAATTACCGGAATGGAAACAAGAAAAGAAAAGCGTACGGCCGTTTCCCGGTTAAGTCCACGCCAGATGGCAGCGGTAATGGTGGAGCCGCTGCGTGAAATGCCGGGGATAATGGCAATTCCTTGAGCAACACTAATCAGCAGCGCATCAAGAGCTGTCATAGTTTCTTCATTTTTCTGACCCGGTTTAATCCGGTAAAGAGTAAAGAGAATACAGCCTGTAACCAAAAGCATAAAACCTGTGATGAGGGGAGAATCGTAAAGTTTGCTGAAAAAATCACCAAGCAAAACACCCATGAGGCCTGTGGGAATAATGCCTAAAAGCAGCATGAGGAGAAAATGTCTTTCCTGGTTCCGGTGCAGAGCATTTTTTGCCAAACGGATAATATCATGACCGAAGACAAAAAGCACCGATAAAAGTGTGGCAAAATGAACCATGACTTCAAATGTAACCCCTGTAGCGCTGATACCTAGTAGTTCTTGAAAGATTACTAAATGTCCCGAACTGGAAACAGGTAAAAACTCCGTCAAGCCTTGGATAATACCTAGGATAATTCCTTCAAATGTTCCCATAAAGGCCTCCTCTTTGAATTTTAAAACCATTTGCGTATGACTTCGCTAAAAAGGAAGAAAATCCTCCTTTTCTGTGAATAATCTGCTTTTAGCAGCGTTTCCGTCAATCTTTGAAAAGGTGTTAACCAAAGTAAGATGACTACTGCTCCGGTGAGATTATAAAAAGTATGTGCATTAGCCAGTTGTCGTGGTACCGAAGCAGCGGAAGCGGCGGCAAGACTAGCAAAAAAAGGAAATATAGGCAGTACAAAACATAAACTAAACAAATTAAATAGCAGATGCGCCACTGCCGCTTGCCGGGCCGAAAGCTTGCTGCCCAAACTTGCCACCAGTGCCGTGACGCAGGTACCCACATCGGCCCCCAACATGATGGCAATACCGCCGGATAAATCCACCATTCCTTTTTGTGCCATGGTAATCGTAACACCAATGACAGCACTTGAACTTTGTATGACGGCTGTGGTCAGAGCACCGGCTACAATTCCCCAAAAGGGGTGAATGCCGGCAATTTGTAGTACTTTACTAAACCAAGCTTTAGTACTTAGGGGAATGAGAGCTTCTCCCATGATTCTGAGTCCAAATAAAAGTATGCCTAAACCCATTAAAGCTTTTCCGGCCTGCCGGTATTTTCCCTTACCTATCGCAAACAGCAAAAAACCTAGCGCCGCCAGGGGGAGTGCATATTGAATCAGCTGGAAAGAAATAAGCTGTCCGGTAAGGGTGGTACCCACATTAGCGCCAATAATTACACTGATGGCGGCCGGCAAAGACATGAGACCGGCATCAACAATCCCCACCACAAGAACGGTAGCCAGGGAACTGCTTTGGGTTAAGGCGGTAAAAAGCAAACCACAAAGAAAAGCCGAAAATCTATTTTGTGTATAACGGTGTAAGGCAGCAGCAAAAGCAGTACTCCAGAGTGCTTCCAAACCCAGTGACATCAGCTTTAACCCCAGTAAAAAAAGGCCTAACCCGCAAAGAACAGCCAGCAGCATTTGCACAAAGATCACCTTATTATATGTATGTTTAACCTTTGCGCAATATTTGCCAATTTTGCGTTTATAAAAATAAACAGCCTGCCAAGCAGACTGTTTATTGGTAGTCAATGGCTTCAAGCTTAATTATATTTCCCGGTTGTAAGGCCGGATTTAAATAATCACTGGGATTGGTAGAAATGACTCTCACAATTTTAGCAGTTACAGGGTCCGACTCTTCCACAATGATGATGGCATTATTGCGCCTAATTTCCCTATATTGAGGCTTAAAAGTTTCGCTTCCCTCCATAACCAGCGCAAGAGGCATAATTGTCCACAGCATTAGTGAAGCACCTCTTTTTCTTTGCGCTCATTTATCATTTCCTGCAGCTTTTTTACTGCCTGACTTAGCCCGCCCACCTCGTCAATGAGGCCTACACTAACCGCATCCTTGCCAACCATCACCGTACCAATATCACGGGCCAATTGATTTGTACAAAACATTAACTGGCGAAATTTTTCTTCTGTAATGCGTGAGTGTTTCGTGACAAATTTGATCACCCGATCCTGCATTTTATCCAAATATTCGTAAGTTTGCGGAACGCCGATGACTAAACCGCTTAAACGGATAGGGTGGATAGTCATGGTGGCAGTTTCGGTAATAAAAGAATAGTCGGCACTAACGGCAATGGGTACACCAATGCTGTGGCCTCCACCAAGAACCAAAGAGACAGTGGGTTTAGACAAAGTGTCAATCATTTCAGCAATGGCCAAGCCCGCCTCCACATCTCCCCCCACTGTATTGAGGATAACGAGCAAGCCGCGAATATTGGGATTTTGTTCAATGGCCACCAGCTGCGGAATGACATGTTCATATTTGGTCGTCTTGTTTTGCGGGGGGAGAGTCAAGTGGCCTTCAATCTGCCCAATGATGGATATGGTATGGATACCACTATCCGGTTGCACGGTGGCAACATTTGTTTGTCCTAGCTGCTGAATAGTTTGGGTGGCATTTACCTCTTTTTGTGTATTTTCCTTTGTTGGCGGACTAGGCATTTGGCGCCGTCTGATGATTTGTGGTTTTTTTTGTTTTGGGGATGGTTTCATGACGGCATCACTTCCTCTTGGGAGTCTCTGTACTAGTATTTCGCCTCAACGCGTACTTATACTTATTTGCTGCCTATCCGCAGACAAAGAACTAAATTTCCATGATAATCGGTAAAATCATGGGCCTGCGATGCATTTTTTCCCAAATATAGCGGGTAAGGGAATCACGAATTTGGTTTTTCACCCCAGACCAGTCAGTTTTGGCACCGTTCACCACTTTGGCCAATGTTTTGCAAACATGATCACGCGTTTCGTCCATTAAGCTCTCTGATTCACGCACATAAACAAAACCCCGGGAATAAATTTCCGGGCCGCTCACGATTTGTCCCGTTTCTTTTTCAATGGTCATGGCCACAATAAAAATCCCGTCTTCTGACAACAATTTACGGTCCCGTAAGACAATATTGCCCACATCACCAACGCCCAAACCGTCAACTAAAATCTGACCGGAGGTAACCGTCCCGCTAACGTGGCCGGAGCGAGAAGTAAATTCCAGGATCTGACCGTTCTCAATGACAAAGATATTATCCTCGGGGATACCTACTTTAGTAGCCAATTGGGCATGGTGGATGAGATGTCGCGGTTCGCCATGCACAGGAATAAAATATTTTGGTTTTAATAAATTAAGCATTAATTTTAATTCTTCCTGTGAGCCGTGTCCGGAAACATGAACACCCGAAATACTTTCATAAATTACATTGGCACCCCGCGCAAACAAGTTGTCAATGGTGCGTGAAACAAGCTTTTCATTACCGGGAACCGGAGTGGCGGAAATAATCACCGTATCACCCGGCATGATTTCCACTTTACGGTGTTCATTGCGGGAAATCCGTGTCAGGGCAGACATAGGTTCTCCCTGGCTGCCTGTGGTGAGAATAACCGTCTTGTGAGGCGGCATTGTGTTCATATCATCAATATCTAAAATGGTACCTTCAGGGGCATGCAGGTAGCCCAGCTCCTGGGCGATGGAAACCACGTTCAACATACTGCGCCCTACCACAGCAACTTTTCTTTTATAGTAAACAGCCGCATCGATTACCTGTTGGATCCGATGTATATTAGAGGCAAAGGTGGCTAGGATGATGCGCTGTTTGGCTGTTCTAAAAATTTCCATAATGGAGTTGCCTACTTCCCGCTCAGACAAAGTATAGCCGGGACGTTCTGCATTTGTGCTGTCAGAGAGGGCTACAAGTACACCTCTTTCCCCTAAACGTGCCAAACGATAGTAATCAGTAGGCTTGCCATTGACCGGAGTCTGGTCAAATTTAAAATCTCCTGTATAGACTACCGTACCGACAGGGGTTTTGATGGCAATCCCCACTGAATCGGGAATACTGTGATTTACGCGGAAGAATTCAATCTTAAAAGTACCTATATCAAGCCTGTCCTCTGCACTGATGACATTTAAGGAACAATTATGCAACATATTATGCTCCCGCAGTTTAACTTCCACCAAACCTAGCGTCAATTTGGTTCCGTAGATAGGCACATTTATCTGCTTGAGCACATAGGGAAGTCCCCCGATATGATCTTCATGCCCGTGTGTTAATAAGATGGCTTTAATTTTATCCTTGTTTTCCATCAAGTAGGTGATGTCCGGTATAACCACATCAATGCCAAGCATTTCGTCCGTAGGAAAAGCCAGACCGCAATCAATGACGATAATGTCCTCCTCATAGCGGAGAACATACATATTTTTACCGATCTCCCCAATTCCGCCCAAAGGGATGATCTGTATTTTCTTTGTTTTTCTGGTTTTCTTTTTTGCTTTCTTTTTTCCTGAGCCATTTGCCAATAAAGCTCACCTCCTTGGTTTTGTTTGCGACCAAATATTCACTAGCTTCCATTATAACTGATAGCAAGTTCTAGATGCAAGTTAACGAACAGTAACGATAGTGTCAAGACACTTTAGGTTTTATTGAACCCCACATCATTTACACGAAACAACGTTCATTTAACTTTCTCAAAGCTGATCTAGTTCTGTTCTGCTCCGGTAACGCTCCATGCCATCGGACGGCTACTCAGCCGAGCTGCCAGGATGTGGCTTACATGGCCTTCAGCACTGCAAGTTACATGAGGATATTTAACTTGTGCTTTAATACCATC